>JAKSOY010000242.1 GCA_024405255.1 Kiritimatiellia bacterium
GCGTTCGGCCGCCGTCAGGTCGACGGGATGCCCCTGCTTGTCGAACTTCGTAGGCAGGCCCATCGCCTCGTCGATCTTCTGATTCGTCTTCACCGCCGTTTCGCCCGCATAGCGTCCCACAAGGCCCGAACGATCCACTTCGACGATCTGACGGTTCTTGATGATGCCCAACGCCACAAAGGCGCGCGCGACAATTCGCGCAACTGTCGTCTTGCCCGTACCGGGATTCCCCGTGAACACCATGTGGTAGCTCATCGGCGGCACCTTCATGCCCTGCTTCCGACGCGCCTCGTTGATCTTCACCAGATTCACGATCCGGCGCACTTCGGCCTTCACGCCTTCAAGTCCGACCAGTTCGTCGAGTTCGGCCAGCACGTCCTCGATTTTCTCCGGCGGCGTTTCCGGGGCTGCCGGCTTGACGGATGTCGTCTGCGGCTTGCGCACGGGATCTTTTCCGCCGTCCGACGATGAGAAATCCAGCGGCCACAGGAACGCCAGCCCCACGCAGAGGATCGCCCCGACAGGTCCCAGCAGGATGCGCAGCCACTTCGAAGTCTGCGGCGTGAAAAACAGTGCGCGAATCAATCCCGCCGGGATGGCGAACAGCATCAGGTAGAGGAAGAAGCTCGCCCCCTGATCATGGTTCATAAAGCCGACGACGGCAAAAAGAAGAACCACGTCCAAGACGCACCCGATTCCCCAGTATTTCAGACTTTCCGATTTTGTCTTGTCCATGGTTCTCTCCTCTCTTTCATCTCGCGTGACAGCCGTTTCGGCTGCGTTACATTAGTGCGGACCGCCCGGACCCGCATTGGGCTTGCGCCGCATCGGCGGCTTGGGCATGAACGGATTCGACGAACCCGCACCGCCGTGCGGTCCCATCCCGCCCTTCTTCATCGGCGGCTGAATGCCCAGCACCGCCACACGCTTCTCCAGTCCCTTGGGCGACTTGATCTCCGTGAAGTTGCCGTCGCTCAGGCCGATCTCGACCATCACCTTCTCCGGCTGGCCATTGGCGTCCATCAGATAAAGCGGCCTCTGCGTGTCGTCCTTTTCTTCCTTCGCCGGCGCGGCCGCCGGTGCGGACGCGCCAGGGGCTCCGCCCATCGGCGCAGCCGGCGGCGTCATCGGACGATACCGGAACGCAGCGGACGTAACCGCCAGCACGCCCTTCGCCTCGTCGATGTGCACGGAAATGTTCGCCGTCATGCCGGGGAAGAGACGCCCGCCGAGGTTATCCGCCTCGATGATCACGGGATAGGTCACCACGCTCGACGTCGTCGTCGAAGCCATGCGCACCTGGCAGACATCGCCCTTGAACTTGAGCCCCGGATAGGAATCCACCGTGAACGTCACCGCCTGGCCTTCTTTCACATTGCCGATATCCGCCTCCGGCACGGTCGCCTCCACCTGGATGCGCTTGAGGTCCGTCGCGATCTTGAAGATCGGCACGGCGTTCATCGAGGAAACGACCGTCTGGCCTTCATCGACCGACCGCACGATCACCACGCCGTTCACCGGCGAAATGATGGTGCAGTAGTTGAGGTTCGCACGCGCCTGGCTCACGCTCGCCTGGCTGCGCTCCACGCTCGCCTTCGCCGCTTCAAGCGAGGCAATCGCCGTATCGCGCGATTCAAGCGCGATATCGTAGTCCGCAACCGGCGCCATGTTGTTCTTCACCAGTTCCTGCTTGCGCTTGAGCGTCTTCTCCGCCAGTACGAGCTGCGCTTCGCACTTCTTGATGTTCGCTTCGTTCGTGTGCAGTTCGCCCAGCGCGTTCTTGTAGTTCGCCTCGTACACCTGCGGGTCGATGAGCGCCACCACCTGGCCGTTCGTCACGACCGAGTTGTAGTCCACGAACAGCTTCACGATGCGTCCGTTGACCTGCGCGCCGACTTCGACCTCCTTGATCGGCTGCACCGTACCCGTGGCCTCGACCGTCCGGTAGATGTCCGTCTTCACCAGCGGCGCCGTACGATAGGTGATGACGGCCGCCTCTTCCTTCTTCGAATCGAAGTAGCGCCAGCCAGAATAGCCCGCGGCCCCCAAAACAGCAAGCCAGATGACGAGTTTGATCAGAAACTTAACGATTTTCATTTGCGAGATCCTCAATTGTCGGTTCTTGTTTCAATGTCTGCGCAGGGACGGAATTCGCCCATGGATCCCGCCCCGTCAGACGCACCAGCGTCGCCTCGGCGATTTCCGCCGCATAGAAAGCCTTCACACGCGTACCGAGCGCGCTCGCCAGCGCGCCGACGGCATCCGTAAAGTCGAGTCGGGACGCATCGCCCACGCGGTATTGCATCATCACGTTCTCGAAATTCTCACGTGCCTGCGCCACTTCCACACGCGCCGTTTCAAGGGACTGCCGTGCGTTGTCGCGCGTCGCCGCCGCGACGGCCAGATCGTACGACAGCCGCTGTTCGGCGTTGTCCACGGCCGTGCGGGCGGACTGCATCGCCACCACGGCCACCTTCACCGCCGCCTGCTTGCGCCAGCCATCCAGCAGCGTCTGAACGGCCTGGAAGCCCCAGCTCCAGTTCCAGGCGGGATCGACGAAATTGAACGCCGACGAGAGCGACACGCGCGGCTTCAGGTCCGCCACCGCATAGTCCACATCCGCCATCGCCGCACGCAGATTCGCCCGCAGGGCACAGAGGGACGGCGAATTCGTGCGCGCCAGCTGCAACGCTTCGACCGCCGTGTAGGTGGTGACCGGCAGCTGGTTCGTCGACTCCGCCAGACAGTCCTTCGCCACGGCCAGAACATCCGCGCGCGTCGCGCGATCGTTCTCGAGGCCGAGCGTCCGCAGGAACTCCGCCCCCGCCGTGATCACCTCGTTCGAGGCGTTGATCGTCGCCAGCCGCGCATCGGACAGATCCACGCGCGCCTTCAGCACGTCGAGTTTCTTCGCTTCGCCCACATTGAACAGCTGCTCGCTCTGCTTCAGGTGTTCCGCGTGCATGAACTCGTTCGTCCGCGCCACTTCCAGAAGCGCATCGTTGCGCATCAGCGTGAAATAGGACGCACACACTTCATTGAAGACCGTCAGCTCTGCATCTTCCAGATCGCGCTTCGCCGCGACGAGGTCTTCGCGCGCCGCCTTCTCGCGCGCTTCGATGCGCCCGAAGTCGTAGATGAGCAGATCGAACGAGATCGCCCCGGTCGCCTTCCCGCGGTTCTGATGCCACGAGAAGTGATGCGTGTTGTGCGTCTGCTGCGAATAGCCGGCCGAAAGGTCGGCCTGCAGACGCTGGTCGGAGGTCGCAAGGATCACCCCGAGCACGGCGTTGGATACGGCGAGGCGCGACGCCTCGAGGTCCGGACGATGCGCCGACGCGTAGGCCACGTAGTCCACGAGGCGCGAACCGACCAGGTTCACGCGATTCGTCGACGCACTCGTCGCCACCGCGACGTCGTTCGTCAGCGCCGCGACACGCTGTTGCGCGGCCCGTGCGCGTTCGACCGTTTCGCAACCTGCCAACGCGCAGAAGGTTGCGACAAACAGTCCGTTGATTTTCAAGAAAGCGTTCATACGTTTTACTTGCTGTTTTGTTCTTTGAGGTAGAGGTACTTCTCCGTACCGTACGGGAAGTCAGACGGAATATAGTTGCCCAGACGGGCCTTGGCGAACGAATAGCGTTTCGGATAGTAGAGGAAGATCCACGGACAGTCCTCGCGGATGATCTCCTGCGCCTTGCGCCAATACGTGAGCCGCTCTTCGGCAATCCTCGTCGTCAGGCCTGCATCGTAGATCCGGTCGAATTCGGGATTCACATAGTTGCCGTGATTCGAACCCGGTGCGACGTTCTTCGAATGGAAGACCTGCAGAAAGTTTTCCGCATCCGGATAGTCGCCGAGCCAGCTCATCAGATACAGCGACGTCTGACCTTGGTTCACGGCCTGAAGGAACGCGTCCCACGTCATATAGCGCGGTTCGAGCTTGAGGCCGACGGCGTTGTAGAAGCTCTGCACAAGTTCGATTTCCTCGCGGACTTCCTGATTGGCGCGTCCGCACGAAATGGAAATCACCAACCGACGATTCGTCTTCGGATCGACACCGCCCGGATAGCCCGCCTCGGCAAGAAGCTTCTTCGCCTTCTCGACATCGTAGGAATACGCAAACGGCGTTTCAAGGCGTCCCTCGACACCCGGCGGCACCGGACCCGAACACGGCAGCAGACGGTTGTTGCAGTAGCGATTCCACGCGTCGAAGTCAAACGCGCAGTTGAGCGCCTGGCGCAGCTTCTTGTTCGGTCCCAGCACGGGGTCTTTCATGTTGATGCCGATGTAGTCGACTTCCAGCGCCACCGTCGTGAAGAGGCGTATGCCCTTCGCCTGCAGGTCGGGCAGCAACTTGCCATCAGGCCCCACCACCGCGTCCCAGTTGTCGTTCGCAATGGCACGCAGCATGTCCACTTCGCCCGAAAGGAACATCAGCCACTGCGTGGACGCATCGTCCACCACGACAAACTCGAGTTCGTCGTAGGGCTTCGTCGGAATGTCCTTCCATCCCGGCCACGCCGGCGCGCGTGTGTAGCGCATCCGATGGTTCCGCCACCAGTCGGTGAGGCGATACGGACCCGACCCCACGGCCAAACTACCAAAGCGAGATCCGTACATCTCAACGGCTTCCTGCGGCACCGCGCTCGCATACGGCATGGCCATCAACCACGGGAAAACATACTGTGGTTCCTTCAGCGTGATCTTCACCCGGCGTGCATCAAGCGCCTCCACGCGCGGTTCGCCTTTCGCATCGCGTGCAACGGCGTCCATCGTCCAGAGGCCGCTCGAGGCGTTCTTCTTGTCCGCCAGCCGCTTGAGCGAGTAGACCAGATCCTGCGCCGTCACGGGACGCGACTTGTTCCCCAGCGACGGATCCGCATGGAACACCGCTCCTTCGCGAATGGTGAAAGTATACGCGCGTGCATCCGCTGAGACTTCCGGCAGGGCGCAGAGGCCCGGACGCAGCTTGTACGGCCGCGCAAAATAATCGATTTCCAGCGGCGCTTCGTATGCAAGGGCGATTGCCATTGCATCGTACATCGACGTCGCACGCAAGGGATCCATCGATGCCACACGATCAAGTGGCCGCGTGAACGTTGTCGCTTGCGCGCCCAACGCCGCTACCGCCAGCACACTCAACAGGAGCTTCTTCATCGCCTCGCGTCTCGCACCGACACTCAATTACCCAGCCACGCAATGCACGACACGAGAACCGCCGTATAGATCGCCGACACGACGTCATCGAACAGCACGCCGCTCGCCGTGTGGATGTTGCGGTCGATGTAGCGCGCACCCGGCAACTTGATGGCGTCGAGAATGCGGAAGACGACAAAACCGAGCAGCGCGAGCGCCCAGACGGGCAGCACAGGTTCCGCCGGCAACGCCCAGAAAAGCGGCACGCAGAGATAGCCCACGATTTCGTCCAGAACGAAATGACGCGGATCCGCACAATTCCACTTCCGCTGCGCCCACGGGGTCAGCCGATAGTGCAGAATCGAAAACACGACGACGCCGATCAGGCACCACAGACGCACCGCCCCGTCGCTCAGACCGAACGGCAACGCGAGGAAGTGCCAGACGAGTCCGACGAGCGCGCCGAAAGAACCCGGCACGAATGGCGCAAGTCCCAGGAAGAAGCCGCTCGCGAGGAGCAAGTTCACCTTGTCGTCTTTTTGCGGGAATATGGGAGCTACGGACTTTTTCACGAGTTGGCTCCTTCCTCAGTCGCCGGCGTTTCCGGGGTCGCCCCCTCGTCCTCAGGCGTTGTTTCAGGTGCCGCCGACTCGGCAGGCGCAGCAGACGGATCATCGGCCGCAGGGGCCGCTGCATTCTCTTCGGGTTCGGCCGCCACGACGGACACGGAAACGAGCGACGCCCCTTCCGTGAGACGCACAAGCCGCACGCCCATGCCGCTACGGCCGACAACCGTGATGTCCACCACGCGCTGACGCACCATCAGGCCGTCCGACGTGATCGAGATGATCGACTCGTCGTCGTGCACGGCATGCGCCGACACGACCTTGCCGTTACGGTCGGCGCCCTTGATCGCCGTCACGCCCATGCCGCCACGATGCTTCGTCTCATACGCGCTGAACTCCGTACGCTTGCCGTAGCCGTTCTCCGTCGCGACAAGAAGCGTCTTCGTGTCGTCCACGACGTCGAGCGAGCAGACGGCGTCGCCTTCGCGCAGGCTGATGCCGCGCACGCCGGTCGCCGCACGGCCCATGCGACGCACTTCGCTCGAATTGTAGCGCGTGCCGATGCCGTTGCGCGTGATCATCACCACGTCTTCGCCCGGCTTCACGAGGCGCACTTCCACGAGCGAATCGCCCTCGTCGATCGTAATCGCCTTGATGCCGTTGCGGTTGACGTTCTTGAAATCGCCGAGCAGGGTCTTCTTCACCGTACCCTGCGCCGTCGCGAACATCACGTCCAC
>JAKSOY010000243.1 GCA_024405255.1 Kiritimatiellia bacterium
TCGCTCCCCATGTAGAACCCCCGCCCGAAGTCACAGCAACCCCGGCTTATCGGAGAAATCGCCCCGACAATCCCCGCCTTCGATCCGTGATAGAGCTTCATATCCTTGCCGCCTCCTGCTTGACGCCCAACACCGGACGTCCCAACTTCTCGACGGCCGTCATGAGGTCAAGATCATGCGCTCCCGGATAGACGACACAAAGGGACTCGACAGGCAACTTGTCACACAACTCCGCGCTCGGCACGTTCCAATACCACTGTGCCGCGGCATAGAACTCACCGATCCACTTGGGCAGAAAGCCCCGAAGCGGCTCGCCTGCCTTCGGCACGTAGCCGGACTCCTGCAGGAACACGCTCTTGATGCGTTCGGCGTCCAGCGTCAGGTACCAGGCCTGCCCTTCGTCCAGCTGCCGCCGGGTGGAGCTGTGCATATAGGCCGTGAGCAGGTCGGCCGAGTCAATGGGCGACGGCTCGTCCTGCAGCCCCTCGAAGAACCGCCCCTGCTCTTCAATCACATCGTTCAGATACACTTCGTCATAAGGATGCTTCATGTCACGCCTCCTTCATACACATGCAGCCAGCCGTCACGATCCGCCTGCTGCCCGACAGCCCACTCCTTGCCAAGTTCCTTATCCGCCGTCGTATAGAACCCACGACCATAATCGTGCGTATCGTTTCCAAGCCCATAGGTCGGAACGAAATCACGCACTTGACTGCCATGATAAAGTTTCATTGCACGAACCTCCCGTCAACCCGATCCACGAACGCACAGATCGTCTCGCTCACATCGTTCCAAATGTTTTTTGATGAATGTCCGAACTCTATAACACGTCTCGCCATACTTTTAATCCCTGGCTTCGAGTTCACGGATCAACTGTTCTATGCGATCTCGGACTTCCGCACAACGGCCAAGTGTTGCAGTCCCCATTTCCTGTTGATACGAATGAAGCAAAGCCACGGCACGCTCTCCGGCAAAATCACCATTCCACTTGCACACGCCCATCGCATGGACATATGCATTTTCAGCATATTGGCAATACTCTTCTCGTGTCTTGCAACATTGAAGTGAATCAAAATCCCTTACCTGGACATGTCGCCTTATGCGAACGTCGTCGGCAGAAGCAGATCCTCCAGCAGGCTTTATGCACAACTCATTCTGTCCAACGTTCGCCTTGTCAGCACCAACAGTCCCTTTCACATGATCTGGGACACCCTGCTGAGGACTAGAAGAAACTTGTTCGTCACCGCAAGCCGCGACCTTTGCAAGCAAAACGTCCCGACAACACAAAGGCCGATCTTCCGATTTCTTTGCAAGACCTTTCAGTACAGACAAGGAAAAAGAACTTGTGTTAAACGGTCGTGGATTGACCTCCAGTATCTGATGCTCAATCGATCCCCGCTCAAAAGGCGGATGACCCGTGAAACATTCGTAACAAAGAGCAGCAAACGAATATACGTCTTGCGAAACCGACGGAGGATCGCCATTCAACTGCTCTGGGGACATGTACATCAAAGTCCCGGAAGAACCCGCGCCAGTCACCCTAGTCATCGTCTCTTGCAATTCACGCGCAATACCAAAATCAAGCACATACGGATGCCCGTCCTTCCGCACCATCACATTGGCAGGTTTTACATCCCTATGAATAACCCCCTCTGAATGCGCGTAGTCCAAGGCCTCTGCAATAGGCAGAAGGATTCTCTCCGCATCCGCATCAGCCAGGTTTTCATGATCCGCAAGATAGTCATCAAGCGTTTCCCCCTCAATAAAATCAACCACCAGAAACGGATTGCCGCCGTTGTCCTCAAAGGATCGGAACGGCGCGATGTTCGGATGGGAAAGTTTCAGAGAAACGAGAGCCTCGCTCTTGATCTGCTTATAGGCCCGCTTGTTTGAAACCAGAACACTTGGCAGCATCTTAATCGCCACCTGGCGATCATCTAAAACCGTGTCCTCCGCAAGCCAAACCGACCCCATCCCGCCCTGTCCGAGCTGGCGAACAACACGATAACGCCCCGCGAGGAGCGCACCCGTCGCACCCCCCATCGTCACATCAGCGTTGATCGTGTTGTCGTTCATCTTGACTCAGAGTTCCTTTTCCAGCGTCGCCGGATCGACGGCTCCTTGAATCTTCCCGGCGACCTCCTCCTGGAGCGTCTTTTCAAGGTCCTCCATCGACGGCACGTGGTCTTGAAGCGCGTCCTTCGAGCCCTCGACCTCCTTGCCGTACATCTGCGCCCAGAACTTGTCCGTGTCACCCGCCTCCGCCAACAGATCGCCGGCCTCGTCGAACACATCCTCGACCATCTCGACGTTGATGTTAGTCACCTTGTTCACCGCCGCAAGGGCCTTGGCGAACTCAGCATCCGTTCCAGCCGTCTCGAGCTTCATCAGCACCTGCTTGAACACCCACTTCTTCTGCTCAAGCTTCGTGATCAGAACTTGTGCCGAGCGGTAAGACGTCAGCGCCCGCTGGGCGGCGGCCTGCTTGCCCTCCTTGGTCGCCTCCTTGGCGCGGTTCCATTCGGCCTCGGCGTCCTTTTCCATCTTCTTGATGCGTTCGGTCACCTCGTCGACTGCGCCCTCCGCCTTGCGAAGCGCATGGCGCTTCTCACGACGCTCCTCACGCTCTTTTTCCTTGCCGGTCTTGAAGAACAGGAATCCCATGTTTGCCTCCTTAGTTTATGCTTGCCATACCAAAATCAGTCTGAATCGTCGTGCCGGGGACAAGCCATCCCGAACGGCCATCGTCCCGACGATAGGCGAACGCCCCATCCTTTCGGAAAATAATCACGCCATCAAAGGACGGATCCGCCTCACCAAGCCAGAAACAGCTCCAAAGCCCGATGAACTTCTCCGGCAGCCCATCGCGGCGGGAGAGCATCAATGACGGACGCTGCCCCTCACCGCACCAGCGGATGTTCGCATGCGGACATGTCGAACACGCCTTGACGGGTTCACAGACCTTCAGATCGAGCGAAAGGTTGTCCCCGTAGTGAACACCTCCGAAAGAAACGATGCCAGTCGTTCCGACGGGTAGTTCAATCGGAGATCGCACCTGCTCACCGTTCCAAAACGTCCCACCGGACGAGGGCTGAACGACTCCCAGCGGATTACGCCCGCCGTCAACCAGCAGAGCTTTCGTCCCAGAATGCTCAAAAAAGCAATGCTCTCTGCTGACCTTGCGATAAGGCAACAGCTCCATCTCGGTCGCACCCGGTGCCGGTCGTAGCGCAATGTCGTTCATTTCTTTCTTGCGGCCGAACTTAATCGTCCGATTCGCAAAGAAATGAAAACGCCTGCTCCCGATGTCGAGAACTATGTGCTCGGTTTGCGCATTTGCCGGCATCGGCGGCAGATCGACAACCTTGTTGTCATCCGAGAACGGGATCAACGTCCACTGGCGCTTGTCGGACATGAACACGCGGCTCATTTCCTCGAAGGGATCCGTAGCCGCAATCAACCCGGCCAGACCCTCCGCCCCGCGCTGATTGACGATCACATCGCTCGCCTGACTCACATCGCCGATGTTCGTCTCGATCTTGATGTTGAAGTTGTCCGATCCGCGTTTACGCGACTCCACCGGCTTGACGATGACTTGGAAATCACCGGTCAGCTCATGCTTGCGCCTGGCCGAAACATATTCAACCGTGACATTCCACGATTGCATGCCCGCACCTTGCGGAGGAAACTGCACGGGAAACTCCTGAATCTGATTCGCCCGGCGAATCCGCTGCACGGGCTTCTTGGCGCAATCGCAGTTCGAGAATGTGATTGTCACATTCTCGACGGCATCCCCTCCGCCACGAGGATTAAACCGGAAACGAAGCGTACTGTTCAGGTTCTCGAACAGCGGACAAAGCCGGTCCACCTCCAACATGGGCTCGCCGCGCTGCCTTGAGAGCATCTCTTCCTCGGCAGCCGAACGCTGAATGCGTTCTTCTGCCGTCCGAATCCCCTCATTCATGACAATCCGCGACTGAAGCTCCGAGCGATGGAACTCCGGCCGAGCGGCCACTGGCGGCACGGACGGCGCGACAGACGCGAGTTCCGCCCCGCACCGGGAACAGAACGCCCCTTCTGGCGTCAGCCGACCGCACTTTGGGCAAGTTATCATTTGATGATCGGCCCCGTTGTCTGTGCAGGATGCTTTGCCGCCTCAATCGCGGGCTCAAGCATCTTGGCAAGGTTCTTGTCCTCGCGTTCAGCAGCAGCCCGGTAGAGTTCCTCAAGCTTGGAGACGAGCTGATCGTTCGTCGACTCCTTGCCAAGTTCAGCAAGTAGCTGTTCAGGCGTCATGCTGACATTGCGCTGGAGGCGAAGCGCCTCCAAAAGCGCGGCCCGCGCTTCGGGATCCTCCGCCTCAAGGAGCATCTCATTGAGGGACATCCCCTTCCTGCGCTGGGCATCGGCCGCCTTCACCTTGAGCTTCAGCTCCTCCTTCTTGGCGCGAACTCCCAACCAATATTCAGCGTCCTTGACATCCTGCTGGGTGTGGATGTCCTGTGCCTGGACATCGGCCTTCGCATCCTCAACCTTCTTCTCGCGCCCATACTCGTCAAGCTTGCGGCTCGTCGCGATGTCGTGTTCGGTCTGCTGATCCTCGAGGTCATGCTTATGCTGCAGCTCCTCGACCTCAAGGAGGCGGAGATAGATGCGGTCGTCATGCTCCCATTCACGCTTCAGCAACTGAAACTCGCGATCACGGGTTGCCGCGCTAACGCGGTACTCGTTATCGAGGATTTCCTTGTATTCGCGGAGATCAAAGGCGTTCTTATACGAATCCTTCTCGTCCTGGGCCTGGTCCTGCTCGGACTTCACCTTGATCTTGCGCATCGTGCTTTCAAGCGCGGCCCTGTATTCGGCCTCACGGCGGGCGACTTCCGCGTCGCCGAGCTGCGCTTCGAGCTTCTCGTATTCGTCACCGGTGAATTCGGCCGAGGACACGCGCACGACTTCGAGACCACAGGCCGCAAAATCGGCCTCCAGCCGCTTCTCCATGCGCTCTTGGAGACGAATGCGGCGCTCGGGATCCTTCACCAGGTCCTCCAGCGTCGAGGTCACGCACATTTCGTCGATTGCCGAACGCACAAGGGGAATGGCCCGATCCGAGATCTGCGAGAATGTGTAGGTGCGCTCGCCCTTGAGAATATTGCCGCAGAACGCCTTTGCCGAATCCTTGTCCCCTTTGAACCGCAGGACAATCTCGCCGTAGAACTCAATCGGAATATGCTCCGAGGTGCGCAGTGCCTCAATGTGAAGCGGCACAATCACCTCCGCGACGTCGATCAGGACGACGCTTCGCGGCGGCGGATTGCCGAACCAGTTGATCTTCCGCAGCAGTCCGTCCAGCTGATGAGCCCCGGCCGCGAGGATGCCATCCACTTCTCCCGATTCCATCAGAATGGCCACCGTCCCCTCCTGAACCTGAAGCTTCTCAATCAGGAGCCGCTTGATGTCCCCGACTTCAAAGCGCTGCGCGAAGAGTTCCGGCTCCTTGCGCCAAACGCCGCCGGCCATTGCCGTGCGATCATCTGGGTAGAGCGGAGCGTTGCAATGGGGACAGAAGTGCGAATCGTTGCCGATCCACTTCCCGCATTGCGGACACTTCCACCAGCCGCCCGGAGCCGGCTTGCCGCAGACATTGCAAAAGCGAGCCCGCTTGGAGACCTTGTTGCCGCAAATCGGCCAATTCGGGTCTTTCTGCGCCTCAATGAGGGCCTCACCCGTAAGGGCGCGTCCCGTGTTCTTGTCGATGAGTGCCTGGCACGTATCAGAGAACAGTCCCATTGCTTTACTCCTTCTTTAGTTACTTCTTAGGCTGATGCTTCTTGCAGTACCGGATGCCAAGCCGATGCCAGCAGTCAAAGCAGATCGGCTCTTCGCATCCCTCCTCGGAACATGTTTGTTTCAAGGATGCCTTGGCCTTGTAGAACGTACCGCACACGCTGCACGTTCCTCCTGATGCCGCCGCATTCTTGTTCCGCTCCAGATAACGATCAAGATCCGACCTCGCGACGCGGTAAAGCTTACCGAGACGTACAGCCGGGAGTTCGCCAGCGCGAACCAGTCTGTAGATGAGCTGATAGGTGACGCCAAGCATATCGGCAACATCTTCAAGACTCATATACTCCGTGACGTTCGTCATTACTTCCTCCAATTTCCCGTTTCTGGTGATAATGTATCAGATTTATTATTTGGTGTCAATAGCGCGATTTGATTTTTTTGTTTATGTTTCTTTACATATCTTATCGACTGATTACCGTCTTAAGAAAGCCCGGTCGTGCGCTCAACCACGTTTTTACAGTCGTCGTACAACTTTGCGAGACGGCGCGAAAGATCGTATCTCCGCTTGTCCGGATTGGACGCCCCCGCCTCGATAT
>JAKSOY010000244.1 GCA_024405255.1 Kiritimatiellia bacterium
TTCAAAGTGAAAGTAAGTTTGCCCTGAATAGGATCGCGACGTGTTTCAAGAAGGCGAACGACGTCAAGTTCGTTGCACCGCCCGGCGCCCGCTACCGTGTCTACACGAAGGACGACGGCATCTACGTGATGAGCGGTTTGATCGTCACAATCCGGTAATCCAATTCGTAGAGACAGCAAAAACTTCGACGAGTTTTTGGATTGCCAGACAAAGTAAATGCATCCAAGTGCGGGGGCTGATCCAAGTCAGCCCCCTTGCTGTCCGAATACACTGTATCGGCTCGACCTGCGGTCTGTTTCAGAATGGATTGTCATATTTTGGATAGAGACTATAAAATTGAATAGTTGTTTCTCGGGGATGCTCAGATGTGGGATCAATGATTGAACGGGAGAATGTGGTCTGATTGGCGGTTTTGGAGGGAGATTGGGCGGGAATAGGCGGCCTTTGACGTTTGACGGTCCACTTGGCACGGTGTTTGCTTTTCTCAAATACGTGAACCACGAGCCAAAAGAAGGAGGAAAGAAATGAAGTGGGAAAAGTTTGAGGAAGGTTATTCGGTACCCGTGAAGAGCTGGTGCGAGAATTGTGAAGAGGGGGCCGTGAAGCAGGCTGTCAACCTCGCGAAGCATCCGGTGGTGTTCGACCATGTGGCGCTGATGCCGGATGCGCACCAGGGTTATGGGATGCCGATCGGCGGCGTGGTCGCGTGCGACAACGCCGTGATTCCGGCGGCCGTGGGAGTGGATATCGGCTGCGGCATGATTGCAACCGAGACGGACATCCCGGCGGAGCGTTTTGCCGAGATGCCGTTCCGTCGTGCCTTCCAGGAGAAGCTCAAGGAGCGCATCCCGGTCGGCGAGGGCGTGTCGCATCGCGAGACGCAGAACTGGGAGGGATTCGAAGAATACACGGCCAACAACGGGATGCGTTCGAATCTCTGGCCGTCCAAGCTGGACCGCATGAACCTCGGCACGCTTGGCGGGGGGAACCATTTCATCGAGTTGCAGAAGACAACCTCGCTTGATGGCGCGGGCGAACCGGAAGGCGGATCGAAGATTTGGCTGATGATCCATTCGGGCTCCCGCAACCTCGGCAAGCGAATCGAGGAGCACTACCACAGGATCGCCAATCGTCTCTGCACGCGCTTCCACACGCCGCTGGCGGATCCGGATCTCGCGTTCCTGCCGATCGAGGAAGAGGATGGACACAACTACTTCACCGACATGCTTTTCGCGTTGCGCTACGCGAAGGAAAACCGTCGTCGCATGATGGAGGCGATGAAGGCGACGCTGGCGGAGTTCGTGCCCGAGGTGAACTTCATCCGCACGATCGACATCCACCACAACTATGCCGCGTGCGAAGAGCACTTCGGCAAGAAGGTGTTCGTCCACCGCAAGGGGGCGACGTCGGCGAAGCTGGATGAGATCGGCATCATCCCCGGTTCGATGGGTACGGCTTCGTACATCGTACGCGGACTCGGCAACCCCGATTCGTTCATGTCGTGCTCGCATGGCGCGGGACGCCGCATGAGCCGCATTGCGGCCTCGACGACGCTCACGGTCGAAGAGTGCGACCAGGCGATGGACGGGATCGTGTGCGAACGCTGGCATAAGTACAAGGGCTTCGGCAAGGCCAAGGGTCGTCTCGACCTCTCGGAAGCGCCGCAGGCCTACAAGGACATCGAGGATGTGATTGCGTCCGAACGCGACCTCATCGAGCCGCTCGTCCGCCTCGTCCCCCTCGCGAGCTTAAAGGGGTGAAAGATGGTATAATAGGCGTATGTACGATTATCATGAGTTGACCCTGCCTGACAATCCCGCGGTGATTTTCCGCGGGATTGTCGGCAGTCGTGCCTACGGGACCGCGAATGCGCAAAGCGACACGGACATTCGCGGCATCTTTACGGTGCCGTCGCGGGAGTATGTTCGGCTGTCCGTTCCGCCCAAGCAGGTCTCCGACGAACGGAACGACCGGACCTATTATTCGCTCCTGCGATTTTGCGAGTTGATGTCCGAAGCCAATCCGACGACGTTGGAGATGCTCTATCTGCCGAAGGACTGCATCCTCAAGACGACGTCGGCTTTTGGCATCCTTGAGAAGAATCGCGACATTTTCATCACCCAGATGGCGGTCGACAGTCATTTGGGCTACGCGGTCAGCCAGATTAAAAAAGCGCGCGGGTGCAACGAGCGGGTATGGAATCCGTGGCCCGAGGAACCGCCGGAACCGGAAGACTATTGTGCCTTCCTTGCGGATGTCCGCCAGTTTCCTCGTCAGTTGAAAGAGACGGGTGTGGATTTGGGGCGTTGCCGGGTGACGCGTCTTTCCAAGAGCGTGACGGCCGACATCTTCCACGTCTATGACTTTGGCGTGGAAACGGGTGGCGTGTTTCGTGGCGGGGCGCCGGTGGTCTCGTCGGTTCCGAAGGAGGATGCCGGGAAACGCGTCGGCGTGCTGATTTTCAACAAGCAGGCTTTTGATTCGGCGAAGCGGCAGCATCAGGAGTACTGGAGTTGGCGTCGCCATCGCAACGAGGCGCGATGGGTTCAGCAGGAACGCGGCCAGCTCGACTACGATGCGAAGAACATGATGCATCTGACGCGGCTCTTGTTCTCGGGCGAGAACATCGTCAAGAACGGAGAACCGATCGTCCGTTTCGACGGCGAGAAACTGCAGACGTTGCTGTCGATTCGCCGGGGCGAATGGACGTTCGATGCGATCATCGCGCATGCGGAGAAGATCCAGGCGGAGATCGAAGCGAGGAAGGGACGGCTTCGGCTGGTTCCCGACCGTGCTCGAATCGACGGGTTGATTGATGAGGTGATGAAGGAAGCAGGAGTCAAGTGATGAAGGAGAAGATTGTACAGGTGCTGGAGTCCGAGGCGGCTCGACACGACTGCCGTATCCTCTTTGCCGTTGAAAGCGGCAGTCGGGCCTGGGGCTTCGCCTCGCCCGACAGCGACTATGACATTCGCGCGGTCTATGTGAAACCGCTCGACTGGTATTTGGGGCTTGAAGAAGGCAAGCCAGACACGTGGGAAGAGATGCTGCCCGGCGATTTGGACATTTCGGCCTGGGATCTGCGCAAGGTCCTGCGTCAGATGTTGAAGAGCAACTGCTCGTTGTTCGAGTGGATCGGTTCGCCGATCGTGTACGTGGATACGGGCATCCTGGCGCATCTCGCCGAATTAGCGGCCCGCGCGTTCAACCCGGCGCATGCGGCCTATCACTACGCCTCGCTCTTCCGGCATGCAATGGAAACCGCCGATGAGAACGGAACGATCAGCGTCAAAAAACTCTGCTACGCTCTGCGGGCGAATGCCGCGGTCGCGTGGATTCGTCAACACGAGACGATGCCACCCACCGAATTCCGCAAGGTGCTGGAGGGAATCGACCTCTCCGAAGCGATGCGCCGGGAAATCGATGACTTACTTGCCTTGAAGTCCAGCGCTGCGGAAAAGGACCGCCTAACGCCGCCCACGCTTCTCGCGGACCTGCTCGTCGATCGGTTGGGCGAGATTGGAAACATCGTGTGGCGGAAGACGATTGCGCCACCGCAGGAATTACGAATGGATATGGAGCGACTGTTCCAGTCGATTCTCAAGTATTGCAATACATTAGAATCCATATGAGCGGCTGCTCCAGTCGATTCTCAAGTATTGCAATACATTAGAATCCACATGAATGGCTATTCCAGTCGATTCTCAAGTATTGCAATACATTGGAAAACGGAAGGCAATGGACGATGAACATCATTGAACAGATCAGGGCGATTGAACACGAACAGTTGGATGCGTGGACGGATATTCGCATGGTTGGCCGTGGCTATGGCATTGTCGACAATGTCTCGCGGATCGTGGCTGCGGAGGATTGTGTTTCGGCAAGGGTTCGCGGCGGTTCGCTTTATGTGACCTCGGTCTTTATCGGTGCGCAGGGGAAAGTCGATTCGCGTTGTACGTGTCCCGTTCGTACACGATGCAAGCATGCGGTGGCCCTGATGCTGGCGGTTCAGCGGAAACTGAAGGCCGGGGAGGCGATTCCTCTGACAACGATTCCGGCAGAATCGGATGCGCGGCTTCTCGTACAGGCGGCGGAGGAGGCCGAGAGACGTGCGGAGGAGGCGAAGCGTCTTGCAGCCCTTCAAGAGGAGAAACGGCGGGCGGCGGCGCGGCGGGCGGAAATCAAGAGACTCAAGGCGGATTTCGAACAGGCTCGGGAACGGGTGCTGATGGCGTGTGCGCATCGGGATCCTGCCGCGATTCGCGATTCGGTCGAGGAACTTTTGTACTGGTCGGACGACGACCTGAATATCGATTATCCCGGGGCTTTTCATTTCGTCCCCGATCTCGTCAATTGGACCATGGAGACGGTCGTGGTGGCCTTGAGGACAAGCGGCTGGTCGGCGGCGGATGTCCTTGTGTGGGCTTGCGATCTGACGCGTCCCTACCATTTCTTCAGTCCGGGGAAAGTGATTGAAAACCTGTGGGAGTCGCCGGCGGGCGAATACACACGGCCGGACGTCTGGGCCGAGGCGGCGACAAAACTCACGGCCGAGTTGAAGAACGTTCCGGCTCGTGCTTTGTCGGGGGAGGATACCTGGAGCCATCTTCTTCGTTCCGTTCAGACCGCCTGGCGGCGGGCAGGACATGAAGAGCGATGCGTTCCGGTGTTTGTCGACTATGTCGAGAAAGCCAAAATCTGGCGGGAAGGGGTTCAGCTGTTGAACCGCTTTGGATGCTATGACGAGGCGATTCGGATGGCCCGCAAAGGTGTCAAGGCAATGGTCGAAGAGGGCGAGCTCGAAGAGATTGCGTTATTGATGGAACCCTTGGCGGACGCGTTTTCGGGGAAAGGGGATTACGCTCGGGCGGCGGCTGTTCGCGCGGAACAGTTTCTGGAGTGGCGTGGGTGTTACGGATACCATATGACGACGGATCGTTTCTACGCCATCCTCGCCGACGCGGAAAAGGTCGGCTTGCGGACCGAGGTTCGGGCGGCATTGATCCATGCACTGGAGACGGGGTGGAATCCGCCGTCGATTGTCACCTTCCGGCTTGATGAAATGGAGCCGGGGGAGGTCTTTCGAAACCCGCCGAAGCGGATCGACTATTTCATTCGCACGACACTGCCCGAGGCGCCGACATGGCCTTTGCCCTGGGCGCGCGAAGGAATCCGATTGGAAGACACCCGCTGGGATGATTTTCTCGGCGGGTGCTGGGATGACTTCCATTTCCTTCTCAGGCTCGCGCTGGTCGAGGGGAACAAGGATGAAATCGCCCGGCGGTTTTGCGATCTGCCGTCCTTCCCGGGCGGGAACGAGGATCTGCTCGAACGTGTGAAAGACGCCCTGCGGGGATTCCGTCCCGATATTGTCGAGGTCATCGTCTTGCAGGGACGGGGCTGGAAGAACATCTGGACAGGGAAGTGCGACCCGAAGGTTCTGCGGTGCTTGTGCAAGTGACGACGGAGCTTAAGTGTCGAAATGCCGTTCTTCGCGAAATGAACTCCGCAGATTTCGCGATTGCCTTTTCCCCCCGAATTCGGTATAATAATATTTCAATTTTTTCAAAAGGACCAAGGAGTAACAAGAATGGCGATTATTGGACAAGGCCTCGTGCTGATGGTAGCCGGCATGGGTATCGTGTACCTCTTCTTGACGGTACTGATTTTTGTGGCGAAGTATTCGAGCGCGTTTGTCGCGAAGTTCGACCACATCATCCCGCAGGAGGCCCCCAAGAAGGCTCCGAAGAAGGTCGCGACGGACGACGATGCGAACATCGCGCTCGCCATTGCGGTGGCGCTTGGTTAAGTTCTGAAACGAGTCATTTAACAAAGGAAAACTCATCATGGCAAAGAAAAACGTCAAGTTCATGCTCACGGCGTTCCGTGACGGCTTCCAGTCCGTCGTCGGCGCGCGCGTTCTCTCCAAAGACTTCCTTCCCTGCGTGGAGGAGTGCTACGACGCCGGCGTGCGGTGGTTCGAGGCGGGCGGCGGCGCGCGCTTCCAGAGCTGCTACTTCTACTGCCAGGAAGATGCCTTCGACGTGATGGACAAGTTCCGCAAGGCCGCGCCGGAAGCCGACCTTCAGACGCTCTCCCGCGGCGTGAACGTCGTCGGTCTCGAGTCGCAGTCGAGCGACATGATCAAGCTCCATGCCCAGATGTTCAAGAAGCACGGCATGACCTCGATCCGCAACTTCGACGCCCTCAACGACGTCAACAACCTCAAGTGGTCCGGCCAGTGCATCCATGACGCGGGCCTCAACCACGAGGTCGTCGTGACGATGATGGGCCTTCCGCCCGGAATCGACAACAAGGGGACGCACACGCCGGAGTTCTACCGCGACACCCTCAAGAAGATCATGGACGCGGGGA
>JAKSOY010000245.1 GCA_024405255.1 Kiritimatiellia bacterium
ACCGCCGCGATCTCGCAGCCCTCCGCGGCGAAGCTGATGCGGCGGTTGTCATCCGGCACGAAGTTGCCGTCCTTGTCCGCCAGCGTCACCCGGACGACGCTGAGATATTCACCGCGTTCGTTCGGATAGCCGCACTCGTTCTCCAGTACGATCCTGACGGGCTTGCCTGCCGTGCGCAGAACCTGCGTACCGAGCACCACGCCGTCCTTCCCGTAGGCGACGGCCTTCACCTCGCCCGCCTCGTAGGGGACCTCCATCCACATGAGACGGTAGCGCGGCAGAATGGAGTAGTAGTCGTCGAGGCTCCCCGCCTTCGGATCCTTCCGGCGGCGTCCCATCGACTTGCCGTTCACGAAGAGCTCCGCCTCGTCCGCGCTCGTGTAGACGAAGACGGGCATCGTCTTTCCGGCCTTCTCGGGGAAGTTCCAGTGGTGCGGCACGATGTGCAGGGTGAACGCGTCCTTGTTCCAGTGCGAACGGTAGAGGTAGAAGCGGTCCTTCGGAAGCGCGCAGAGGTCGCAGATGCCGAAGTAGGAGCTGCGGGACGCCTTCTCGCCCGAGCCGGCGTAGGGGCTCGGCTCGCCGAGGTAGTCGATGCCCGTCCAGACGAATTCGCCCGCGCAGTAGCGGTCACGCTCCATCCGGAAGAACTCACGGTCGGGGATGTCGCTCCACCAGGCGGAATTATAGTCGTAGGAATCGACATTGAAGCTCGCCTGGACGTAGTCCGCCTTGTTCGTCGGCAGCGACGCTGCGTAGAAGCCGAACTCCGAGAAGGCGGACGCGCTCTCGGAGTAGAGAACCGGCTTCTCAGGATAACGTTCCTTTATCTTCACGTACATCTCGCGGTAGTTCCAACCCGCAAGGTCGAGCGGCACGTAGTCACCGCGCATCGCCGCCTGCGGGAAGCAGCTGCCGATCGCCACAGGGCGTGTCCCGTCCTCGTCCCGCACGACCCGCGCAAAGAGCGCACAGCGTTCCTCGCTCGTGCCGTTCGCGGACGTGCTGTCCCACCGCTCCTGTCCGGGCGGCGTCGCGCCGCCGGGTGTGATCTCGTTGCCGATCGACCAACAGAACACGCTGGGATGCGTGCGGTCGCGCCGGACCCAGCCCCGGAGGATGCGCGGGACGAACTCCTCAAGCGGCTCGGTGCCGCGTCCGCAGGTCTCGTTCCACTTGTCGAAGCATTCATCCCAGACGAAGATGCCCATCTCGTCGCAGAGATCCAGCACCTCGGGCGCGGGACAGTTGTGCGAGGTGCGGAGCGCATTCGCGCCCATGTCCCGCATGATCGCGAGCTGGCGGCGCATCGCGCCCGCGTCGAACGCCATGCCGAGCGGACCGAGGTCGGAGTGGAGGTCGACGCCATTGAGCTGAACGCGCTTTCCGTTCAGAATAAAGCCGTTGTCCGGATCAAAGCGGAACTCACGGAAGCCGATCCGCCGCGTCAGCGAGTCGGAGAAACCCTCGCCCCTGATGGAGACCTCAAGCATGTAAAGCGCCGCGCCGTCCCTCATCTCCCAGAGCTCCGGATTCCGCACCTTGAGCTTGAGGTCGAAGTCTTCGTCATCGTAGCCGTCGACGGACTCGTCCTCGTCGGCGGACGCGATCAGCCGCCCGTTCCGGTCCTTAAGCGTCGCCGTCACAACCGCCCGCGCCTTCGCGAGACGGCGATTCGCGATCTCGCCCTCGACCTTGAGCGTCGCCTCGCCGGAAAGGACGTTCCGCGTCTCCACCCTGAGGGAGTCGTCCTTCAGGTAGACGCGGTCCGTCCGGACGATCCAGGTGTTGCGGTACATCCCCGCGCCCGGATACCAGCGCGAATGGAAGTCGTGCGTATCACACTTCACCTCGATCGTGTTCGTGCCGGCTATGAGATAGGCCGTGGCGTCGGTCCGAAATCCGAGATAGCCGTAGGTGCCGCGTCCGCAGACCTTGCCGTTCACAAAGACCGCGGCATGCGTCATCACACCGTCGAAGTCAAGGAAGACCCTGCCCTGCGGCTCCGCCGGAAGGACAAGCGTTTTGCGATAGACACCCTCGCCGCGCCACGGAAGCTTCCCCGTGTTACCGTCCCCCTTGGGATCGAACGGCCCCGCAATCGCCCAGTCGTGCGGCACGCGCACGGCCTCGAACGCCTTGCCGTCACGGGAGAACTCCCAGCCGTCATTGAAGCTCTCGCGCGTTCGCGCATTCGCCACCGCCGCGCTGAGCGCGAGCCCAACCATCATCATCGTCTTTCCGTTCATAGGTCCTCCTTGCCGACGCCGAGCTTGAGGCGCGCGAAGTCGGGCGTTCCCCGTCGCTCGATGCGCTTTGCCCATGCTGCCTCCTTCATTTGACTCTACTGCCCTGTCACAAATCGGCCAAAGCCCCTTTCGCTCCGCCTATAGGTCTCATAATTCCTCCAAAACGGGCATAGCATACCATACTCCCGCAAAGCTCATCGGCACACGGGGACAAGACCCCGCAGGAACTCCTAGAACCCAAACAGGGCATAGGGTATCTTCAGAAGGTAAATTTCAGAAACCGAATCTATCGCCAAATAGCAACTTTTCCGTTTCTCGTCAAAAAAGGCGGACGGATAGGCGACCTGCGCATGCGAGCCATTAAACCAGTCCGAGCCGACCGAACCCGAGGAGTCAGCCAATGCAACATGCCTCCACGTCCGGCAATCGTCGGATGAAATCGCAGCCTCCAAACGATAGCGATTTGGAGATGTGCGCTCACACACATTGTTGAAAAGGACAATCTCACCCCCTCGCCTCAACGCCTGAACCTTAGTTCCGGGATTCGAAATCGCACCCGGATGAAGCTTTGTCCACGACCGACCACCGTCAACCGACTCGGATTCCCACAGCACCCGTTCTTCACTCTCAACCCGAACGAACATCTTGAGCCCTCCGGTTGAAAGCTCAACAACTGCCGGCTCCCACTGATTCAGGTGACGACCCTCGCGAGGCTCGATCGGAGGGACTGCCGCCAGTCGCCACGACCGACCGCCGTCCTCCGAACGAATGACTCCGCACTCAAACCACCACTGCCCGCCACGGCCCCAGCCCGACCAGTCGATCTTCGGACGCTCGTAATCCACCCATCCGCGATAATCCCCATCGCACACCTGCCAGTAAACGGGATAGACCAATGCTCCGTCCGAAGTCCGCACCCCCTGCCGCACCGTGAAACCCGACGGAACTCCTGCAAAGGAAACCGGATTCGTCCAACTCCCTCCGCAATCATCCGTCCAGCACCTGAAGGGCCGCAAGTCCGAATAGTAGGTGTGGGCGTCAAATGTCTGGAACACAAGTTCGGGGCGGTCGCCCAGCGTATTCAGCTCGGTTGCCCAGCATGCGCGGCGCGGATGGGAGAACACGGTCTCAGGAGTCGACCATGTCGCCCCGTCATCCGCCGAGCGGATGACCGCCACGACATTGTTCGTGTCTGGCTCCCTGCGCCCGCCCGTATAGAGCGCACAGACAAGCGACCCGTCCCCCATCCGCGCCAAAAGCGGCTCACGCGCATAGCGAAGCACCTCATCTGCCCGCCACATCACGGTTGGCCGCGCGGCAAAGGCAATCCCGTTCGTCCGAAAAGGCAGTTCAACCGGTTGCGACGCGGAGACTGCGAAGCAAAGCGGAACGCACCCGAGCAGAATCGTCGCAATCGTCATCTGACGGAAATTATCAGCCCGCTGTCGCGCTTAAGCACCGGACCTGCGACAAACGCGCCGCTCTCGGCCGAATTACCGAAGAAGGTTCCGCTCGCAATGTCGTAGAATCCCGCCTCGCCCTTGCGCTTGCAGGGGACGAAGTCGAAGAGAAGCGCATCTTCTCGGACGACTGAAAACGAGTAAATCCGGCCCGCGAACTTGTCCGTCGTCCAAGTCGTCCCGTTCGCGCCAAAAAGATAACAGTCGATGGGCGCCGTGAATGTCGCCGGGGACGGAGTGTCCGTATTCGCGGCAATAAGCGTCCCATCCATGCCGTAAATGGCCCGACGCGCCGCCTCACAGTGATAAACAAGCTTCTGCCCGACAAACTGAGCCTTGCCGGAAAAGGCGGACTTCCTGCTCGTGTAGAAGAAGTTGAAGTTATTCTCGGACTCCGGCGGGAATCCGCAAAGGACTCCGTCCGAACTCGTAACCGTTTTCCGCTCGCCGAAGATGATTCCCTTCGCTTCAGTCGCATGCGCCACGCACTCGATGACATCCTTTTCCGTCAGCTCAAGGCCAAGGTCAATATAGGCCGTGCCGTCACCCTGGACATATTCGACCGGCCGGTATTCGTCCGGGAGAACGGCCACCTCGAAAGGCTTGCTCTCGCAGATTCCAGCCAGTTCCCCTGACACGACCTCGACGAGACACACGGCCGTCCCCGTCTTGTTCGCGTCAAAATAGGTTACGACATAAGACGCCCGAGGGAGTTCGTTGCCGTCATCGTCAAGAACCTTCAAGTCCGGGATTCTTGCCGACCGGCCTGGCGCTATGACCTTTCGGCTGAAATCGCCTTGCAACGCGGCGAACTTGCCGGGTGCGGTAAACGCGCCATCCCCGACAGATCCGCTCCCTCCGGCGACATTGCCCAAAAAGGACTTGCTCGCGACATCGTAAAAACCGAATTCGCCCAGGCACCTGCAAGGAACGAGGTCCATCGCAGCATCTCCATTCCGAGTGATTGAAAACGAGTAAATCCGACCCGCGAACTTGTCCGTCGTCCAGACAAGCCCCGCCCCTCCGAACAGATAGCATCCGGCCGGTATCTCAAATGCCGAAGTCCAGTGCTGATGTACGCAGACAGGATATGCGCCGAGAAGAGTCGCCGACGCGGAATAACGGATTGTCCGACCCACGAACTGGTCCTGCCCCTCGCAGAAGAACTTGTCACTGGTATAGAAGAAGTTGAACCTATCCTCGTCCGCGTTCGAAAAGCCGCAAAGCACCCCGCCGACAGAGGTGGAAGTCCTGCCGCCGAAGATGATTCCCTTCGCTTCAGTCGCATGCGCCACGCACTCGATGACATCCTTTTCCGTGAGAACATAGTCAAGGTCAATGAATGCGGTGCCGTCACCCTGCACATATTCGACCGGCTGGCAGATCCTCGGAAGCGCAACCACGGGGAAAATCCGCGATGTCGTTGCACCAGCGAGATCCCCCGAGTTAACCGTAGCGGAGACCGTAGCAAAACCCGTTTTGTCCGCATCGGTGTAGACAACGGTGTAAGTCGACGGCGGAAGCTCGTTGTCATCCCTGTCGATGACGCGGAGATCGAGGATTGTCGCGGGCTTCCCCCCTTCGCGAATGATCTTCCGCTTGAAATCCCCCTGCAAATTGACCTCCCCGGGGAACCATCCGGAGAATTGGCCCGAGGAGGATGCGTTTCCAAAGAAGCCCTCTGAAACCGTATCGTAGAACCCGAACTCACCTTCATGCACACACGGAATCAACTCCATCCGCGGCACGCCACCCGAAATTACGACAAACGAATAGATGCGGCCCGCGAAATTGACCGTAGTCCAAGTCGTCCCGTTCGCGCCAAAAAGATAACAGTCGATGGGCGCCGTGAATGTCGCCGGGGACGGAGTGTCCGTATTCGCGGCAATAAGCGTCCCATCCATGCCGTAAATGGCCCGACGCGCCGCCTCACAGTGATAAACAAGCTTCTGCCCGACAAACTGAGCCTTGCCGGAAAAGGCGGACTTCCTGCTCGTGTAGAAGAAGTTGAAGTTATTCTCGGACTCCGGCGGGAATCCGCAAAGGACTCCGTCCGAACTCGTAGCCGCATTCCGCTCGCCGAAGATGATGCCAAGCGGCTCAGTCGCCATCGCCACACACTCAATGACATCCTTCTCCGTCAGTTTAAGGCCAAGGTTAATATAGGCCGTGCCGTCACCCTGGACATACTCGGCTTCCTCATACCCCGCAGGAAGCCGCCCTTCATCCTGTGTCGCGCCGAACGCTGCGCTTGCAGCACACACCGCAACCACTGCCATCATGAGTCTCTTCATGAGTTACCTTTCATTTTGGTTGAAAAAGAGTGGGGAAGCGGAATCCTTTCCGCTTGTGAAAAAAACTCTGGCCACACATGGTCGGATGGTCCGATGCTCCGATGTTCGGATGACAAATCGCGGCAAAACGAAGCAGCGTTTCCCGACGATTGGAATATGGTGCGCACAGCCGTTCTCTGACAAGCGGAAAGGATTCCGCTTCCCCTCTCGCCGACGCCCTCCAATCTCGCGCAGGGCGCACGTTCACGCGCCTCCACGCGTGTCTTTCTATCTTCGAGGGGGAGGGCTCCGGCATGCTCGTGAACGCGGCCACGGCCGTCTGCCGCGCCTTACCGTTCAAAGTTCTCATGCCGATTCTCAACATGCTT
>JAKSOY010000246.1 GCA_024405255.1 Kiritimatiellia bacterium
CATTTCCGAAGAGAGAGGGCGTGTCAACATTTCTTCGATTCCTCTAGACATTTAGAGGTTCAGTAGAGCTTCATTAGAGGTTCGTTTGATAGAATTCTCCTGTTTTTGTTCAACCCAAAAGGAGAATCTGATGCGCGATCTGTTGTTTGCCGCGGGCCTGGCGCTCGCGGTTTCCGCCTCTGCCGGGCGGCCTGTCGGTTTGGGGCCGCTTCCAGCCCGGGACCATTTGGATACCGAGGTCTCGACCAATGCCGCTTTTGCCGTCGGCGGTCCCAATGGCCGGTTCCTGACGTTTGATCTGGCGTTCTCCGCGACGCCGTCCAACAACGTGCAGATCGCGTTCGGGCGCGATGCCGACCACGATGGCGCGCTCTCCGTTCCAGAGACGGCTCTCGTCGTCGGCTGGGACTGCGGCGAATGGGTGGCGTTGGGGCCTCGGCCGCAGGACGCCCTGCGATCGTCCGCGCAGACGACAAACGCCACGAAACGTCTCCAGTGGCGTTTCGACCGGAAGCCGGAGGCCCAAAGGCGGTTCTCGGCGACGGAAAACGGGATGCCGATCTCTTTCTTTGACGGCGCTCTGCCGCCGGACTGGTTTTTCGATCCGGCATGGGACAGGGTCCGTCTAACGGTGCGAGGCACGGACATCCCGGACGAGCGTTTCCGTGCGCAGATGACCGCACCGGGCACACACATCACACTTCGATAAGAGGAGGTTGACATGTACGAAAAGCTTCTCATGTATTTCTGCTTCGCCGGGCTTGCGATTCTCTCCTTCGCATGGTTTCTCATCCATTTGAAGAAAGCGGATGGACGTCCTGTGCAGTCCGTTCTCGATCGTCTGCGCAAGGAGTCGCCGGTCGTCCGCTTTCTGCTTCCCGTGTTTTTGGCGGCGCTCGTCGTCTACGGCAGCACGAAGCAGAGTCCGCCGGAAAGAGGAGACCCGCCGCGGGTCCTGCTGCAACGGGAATCGGGCAACGGGTTTACGGAGGCGGAATACACGGCCGGCTATGCGCTCTGGCGAGTCGGAACGAACGAAACCTGGAATTTTTCGAACGATGGCCGTGGCGTGGAAATCGGGAACTGGAAGAAGCGCGGTGCGCTCGACGACCGCACGGCCTTCCTTGGCGGCGGTTATCCGTTTGTCCGTCCCGACGGCGTTCTGGATTTCGAGGACATGCAGATCGACGCGCTCGGGCGGAAGCTGGGCGTCGTTCCGGAGGCGAATTGGGGAATGCTGCCGGAGTCGGCCCGTGAGAGCCTTGTCTGGATGGCGACAAATACGCTCGGCGACATCCTCGTGACGTGGAAGAATCCGCTGCTCGAACGAAATCACGATGTGCCGGTGTCCGTTCAGACGCACGTGACGGAGGAAGGTGACGTGGACATCGCGTACGACCTGAACCGAGCGCCCGGAGACGACGAGGTGTTCTCGGCTCGCCTCGCGCGCAACGGGGCCGCCGTGGGGACCAATTTCAATTCACAGGTGACGTCTCTTCGGTTCTACAGGCTCCGTCCTGAGGACTCCGGGGAAATCGATCCCGACGGCGACGGGATCCCGTCGTCCGACGAGGTGAAGAGATACCATACCGATCCGCGCCTTGCCGACACGGACGGCGATGGCCTCGGCGATGGCGATGAAGTCAGGGCCGGTACGGATCCGAACGTCCGGAGCGTTCCCGACGAACTGATTCTGGCCAGGGTTCTCGCCTCGCCGACAAATCAAACCTATGCGTGTGTGGACGAAATCGACTATGGACATCTCCGCGCGGTCAAGCTGTGGGACGGGTTCGCCGCGAATCGTACGAATGCCGTGGAGGAGGTGCTGTTTGAACGGACTGTTCCCGTAGGTGCGGACAATGGCTGGCGCGAGTGTTTCCTTTCGTCTCGTCCCGCAACGGCCGGCGCCTGGAAGCTTGAGGGGCTAGTGCTGGAGTGGCGCGATGGGTCAGGAACATGGCGCTCGGCGATGCGTTCGGACGTCGGCGACAGCCTTGATCTCGCGCTTGCCGAGGGGACGGCTTCCGTCACGGTTCGCCTGAAGGCCACGGGGGCGTTCCTCCCGCAGGATATGAACTTGGGGCGAAGGGACGATGGATGCGTGAAGCGTGACTCTCCCAATCGCCTTCCACGTCTTGCGGAGCCGGCTTCCGTGGTCTGACCTCTCACTGCCCACGGCTGGATTCGGTTCACATGTTGGTGAGGTGTCAAAGGATGCCGTTCCGACAGGTTTTGGCCCATTATCAAAATCAATCCCATAAAACCCATCTGACCTATACAGCAATCAATCCCATCAATCCCATCTGACCGATCAGAGGAGATCGGTCCTATCGGTCTCATCCGTCCCATCGGTCCAAGAAACAAAAAGTAGGCACCAGGCATTGCATGATGCGTGCCTTGTTGTCTTCGCTGGGACGGATGGGACGGATCGGACGGATGGGACCGATTCCTTGTTTCTGGGCCTGATGGGAGAGATGGGATTGATCCTGATAGGTTTTATGGGATTGGGATGGGATTGATTTTCATAATTGAGTCGTCGAACAGTGCATGAGCTGCTTTCTTGCAAATGCTCTGCTGATTTTGGAAACTGTTTGCACATCTGCAGGTGAGTGGAAAACAGATGCCTTCATCGGCGGTTCGTGGCATGCTGTTGCCCGCGACTTTAGTAGATTTGATGGGGACAGCCCCCGCGAGATTCACCACCGAATACGCGGAAAGCCGCTTCGTGGGACGCGGAAGGCAGTTTGAAAAATTCCGAAGAGAGGGCGTGTCAACATTTCTTCGATTCCTCTAGACATTTAGAGGTTCAGGTTGGCTATTTTGTGCTATACTTGCCGGCATGAAAATTACAGCACATAGTATTATCATGTTAACAGCCCTGATGTGGATGGGTTCTCCTTTCGCTCTCGGTTTTGGTTTAAGCTGGGGGATCGTCTATGACTGGTTCTTTACGTTTGACTTCGGCGACCCAATCACGTTTCGCCTTATCTTAGCACGTATCGGTTTTGTCTTGACGGCCATTCATGTCGTACACTGTTCAGTCAGAGTCTTGTCGGGGCGTATTGAAAGTGTCGGGTGGCATAAAATCAGAATAATGTTTAACATTCTGTTTTCGCTATTTTGGGTGTTCTGTGGTGTTGTGCTAATTCAAACGTGTCAAAACATTTTCACGTTCGGACCTGCAGGGGACAGAGTCCAAGATTTCCACATGCTGTGGATTCCATGTCTTACTCCTTTAATGACGGGAATCTTTTACGTTGTTAGAACTGCTATGGTAATTTCAAGACGATAGTTTGAAGATCGAAAGGTGGTACCGCACCAGATCGAACGGCTGAAAGTCGGCTAGGAAATGAAGTTGGCGGGAAGCCTGACGATGAAGGTCGTGCCTTCGCCGGGCTTGGATCGGCAGGAGATTGTACCGTGCTGGTAGTCGACGATCGACTTGACCAGGGCGAGGCCGAGGCCGAAGCCGGGTTCGTGGCGGCTTGGATCGGCACGGTAGAACCGTTCGAAGACCATCCTCTGCTCGTCGCATGGGATGCCGATGCCCGTGTCCGACACTTCGATTTCGATGGCGTCGGCTTTGCGCGAGGCCGAGATGCGGATCCGTCTGCCCTCGGGCGTGTATTTGACGGCGTTGTCGAGGAGGTTGCTGACGAGCTGCTGGATGTGGAGGCGGTGCGCGAGCGCCAGAAGGCCCTCGCCCTGGACGCGGGCCTCAAGGGTCTGGTGCTTGGCGTCGGTGACGAACCGGTAGAGGTTGGCCGCCTGCGTGACCTCGTCGCCGACGTTGACGAGTTCGCGGTTGGCGCGGCAGAGGCCCGAGGCGAGGGTGGTGATTTCCGCGTTCGTCGTGATTGCGGAAAGGAGGATGTCGCACGACTCGCAGATGTCGGCGAGGACGACGTCCTTGTCGCGGTTGTTCCGCAGTGCGGATTCCGCGTCGTTGCGGATGTTCGCAAGGGGCGTCTTGATGTCGTGGAGGAGATTGGTGCTGAGGTCGCGGATCTCTTCCTGGCGCCGTCGCTGTTCGTCAAGGAGCCGGTTGAAGGCGAGAGAGAGGTCGCAGAGTTCGGAGATCCGCCCGTCGTCCGAGAGGCGTCCGTCCCTGCCGGACTCGGTGATCGAAAGGGCCTCGCGGGCCATCTCCGAGACGGGCCCGGTCACGGTTCTCGCCAATCGAAAGGCGGCGAAGAGGATCACGGCGACGCCCAGCGCCTCGGCTGCACCGAGCAGCGCAAGCGCCCACCATTCCCGCACCGACATCTCGGCGGAGGACATGGCCGAGGCATGCGTTCCCATGCAGAACACGGCGGCCATCGTGACGAGGAAAAGGGCGATGCAGACGGCGGGGACCGTCGCCAGGTGGATTCGCACGACGAGCGGCAGCTTCCCGCGCAAGGTCTCAGCCAATGACATACCCAAGCCCCCGTACGGTATTGATGATCTTGCGCTCGCCCGCCCAGTTGATTTTCTTGCGCAGGGAGCAGACGCCCATTTCGACGACGTGGTCGTTGACGGCTCCTCTGTAGTCCCAGATCTGCGTGAGGATCGTCCGCTTGCTGATCGTGCGTCCTTGATGCCGGAGCAGATACTCGAGCAGGTCGAACTCTAGCTTCGTGAGGAAGATCTTCCGCTCGCCCCTTGTCACGTGTCCGCCGACGGGATCGAGCGTCAGCGTGTCGAAGGTGAGAGGCTCGTGCTTTCGCGTCTCTCGGTTGCGGCGGAGCAAGGCGTCGATTCGCGCCCTGAGTTCGTCTGTCGAGAAGGGCTTTGCGAGATAGTCGTCGGCGCCGGCGTCCAGTCCCCGGACCTTGGATTCGACGGTGTCGACGACGCTCAGGATGATGACGGGCGTCATGATCTTCAACCGGCGGACCTCTTTGATGATTTCGATGCCGTTGCGCTTCGGAAGCTTGATGTCGACGAGGGCAAGGTCATAGGCGTTGGACGTGAACTTCCCAAGGCCCGTGTCGCCGTCATAGGCGATGTCGCAGTGGAAGCCGCACTGGGCCAGGTGGCCGGCGGTCGTGTGGGCTTGGACTTTCGTGTCTTCGATGATGAGCGCTTTCATGGCGATCAATATAGCGCATTGTCGGCCATCCGTCAATGGTCACCTGCGAACCTCTTGAAGTTTAGAGGTTCACGGATGCCGATGCTTTGGTATAATGTCGGCATGACAATTAAACCATGCCCGAAAAAACGTATCGAATGGTGGGATCTCGTCTTGCTTGGATTGATCCCGGCCGGCCTGTTTGTGCTTTCATTTGCCACCTATCAGTCAGGACGGAACTGGAACCGCCTCCTGTTGGACGCCGTTGTGTCCTCCGGGACCCTCGTCTTTGTCGCGGGCTTCGTGTTCGCCCTCGCAAGAATCGTTCAACTCCTCCGCGCGCATCGTTGGACGATGGCCGTTTCGGGGTTGGTCCTGTATGCGGCGTGCGCGTCGACGGTCGTCCTCGGGATGCTTTATGCGATGTTCGGCAGGCCCTGACGGGAATCCTCAAGGTTTTTAGAGGTTCAGTAGAGGTTCGCTTGAGGTTCGTTTGGTATGCTAGTGCCCAAAAACAATGAAAGGGCACATGATGCATGCATTCGACGAACGGTTGGGACGGGCCGGAAAGGTTTGGCTCGGATTGATGGTCTGCCTGTCTGCGGTCTGTTCCGCGTTTGCGGCGCCGCGGCTTGACATACCGTCGGAGGGGATCTCGCTCGGCGAGGTGCCGGTCGGCGTGGAGGCCGTCGGACGGATCGGGCTGCGCAACGTCGGCGACGCCGCAGTGTCTGTCTCAGGAGTGAAGGCGTGCTGCGGCGCGAGGGCGGAACTCTCGGCGACGGTGATTCCGCCGGCGGGTTCGGCGGTGCTGACTGTCTCGCTTGCGCCGCAGGAAGTCGGCGCGTTTTCGAAGACGGTCCGCATCCTATGCGACGATCCGGAGCGTCCGGTCCTTTCCGTGCCGGTGGGCGGCGTCGCCGTCGCGGCGGCGGGTGCGGCTGCGCCCCGGAGGCCGTGCGAAGGTTTCGCACGCGCGGCGGTCGCCGTGGTGCTGGGCTTCGGCGCGGCGTTCCTGGCTTGGAAGGGGTGGCGGAGTTTCTCCGCTCGGCGCGGCCTCGAGGGCCTGTGCCGCGTCGGCCTCGGCGGGCTCTTCGCCTACGCCGGCGCGATGAAGCTCTGCGATGTCCACGCCTTCGCCGCCCTCATCGCGCGCTATGAGATGCTTCCCGATTTCGCGCCGCCGCTCCTCGCCGTCGTGCTCCCGCCTGCGGAATGCATCGCCGGTCTGGGTCTTGTCTTCTCCCGCCGGGTGCGCCTCTTCGCCGGCGCGATCGCCGTC
>JAKSOY010000247.1 GCA_024405255.1 Kiritimatiellia bacterium
CGGTCGTTTCAACTCGGTTCGGGGACGGCGTTGTACCAGGCTTCGAGCTGATGGTTGAATTCGAGACGCGTGAGCTGCGACCAGGTACGGACACGGTCCGTGAGATCTTCGTAGTGGATCGTCACGGCGCGACGACGGCCTGTGACGAGCGCGAGCGGCCACAGCAGAGCCGATTTGAGAAGCGTCGGACCGAAGGACGGCGAGCGCGTGCGTCCCTTACGCCCCCAGATGCTGCCCCAAAGCCCCGTGGTGCGCACGGCGATGACGCGCACGTTCGGCGGAAGTTCGCGACAGACATTGTAGGCAAGCTGGCGCGTACCGATTTCCTCCTTCGGCTCGGTCCAGATGTGGCCCGACGGATAGAAGATGATGTTCTCGCCGGCCTTGAGAGCATCCGTGACAACGCCGGTCAAGCCGCGGGCGATCTTCGCGCCGGCTTCGCTGCGGTGATGGCGCAGGTCGGGCACACGGACGGCGCCCAACGTACGGAGGGCGAGTCCGGAGATGCCGCCACGATCAAGGAACTGCTCGTCGCTCAACGGCTTCACCGGCGTCCGCCAGAGTTCGGCGGTGACGAGCATCGGATCCACCATTGCCGGATGATCCGGCAGTACGAGGTAGGTCGCCTCCGACGCGAGTGCCTCGAGACCCTCCGCGCGCACCGCATAGCGTCGATGAAGGATCCAGCGGCCCGTGCGGCAGAGCACGGGACGGTAGCAGAACATGAACAGCACAGGTGCCACCGCGAACGCGAACGCCAGGCACAAAAGGAAGGCGCGCGGACCGAACGTACAGCTGATCGCGAGGTTCAAGGCCGATCCACCCAGCATGAAAATGAACGAAATCTGGTTGAAATACGCCAGCATCGTATTGAGTTTCGGACCTTTGACGGTCTTTTGGATCTCCGCGTCGAACGGCAGCTTGAAGAAGCCGAGGTCGAACGCCAAGAGACCCACGCCGATGCTAAAGGGGACAGTCCCCATCGGGACGAAGAAGAGGACCGCGAGCAGCACGGCGGCGAGTCCGCCCGTCAACAACGACGCACCCAGCAGATAGTGGCGCTTGTCGACGAAACCCGCACTCACCTGGCCGGCGACAATGCCAATCGCCGCACCCGCCAACAGCAGGCCCGTATGGGTGGCATCCAGTCCGAGAACCTGCTTGCCATAGACGAGCAGGCCCACCTGCAGCATCGCCGCCGCCCCCCAGAAGACGCTCAACGTGAAAATCACGGCATTGAGTCCCGTGTAGGCCTTCGCCTGGCGATAGGCTTGCGTCAGGTATGCAAACGGATTGATCGTCTGAATCTCGCGATTCGGCGTTTCATTCGCGCGGATCGTATAGCTGAAGAGCAAGCCGAGCGCCGCGAACAGGACAAGACACGCGCACGGGATGAAGAGTCCGCCCCAGAGGCCCATCAGTCTGGCCAGCAGCGCGGGAACCGTCGCTGGAACCGCCGACCCGACCCCGTCGCTCGCGAACGACGCAGCGATCGTACCCGCCAGAACGGCGAGAAACGTCACCCCTTCCATACCGCCCATGCCGGTCGAAATGCGCGCCTCCCCGCCGACATCGCGCACGAGGGCGTATTTCGCAGGCGAGTAGAGCGCGCTCTGAAGGCCCATCAGCAGCACCGCGCCCACGACCACCGCCGGAAGCTTCAGCAGGAAACCCGCAATCGCAACGGCCATAATGGGCAGCTCGGCCCATTTCGCCAGCTGGAAGATCCGCCGTTTGGCAAACAGCACCGTCAAACGGTCCGCCAGGGGCGAACAGAGGATATACGGCAGCACCAGGGCCGCCGCCGTGAGGTTCATATAGACGGACTGCATCTTCGCGTCGGGCAGCCAGCTCATCACCACGAACCCCGCGAGGGTCTTCAGAAAGTTGTCGTTCACCACGCCGAAGAAATTCGTCAGATAGAGCGGCAGGAAACTCGGTTCATTTTTACTCATCGTGCATCTCCTTCTTTTCGTAAGCACGCGTTTATCTTATCATATTTTCCCACCGCCCGTCAAGCTTCCTTCTTAATAATTTTTCACTCGGCGGAAGGTTTCGCGTTCAACTCCGGCGCGTCGAGGACAATGACGCCGCTGCACGATCCCAGCCGCTGGGGATCGTAAAGGCCCCAACGCAGACCGCCGTCCGGCGCCAGCTGGATCACCTGCCAGCCTGTGTAGGAATCCTTGCTGCCGTGTCCGGTCCAATGCGCCACGTACAGGCTGCCGTCAGGCATCTCCTGAGCCTGCGCATAGAAACGCTCCTTGCGCTTGGAATCGTTCTGCGGCATCGCCGCACGCCACAGCTCTTTGCCCTCGGGGGTGATGCGCAGCACGTCGCCGTGGAATCCACAGGAACAGATGTAGTTCTTTCCGTCACGCGCAGGGAGGTAGTCGAAGGCGTTCATGCCCTTGGTCAGACGATAGTCCGCCACCAGGTCCAGGGTCTTGTTCTGGTCATTGAGCCGCATGCGCGCCAGGCCGCGGTTCCACGAGACGAGCAGCGTCTTGCCGTCGCGGTCCCAATTGACCGTTCGCACGTTGAAGACCTTGTCGGTGTGGTAGGTCGCAACGTGTTCGCGCTTGGCGTTGAAGCGGACAAAATCGGCGCAGTTCCCCGGATATCTCCCGTGGTTGACGCTCGCGACGAACCCGCCGTCAGGCAGATCGCACATCGCCGAAATGCCGTTCAGCAACGGATGCTTGAAGGTATCGACGACCTTGCGCTGCTCCAAATCGAAGATCTGGAATCCGCCACCGCCAACCGTACGATACCGCTTCCCGCCCACCGGCTTGAGATCCCACACCGGTTTCACGGCGGGGATCGAAAAGCACCGGGCCGGATCGGACGTGTCATAGTAGTGGAGGCGAGCTCTGGATTCATCTGCCAGAATGAACCGGCGCGTTTCGGTCTTTCCGGCGCCCGCGGCGATCAACGCCGCGGACACTCCCAGCAACAACATCAATTTACGCATTTTTCTCTTCCTTTCAAAAGCAAACTCCCACAACATCACCGTCCGCAATTCCGTCGCATATTATAAGCCAGGCCGTCCGACTTGTCAACAAGACGAACGGCCTGTGCGATTCGACGAACACGACTGATGTTAAAGGTCGGTCCAGTCGTAATCGAGAAGCGCCCCGTGGACGATCGCCGCATAGGGAATGCTTGCACTCGTTTCAATCGCCTTCTCCCAGGAAGGCGGTGCGAGGTAGGGTGCGATTTCTCCGACGAGGTCGGGTCTGACACCGCGGGCGTGGGCAACGGCCACCACCGGACGGCCATGCGCCACCACGTCCGGCGCCACACCGCCCGCGCGCGCCTTCAGCGCGGCCGCGAGCACAAGCGTTTCCTCCGCCCGCACGCCCACGAGCGATTCGCCGAGGAAATGGAGAAGCGTCGCCGTTTCTTCGTCCCCCGCCTTATTCCCCATCCAGGCGTTGCGCGTGTGCAGACCGCCGCCCGTTTCGCCCGTCCCCGCGAGATCGGCGACGGTGATCGCGCGCCCCGAAGCGAGTACGGCATCGACGCGATAGGGATGAATGCGGCGGTTCCGATCGTCCACCACGAGCACGCCCCCGCTCGGTTTCGCGGGCGGCAGGAACGTGACAGCCGGTACGCTCATCCCGTTGTCGAACTGATAGACTTCCCGAATCGCCGTCACTCCGCCCGCAAGAGACGTCCGCGTCAACTCGCGTACCGTGTGGCCGATCTTCTCCAAAGGACGAATCCCCGCGCGCGCGGCCACGACTTGGGCAAGCTCTTCACGCGACCGTTTCGGACGCGCCTTCTTGACCACCTCCCAGTCATCCTTCAGCAAATCGAAAATGCTTCGGAATCCCGGCACATCCCGTACGTTCCCCGTGGGCGTCACCCAGTCGCCCTTCGGCGGGAAACCGCAATCGGCCTTCTTCGGATCGAACCCCTCATTGAGCTTGCGGTCCGCAACGACATCGGTGGACGGGGTGGAGGCGTCGCCCGCAAGCCAACGCTTCATCCACCGAATCGAGGAAACGCGCGCCGACTCCTTCCAGCCATGCGGACCCGCCGCGTCCGAGAAAGCATAGCGGGCGGGATCAAGTTCCGCCACCTTCGCGACCGCCTGCACCGTCTTGAAGGTTTCGCATGATCCTTTGTAGGAGAAGAAATCCGCAAACGTGCACTGAAGGCGCACGGCGTTATTTCCCATCATCACGAGCCCCGTGTGGTTCAAGCCGAATTTGAGCTGTCCGAATGTAAACTGCTCGGCATCCTGCGGTCCGACCGTCCTGGCGAGCTCGCGAAGCGAGGTAATGTAGCACGAGGGACACGCCGCCACGACACGACGATCCGTCGCCGCGAGAAACGCGGTCATCGTGCCGCCGCCCGAGTTGCCCATGCAGCCGACGCCATCCTTGCAAATGTCGTCGCGCGTCATCAGATAGTCGATCGCCCGCATGCCGTCCCAGATCCGCTGGCGCGCGCAGCTCTGTCCCAGAAGCTCGGCAAGCGTCCCGTAGCGGTCGTGCGACAGGCAGCACCCTTCGCGCGGCCCCTGACAGCGTTCGCCTTGCCCGATCGGATCGTAGCAGAAAGCCGCGAAACCCGCCTCGGCGGCCATGAGCCCGCCCCGCTGATAGAGCGGTTCGCCCTTCCCGGGCTGGCTGTGTCCGCACGGAATCACGATCGCACGGTAGGGCGGCGCAAAGCGTGCGGGATCCGGAAGCCAGAGGAGCGCCGAAACGTAGCAACTGGGACGACTCTCGAAGAGGACCTTTTCAACGCGATGGCCCTTGCCGTCCGTCGTCTTCGCCACGCGCGGACGAAGGGGCGTGCGCTCAAGCTCGTCGAGTCCGCCCATCGCCCGGCCCCAGGTCTGGCGCATCGCCGCACGATACGCATCATAGGCGGCGCGTCCCGCAAGTCCGCACCAGGCGGCATCGGCCGCCTCATCTGCCTTCACGAAGCGCGCAAGGACGGCGTTTTCGTCATTCGTCTGGGCGCCTGGCGGCAGGATCGGACGCGCCAGCTCGTCGAGATACGCCTGTATGTGCGGCAGGTTCACGGGGTCGGCATACACGGTGGCCAGACGGCGGTCGGGCGAAGCGAGACGGAGCTTCACGTTCTCCAATTTCACGCCATCCACGTGGCGCAGATAGATTCCATACGCCGGAAGCGCCTTGAAGCCGAACCCGAAGTATTCGGGATACCCCTTCTCGACTTCAGGGATGTTGTGGTCGGCCGCTTCGGCCGCCGTGCCGCCGCCGGGGAACAGAAAATCGCAGTTGCGTACGGTCACGCCCGAGAGGCGCATTCCCGGCACGCCGGTGATCGACGAGGCGATGCGGCTTTCGGCGGGCTTGAGCATCTTCACATTTTCCACGAGCACGTTCTTGAAGTAGCTGCCGCCGCCATCGGCATTCGGATGGCGCCGCGCGAGACGGATGAAGAGCGGCGTACCCACACCGTCCTCCATCGTGATGTTGCGGATCGTCACGTTCTGCATGCGCCCGCCGTCCACAAGTTCAAGGGCAAGACCGGCGAGGCCCGAAATCGGCGCCTTCACGCCCGGGATCTTCCGCTGGTCCCAATGGAAACGATGCGCCACGGAAGCCCGATGGAGCGTGCAGTTCTCGATGAGGATGTTCCGCCATTCCTTGTAGCTGCCCGTACCGAACTTGATGAAGTTGCAGGTCGTCGCGAGGCGGCAGTTGCGCACGGTCACGTTGTCGATGATGAAGTTCTTGTCGCTCTCCGCCTTGAAGCAGAGCGAATCGTCATCCGCGTCGATGTCGCAGTCCTCGATGAGCACGTTGCGCGATTCGATGTCGATGCCGTCGTTGCATTGGTTGAAGTGGTTGAAACACGTCAACCCCTTCACATGAACGCCGTCACAGTTCATCAGGTGGATGCCCCAGGATCCGCTCCGGCGATACGTGAAGCCTTCAAGGTGCACGTTCCGGCACCGGGCGAACTTCATCATCATCGGCGTCTTCTTCGGTTGCGCGGCGCCGCTTGCGTACTTTTCATAGAACCCGTCGCCACGCCCGTCGAAAGTCGCACCTCGCCCGATCACCGTCACGTTCGTCGCGTCCTGCGCGCTCACAAGCGCCGGACACATGCCATCCGTCCGGGCGTAGTCGGCAATGTTGGTCGAACCCAGCACGAAGGCGCCTTCGTCCAAAGCAAGCGTGATGTTGCTCTTGAGGAAGAGGGGCTTCGTCTCCCACGTGCCCTTCGGCACGCGCACCGTTCCGCCACCCGATGCCGCCACGTCATCGATCGCACGCTGAATGACCTCAAGTCCGCCCGGCTGAACCGTTCGAACCTG
>JAKSOY010000248.1 GCA_024405255.1 Kiritimatiellia bacterium
GCAGCGAGGTGTAGGCCGTTGACCATTGGTTCTTGTTCTTCCGCCAATCGCCGGCACGGAGGTCGGGCATCTTCGCGCGGCGCTTTTCACCGTGGCAACTCACGCATTTCGCATCGAGAACGGGTTGCACGAGGCGGACGAAAGTGTACGGTTTTGCGCCTTCGGGCGCAGGCTTGATCTGGCTCGGCGCGCGGCGCATCGCGAGCGGACGCTCCGTGCCGGCCGGACGCGCCGCCCCCACGCGTTCCTCGTGGCACCCGTTGCACATCAATTTCTCGCCCGAGTGCACATACGTATCCGTGCGCATGTTCTGGACGGTACAGCCTTCCGCATCCAGCGCCTGGAAGAAAAGCGGCACGTTGACGGGCGCTTCGAAGAAGGCCGAGCCGTCTTTTTCCACGGGCACGGTGCCCAGACACTGGCGCGCGACTTGAAGGTCTTCCGCGCCGATGTATGGTTTGTGGGTGATCGGGGAAGATTTCGGCAACACCTGCCAGATGCGCAGCGCGGTCACGACCGTGCCGGTGGGGAAGGGGATGCGAGAATTGTAGACGTCGATGAGGCCGATTTCGGCGGTTTTCGGCAGGTCCTTCTGCGCGATCGGCTGCGGACGCGTACCATCCGGGAGCGCAGGGCGGCCGACGAGCGTGCCCTGGGCGAGCACCGGCGGCTTCAGGCGTGCTTGAAGGGGCATCGGATCGAGACAGGAAATCGTGGGATGCGTGTAGAGGCGGATCTTGTTGCCGAAAACGTCCACAAGCGTAATCGCATAGCGCCGGACGCGGGAGGGGACATACTGTCCGTTGGCAAAACCGTCGTACACGCAGAGATAATACTTTTCGCTGAGCGGCCAGGGCGTCGCGTAACTTCCCGAGTAGAACCCGCGCGGCTGGGTTTCCGATTCGGGGAAGGGGTCTTCCGGCGTGATCCGGCGGATCTGGTTCATGTGGTCGTCGTCGCGGCGGGAGGGATCTACGAGCAGCAGCGAACCGTAGTCGCCGCCGTGGTGTGGCGCGGCCACGCAGACATAGCGGCGCGAACCGGGCACGGCGCGTCCGTTCATCTCCATCATGGGACCCGTTTCAAAATGGGCGCGCGTATTGCCATTCACTGCGCGCGGGTCGCGTCCGTCGGGCGTCGTGGTCCAGAGGTGGTGCGCTTGGCGGCCACCGCGGTCCACATAGTCCCAACGCGTGTAGAGGATCATGCCGGCATGATCCACGCTCGGCTGCCACTCGTTCGTTTCGTGCGGCGAGAGCATGGTGATGTCCGAACCATCGGGGAACATCGAAAAGAGCGTGTAGGTGGGAACGGGGCGACCATGGCAGCGACCATAGCCGCGGCGGCGCTCGGAAATGAACGCGAGGCGTCCGTTCGGAAGCCAGCAGGGATCGATGTCGTTGACGCTTCCGGATGTGATCTGGCGGAGGTGGGCGCCATCCGCATCGCAGGTAAAAATGTGATAGACGGTGTTGTCGTTCCACGTGCGGATCTGCGGAACCCCGCGCGTGTAGGAGAAAGCGATCTGCGTACCGTCCCAGGAGACGTCCGGGGCGAGATAGCCGCCGGGACCGAGCGTCTGGCCTTTCCACGCACCTTCCTCGATTGTGCGGCCGTCCAGGAGGTCGCGCGCCACCGGGTGGTCCGAGAAGGGGCGCTCGAGAACGTAGAGTCCATCGCCGGACGTCGCGCCGTGAATCGTTGCGTGGAAGCCGAAATACTGGTCGCACATGTGCCAACCGCCATGGTACTCGTCGAACGGGAGGGCTTCGTGTCCGACGAAGACGAGACGTTCGATGCCCTTCAGAAGCGGATTCTTCAGGGCAACGCGGCGGTTGAGCGCATGGACGGACGTGAAGAGTGGGAAGCGTGTTTCACGCCAGCCGCGATGCGTCACATTTGTTTGACTGATGTAGCGGTCAAGTTCTTTCGATTCGGCACCGAGGTCGACGCCCGCGGCCGACAGGTCGGCGATGAGCGCGCGCGTTCGCCGCACAATGACGTCGAACGGATCCTTGTCGGTCGCCTTGATGCAGGCCTCCGCATGGACGGTTTCCGCGGGATTGCGCGAGGGAAGTGAATTCCAATTCGCGAGGTCGCGTTCAAGGAGTTCCCAGTCCATGCGGGCGTTGGCAAATTCCGCCCCCGCATCCGGCCATTCACGGGCGGATGCGGCGAGGGCGGCGGATGCGGCAACGAGAACGGCGCCAAAAAGAAAGGACTTGTTTCTCATGTGAAGAATCGTCGATTCAACTTACTCGTAAGGCGGCCACACGATCTTGCCGTCGCGCTGGTCTTCGACCTTGTAGTCATGGCCGACGTACTGTCCGTTCGACCCCATGAAGATCAAGAGGCGCTCCCACTCGTCCGGCGTGAGCTTCACGTTGTGGTGGCCCTTCTTGAGCATGTGGTAGAGCGGCGAGGCGTAGGCGCCCGAGGCGCGCGGGGCCGTGTAGGCCGGCTCGAAGAAGGTCTGGTAGTGACCGCGCGTTTCGTGGGTGATCTCATACGGACGCGCGAAGAAGTGCACGAACGGACGGATCGAGCGGTAGGAGGTCGTCCAGCCGTTCCTGTCCTTGCGCCAGTCGCCCGTGCGGAAGTCGGGCGCCTTCGGGGCGCGCTTTTCGCCGTGGCAGGTCACGCACTTCGCGTCGAGGACCGGCTGCACGAGGCGCGCGAAACTGTAGGGCCGCGTCCCGTCGGGACCGGGCTTGATTTTGCTCGGCGGACGTCTCATGGCGAGCGGACGCGTCTCGCCGGCGGGACGCGCCGCGCCGACACGCTCTTCGTGGCAGCCGTTGCACATCAGGCGTTCGCCCGGGTGCACGTACGTGTCGCTGCGCATGTTCTGCACGGTCGTACCCTCGGCGTCCAGCGCCTGGAAGTAGACCGCGACATCCACAGGCACTTCGAAGAAGGCCGAGCCGTCCTTCTCGACCGGCACGGTGCCGAGCAGCTGGCGGGCGATCTGCTGGGTTTCGGCGCCGAGACGCGGCTTGGCTGACAGCGGCGTGGATTTAGGCAGCACCTGCCACACGCGCAGCGCCGTGACGACCGTGTTCGACGGGAAGGGAATGCGCGAGTTGTAGACGTTGATGAGGCCGATCTGCGCCGTCTTCGGCAGCATGTCGTGCAACAGCGGCTCGGGACGCGTACCGTCCGCATTCGCGGGGCGGCCGACGAGCGTGCCCTGTGCCAACACGGGCGGCTTCGGACGCGCCTGCAGCGGCATCGGCCAGAGGCAGGAGATCGTCGGATGCGTGTAGAGGCGGATCTTGTTGCCGAACACGTCGACGAGCGTGAGCGCGTAGCGGCGGATGCCGTTGACGTTGTAGTGTCCGTTGGCGAAGCCGTCGTAGGGGCAGATGTAGTACTTTTCGCTGAGCGGCCACGGCGTCGCGTAGGCGCCCGAGCGGTTGCCGCGGTTGTTCGCCTCGGACTCCGGGAAGGGCTGTTCGGGCGTGATGCGGCGGATCGTGCTCATGTTGTCGTCGTCACGCACGCCGGGATCCACGACGAGCAGCGAACCGAAGGCGCAGCCGTGGTGCGGCGCGGCGATACAGGCGTAGAGGCGCGAATTGGGGATCGCGCGTCCGGTCACTTCCATCAGCGGGCCGTTCCCGAAGTGGGCACGCGTGTTGCCGTTCACTTCGCGCGGGTCGCGTCCGTCGGGCGTCGTGCGCCAGAGGTGGTGCGCCTGGCTGAAGCCGCGGTCCACGTAGTCCCAGCGCGTGTAGAGGATCATGCCGTCGTTGTCCACGGTGGGGTGCCACTCGTTCGTCTCGTGGGGCGAGACGCACACGATGTCTTCGCCGTCGGGGAACATCGTATGGAGCGTGTAGGTGGGCACGGGGCGGCCGTGGCAGCGACCGAAGCCCTGGCGGCGCTCGGACATGAACGCCATGCGTCCGTTCGGCAGCCAGCAGGGGAAGAGGTCGTTGACAATGCCCTTGGTGATCTGCTTCAGGTTCGAACCGTCGGCGTCGCAGGTGAAGATGTGGTAGACCGTGTTGTCGTTCCACTTGCGGATCTCGGGCTTCGCGCGCGAATAGGAGAAGGCGATCTGCTTGCCGTCCCACGAGACGTCGGGCGAGATGTAGGCGCCTTCGCCCAGCTGCTGGCCTTTCCACGGACCCGCCTCCACGGTACGGCCGTCGAGCAAGTCGCGCGCGATCGGGTGGTCCGAGAAGGGCTGGTCGATCACGTAGAGGCCGTCGCCGATCGTGGTTTCGCGCATGGTGCCATGGAAGCCGAAGTACTGGTCGCACATGTGCCAGCCGCCCTCGAACTCCTGCATCGGGAAGGCCTCGTGTCCGACGAAGACCAACCGCTGGATTTTCTTCAACAGCGGGTTCTTCAGCGCGATGCGGCGATTGAGCGCATGCAGGGCGGAGAAGCTCGGGAAGAGCGTCTCGTTCCAGTTGTGGTGCCACTTCTTCGCCTTGGCGGCGTAGATTTCGAGTTCCTTCAATTCGGCGGTGAGATCGACGCCGCTCTTGGTGAGGTCGGCTGCGAGCGCACGCGTACGGCGCAGGAGCACGTCGAAGGGCGTTTTATCCGTCGGCTTGATGCAGGCTTCGTCGTTATAGGCCTGTTCGGGCTTGTTCGACGGCAGCGACTTCCAGTTCGCAATGTCGCGTTCAAGCAAATCCCAATCGAGGCGCGCGTTTTGATAGGCGCTACCAGCGTCGGGCCATTCGCGCGCGGAGAGGGCGCACGGCGTCACGGCAAACAACGCCGCGGCAAAAGGGAGGAGAAGATTTTTCATGGCAATTATTTTATCATAATCTGGTCGGAAATGCCAGTCAAAGCGAACTTGTCTGCATCTTCCGACTGTGTTATAATCATTCGCATGAAATCTTGTCGTCTTGGAACTCTCCTGCGTTATCGGATGGTTGCTTCGGCAGAAGGAACAGCTTATGGCGTGGACAGTTCGAAATAGAATCTTGAATAGACTTCGCGAAGTACTCTTGGCCGTACTGTTTGCCGCAGTGCGCGTGGTCGTATTGCTGGTTGTGGCCTTGACGGGGCTTGGGAGTGTCGTTCGCTTGATGGACAGCCGTCCAGAAGACCCTGAACGATTCTTTGGCTTCCTGCTCCTGGGATTGGTGGTCGCGGGTGAGATCGGCATGTACAGGTGCAAGAACTGGTGGGCAAAGGCAGGTGTCGCATTCCTTTTTCTGTTGTCCGTCGGTGCCGCGCTTACGGCGGAGGAAAGTTGCGCACGCCGGTCGGACCTATGCGTGATCCATGAATATAACATCCAGAACTATTTGAAGGGACGCACGCTCGATTCGGTCGACTTTTCGCCTCCTGCGACCTTGCAGGACGCCGTCAGATATTTCATGGAGACGGATAGGCCTGTCAACGATCTCGGCTGTCCGCTTGAAATTGTCGTCGAGGCGCAGCATGACGCCTACAAGACGCGTCCGCTTCCTGTCGTCGCGGCGCGGCATATTTCATTATACGACGCGATCCGGCTTGTGGCGGAACGGGCGGATTTCAAAATGGAGATCTGTGATAAGCAGGTTGTACTCAAAGGAAGGTAGACGACGAGCGGAGGTGGACGATGATTGTCTGTAGAAGAAAGAGTGTTCTGTCGAAAGGAATGCTCGCGGTTTGGATTGTCGCGGCGGCGATTGGTGTCGGTGCGGCGGAGCGTCCGTCGACTTGGGCGGAAAAGATCGAGCGGGCGGGACTCCCGAATCTGCACCGCGTCGATGCGCGGCTCTACCGGAGCGCACAGCCGACGGCGGAGGGCATGACGAATCTCGTCGCGCTGGGCGTGAAGACGGTCGTCAACCTGCGCGACAATCATTCGGATGCGGACGAAATCGGCGGACTCCCGCTGACGGCGAAGCGCATCGAGATCTTCACGGGCAATCTGAAGGTCGAACAGGTCAAGGCGTTCCTCGCGATTCTGGACGACACGAACGCCGTGCCGGTACTCGTTCATTGTCAGCATGGCGCGGACCGCACGGGGACGATGTGCGCACTTTACCGCATCTTGCGGCAAGACTGGCCCGTCGAGTCCGCAATCACGGAAATGAAGGAGGGCGGCTTCGGCTACCACTCGGTTTGGTTCAATCTGCCGCGCTTCATCCGCAAAGCGGCGAAGGCGCTCAAGACGGAGAAGTAAAAAGAAAATTTTCGAAAATTAAAAATACCACTCACGTTTCGTTCTGATTTTTGCTAAACTCGAAACCGCTTGGAGAAGTCTTGTCGTTACTTCGTTGAGAAACTTAAGTCGGCAGATGGGAAGGGCACGGTTTGCCGGCGAAAGAAGAAG
>JAKSOY010000249.1 GCA_024405255.1 Kiritimatiellia bacterium
ACGCCGAGGCAGCAAATGAGAACGCGAGTCATGCGAACATTTCGCCGACGGACGATCGCCGTCAGCGGTTGATGTACTCGAGCATCCACGGGAGGACGGGCATCACTTCCCACTTCTTGAAGCGCATTTCATTCGCGCAGCCGCCGTGGAGCTGAAGGCCGAGCTTGCCGGTCTTCTCGCACTTGGGATCGATGATGTCGAAGGTTTCAAAGCCGTTGATGCGATTCACGATGCGGTTCCCCACGGCGATCGTCGCAACCGTGTTCCAGCCGCCCTTCGCGTCGCGCACCTTCTCCACGAGCTTGTCGTTGCTCGCCACCCAGCCGCGGCCGCGCGTCGTTTTGCCCTGCGTGTGCCAGAGGGCGCTGTCGCGGCTGTTGCCGGCGATCTCGTTCTGGAAGCCCTTGAGCACCCAGGGGATGTCCTCTTCCGCCGCGCGGAAGTAGAGGGCCGAGTTGCCGCCGTTGAGCTTGTAGGTGACGCGGGCCATGAAGTTGTCGTAGTCGGCGTCGGAAATGACGAGACCGTCCTTCTTTTCCTTCTGGTCGTGAATGCCGCGCAGATAGGCGCCGTCCTTGTCGTCGACGAATGTCCAGTCCTGCGGAATCACATAGTGCGCCCCGTCGACCTTCCACTTGCCGTCCGCGCCTTTCACGAAGAATTCCTTCCACGCCGGACAGGGCGGGAGCTCCTTGATGCGCGCGTTGCGCCAGTGGCACTCGCCAGGCGTCGTGCCCGCCTTCTGCGCGTGGATCTGAAGTCCGAAGAAACCCTTCTGCTGGCAGTCGTCGAAGATGTCGACCACCTTCACGCCGTTGAGCCAGGTCTTGATGGACGGGCCCACGCACTGGATTTCCAATTCGTTCCAGCCCTTGACCTTGAAGGTCTTGTACGCGGCGTCGAGACGGGCGTCGGGCGTGGAGTTGTCGAGCCACACGAGTCCGAAACGGTGGCCGCGGCGGCCTTCGTCGTAGACGCGCGCCGTGGTCGGTCCGTTGGGCGTGATCTCCGCCTGGTAGCCGAACACCCGCGTACCGTGCTTGACGCCCTTGTCCGGACGCGTGGACGAGCGGAACTGCACGCCCGAGTTGCCGTCGTCGCACTTGAACTCGACCTTGAAGATGAAGTTCTCGTAGTTCTTTTCGGTACACAGGAACGTATTCCCGGGCGTACCGGGAACGCCGCGGCCCACGATCTCGCCGTTCGCCACCGTATACTCGGCGCTACCGCCGTTGATCTTCCAGCCCTTCAACGACTGTCCGTCGAAGAGCGCCGTGAATCCGTCTTCCGCACCGGCAACCGCCGCCGCGAGAAGCGAGACCAGGAGAATGCTTTTCTTCATAGAATTCATACCTTTCTTTTTTTCTTTTTCAATTCTTTGGTTCAACGATCTTCACATCCGCTTTGCCGTTCACACGGCGGCCCGAGGCGCGACGGCCGTCGGAGAGGCGGATGTTTTCGAAGGACACGTCTTTCCAGGAAGCGGGGCAGCCGCGGAAGAATTCGGGCTTCCCGTTGACTTCATGGACCATCAGTTCCATGAGCGCCGCCACTGCCGCGCACTGGCCGTCCATCTGCATGATCTCCTGTCCTTCAACCGGCTTGCCCGCCGCATCGAAGCGACCGAGGGCCAGTGTGGAATACCCCCGATGATACGGCCAGCAGCGCGACCCGCGGCCCTCGTTCATGAAGTAGTGCTCCCACGCCCTCAGCGTTTCCACGCTCGCCTCGGCCTCGCCCATGTGGAGATGGAGCACGGCCGCCCATGGTACGCACCAGCCGCACCAGGCGCTCACGCCGAGCTTCTTCCAGTTCGCGTAGGAGAGCGCAAGCGTGCGCGCCGTCGCGGGATCCGCCGGATCGAAGATGTCGAACGGATAGAGGCCCGCGAGATGCGAATGGTGGCGATGCGATTCATTGAAGGGACGCTTCTCGAAGAGTTCGATGCCGCCCGCCGCATCGTCGATCGCCGCGAGCGGAAGACGCTTCTCCACGTCGAGCCACATCGGGTCCGACGTCTCGCCGAGCAGTTTCGCCGCCGCAATGAGATTCCGCGCGAGACGATGCGCCGCCGCGAGCTGGAAGCTCGGGTTGCGTCCGACGGCCATCTCGAACGAAGCGCCGCCCCACTCGGGCGACGGACCCGTGGGCAGGCTCAGCGCGCCGTCACGATCTTCCATCATCGTGCGGTAGACCTTCATCGCGCCCTTCATGAAGGGATAGGCGTCCGTCTTGAGGAATTCCCGATCGCCCGAGTACTTCACATAGCGGAACATCATATCCGCCACCCAGGCCGTGGACCCATGATCGATCGTACCCGTCCAGAAACCGCCGATGCACACACCGCAGTCGTCCACCGAATGCGGCAGCACGAAACCGTCCTCGACCCCGCAGAAGAGACGCGCGTTCTCCCGCAGACGCGGCCACCAGCTCTTCACCATCTTGAAGAGCGGCAGCAGATGTTCGGTGTGTCCGCCGCGGAACGCGGGGGAATAGCACATCTGCACGTTGATGTTGAAATGGTAGTCGCCGTTCCAGGGCACGAGGGCATGATCCTCGAGCCACGGACCCTGCAGACCCGCCGGCACGCCGAGCGGATTCGTCATCGCGCCGAAACGGTACATGCCGTAGTCGAAGACGGCCTGGAGTTTGGGATCGGGCACCTGAATGCGCGCACCCTTCCGCCAGAACGCCTGCCATTTCGCCTCTGAAAGCGGCCGCACGTTCTCATAGATCGGCGCGGGACCGCGCCACATCCAGGTCCTCGTGCGCGACCGTTCCGTTCTGAACGTCAAATTTTCTGCCGACGTCTCCACCACGCGGAACATCACGGGGTCGTCGTTCGGGAGTTCCCACGTGAACGAGGCCCCGTCCCATTTCTCCGCCGGCTTGAAACCGAGCGACAAGAGGTGGTTGCGCAAATACGGGAATTCCATGCAATGCTTCACCGCGAGCGTATACGGCGTGTTCGGCGGGAAATGAACGGCAAAGAGTCCGCCACCCCACCTATCGCACATCGCCAGCTGAATCGCGCGGCCGTCGGAGAGGAACAGCTCGCCTAGACCCGTCATCGGATCGAGCGTGCCGCGCGTGAGCGTCGCACCGGGGATCTTCACCTCCAGACGGCCGAGCGGCAGCAGATAGGGGTTGCGCGGCTCGCCCTTCGGCGTCACCTTCTTGAAGAGTCCGAGGAGGCGATCCTTCTCGCCCTTCTGGATGGCGTCGACGATGTTCGTGTAGCTCTGCGAAGGCAGCCAGGGGTAGCCGCCACGATGGTCCCAGAGGTCGCCGCGTCCCACCGTGAAGCGGATCGTATCGCCGCCGCCCCACACGAGAACGCCCGTCGTACCGTCCGAAAACGCGAGCCCCTCATGGCAGCTGCGCGTGAGCGGGAACTTCCACTCCAGCGGAGCGGCCGAAAGCGAAGCGGCCATCAAACAACCCAAGCCAACCAAAATCCTGCAACCCTTACTCTTCATTTGTTGAACTCCTTGCCGATTAGTATAACACATCCTTTCCCCCGTATGGAGAAAAAAGAGTACGAATCAACCATCGACGGCAAACGTCGCCGTTGTTCAATTGGTCTTGGAAGTGGCGAAGACGAAAAAGGTGAAACGCTGGAGCGCTTCGAGGAAATAGTAGTCGCCGTAGTCGAGCGGCGTGTCGATTTCGCTGCCGCCCGGCTTGTGTCCCACGCCATGGCGCAGAAGGAATCCGCCGAGTTCGTCCGGTGGCGCAAAGTAGGCGGGCGAGGCCAGCGCGAGAAGCTGTTTGGCTGCGAAGTCGCGGTACTTCGCCTGCGCATCGCCCTCCAGCACGGCCGCCATTTCGATGAGCGCCGAAGCCATGATCGCAGCCGCCGAACTGTCGCGTTCTTCACCCGGCGCACCGTAGTCCCAGAACGGCACGCCATCCGCCGGCATGTTCGGATGGCCGATCGCGAAGTCGGCCGCCCGACGCGCCGCATCCAGGTAGCGCCGCTCGCGCGTTTCGCGATACATCATCATGTAGCCGTAGATCGCCCAGCTCTGTCCGCGGCTCCACGCCGTGAGGCAGCTTGCGCCCTGTCCGCGCGCAATGCCCTGCACGCGACCCGACTTCTGGTCGTAATCGAGCACGTGGTAGACGCTGTTGTCGGGACGGAAGTGGTTCTTGAGCGTAACGTCGGCGTGCGACCGCGCCAATGCGTCGTAGCGTTTGTCGCCCGAGATCTTGGACGCCAGTTCAAAGATTTCGAGCACGGGCAGGTTGTCGGGGATCACCTGGAAGTGCTCCGTGTCGTCCGTTCGGCCCCAGCTGCGGACGAGTCCCAGCTGCGGACTGAACCGCTTCGCCACGAGCGCAGCCGTCGCGCAGATGGCCTTGTCGTAGCGCGTGTCGTTCGCGAGGCGCCGTGCCGTACCGAACGAACAGGCGATCATCAGGCCAAGGTCGTGACTCGGTGTGGACGCCGCCTGAGTGAGCGGCAGAAGATGATCGGTCCACGCGACGGCACGCGCCTTGAAGGCGGCGTCATCCGTCCATCGGCTGAGGATCTGCAGCGATCCCGGAAAGTAGCCGCACGTCCACCAACTGGTGAAGCGCATGTCGAGCTTCTTCGTCGCGCGATTGTATCCGTGCGGCGCCAAGCGGCGTCCCTTTGCGTCGCGCATGAGCGGCGTCGCCGCCGCATCGAGTACACGATAGTTCTCAATGGCACGATGGAAGATCGGCGTGACCTGCCCCGCCAGCCGCCGGACCACATCCTCTTTCGGCGCGGCGGCGAATCCGACCAGCCCCCCGCACACCATCAACGCCACGACACATGACTTTCGATTCACGTTCATCCTATTCTCCTCCAAAACTCTCGCCCGTCAAATACCATTCCTTTCGGAATCAATTGACATTATACACGATTATCTGCGAATCGTGTAGAAGAATTGCGTGAAGAGGATATCTCACGCGGAGCGCGCGGAGGCTTTGCGTTTCTCGGTAGGGCGCAGACTCCGGCTGCGCCGCAATGCCGGGTCCGTGGACAATCGTCTACAATCCCTTGCGGCGCGGCTGGAATCCATGCCCCAGCGAGGATAGGCTCACGAAAGTCAATCCACTTTCGTGGTTGGAAATCACAGAAATGAACTGACTTTCGTGCAACACAGCAGCCGGCAGAACCCAGCAAAGTCTACATTTTCATTTGAAAAATCGCACCCCTTGTCTACCGTTGGGAAATATGATACACTGTATCCGCTTTCAGAAACACTCGTATACTAAATATTCTGAAACTTAATCTCCTCCGGTGTTGATCCTCGGAACATCATTGAAATCAACCTTGAGCATCCGGATTTTCACGCCTTTCGAAATGCCCTAGCTCTTCGCGACCTGATTGACAAGCGCATGAAAAACATGGCTTTTCGTGCATAAGTATGGGTCGGCAGAAGCCCTTTCACGGCACCTCCATCCGCATTGCAGATCATCGAGGGCGTACGCCGCACCTCAACCGTTCCTCTACATAATCAAACTTTTTCGTTCGTTCCTCCGTACTCGCGGACCCGACTGCCGTGCGGATGGAGAGGACGCGCGGCGGCTCCGCAGCGTCCGCGCCGAGGACGGCCGGCATGAATTCCCGCAGAATGCTTTTTCAGATGGACGATTCAGTCGATGGATTGTTTGTTTTCATGCGGAATTCCGAGCGGAACGGCACGACGGTGCGGATCGTCGCGTCGATGTTTCTGATGCCGTAGACGGTCACGGACAGCAGCTTGATCTTGTTGTTCGCCGCCGCAGCCCGCGTATGGACGGCGCCCCTTCCCTCACGCCGCTCTTCACCCCCCTCCGCCGATCATGCTCCGCGTGAAAATCAAACCGCCCCGCGCGAACCGCCCACCCGGAAAATCGCCTTGGGAAATTCACGCCGACCGTCGTCGTCGAAGCCAGCCGAGCAGCCGCCGCGGCGTCCGCGCCGTCCGTACGGCGGACGGGTCCGCGAGCGCGGGGACGCAGTCGGGGTCGAGCCGCAGCGCGAGCGCCGCCTCCAAGGCGACGACCGTCCCCGCGCCCTCCGCGAGGATCTCCGCCGCGCGCGCCCGCGCCGCCGGCTCGGCGCGACCAGCCGCCGCGCCGGGCAGCAGCGCATCGGCGCTCACGGGGTCCGCGACGCCGGCGGCCTGCCGGAAGCGCTTCGCGATCGCCTTGTAGCGCATGAGCGCCGCGTAGT
>JAKSOY010000025.1 GCA_024405255.1 Kiritimatiellia bacterium
GAATCGCATCGCGCGGGAACTCCGACTTTGTCGGCGCCGCGGCGTTTTCACCATCATGCGCACCTACGGCAAAGTCAACCCGCCCCATCACGAAATCAACCGCCTGGTCAACGAGCTCGAAGACCGTGCCGTGATACGTATGAAGCGAAGGAATCGGCTTGACGACACGCGTCCCGTAATACTGAATGCACCGAATCTCCCAAGCCGGATTGACCGCATCTGGACGCTTCGCAAAAAGCGGAATCGCTCCGTTGGCAATCTTCTTCGTCCGCTTGTCCATCAATCCAAGACGCAAAAGCACGTCCGCATTTGAAATCCGTTTTGGAAACGTCACCTTCCCGGCGTCAGCGACCTGTTGGACATAGTCCGCGAACTTCGCCTCGTCCAAGTCATCCATCGCAACACGACGCGAGAAGGACTGATCGAATGGCGTCGTCGAGATCTGGTCACATTCCCGAAGTAGATTGACGAGCGCCTTGTAAACGCCATTGCGAAGCTGCTCATAATCGGCAAATGCACACCGGCTGAGTTCGGCGTCGATCTTGCCGCGGACAAAGGCGTCCTCCGACTTCTCGCGCCGCGACACAGTCTTGACGAATGCGAGACGCGTCTTGTTCAGTTCCGTCGCACGGTCATACTCTCGCTCTGTCGGCGAAACGCCCTGTTCATCCCGGCTGCCGTACTTCGCGCCGAACAGTCCGAGATAAACATCGCACTTTTCAACCTCGTCTAGATAGACAGACTGCGCAGTTCTGTTCCGTGCCGGCGCCTCCTCAAAAAGGAACACCTCGAAGAAATCCCCAAGCAACGCATCCTCGCGAATGTACTTCGCAAGCGCCTTGCGCTCCTTTGCGAACTCCGACTGAACGGACGAGATGAAAATCCTGAATTTCACGATTCGCCTCCGTTCAGCTTCTTCACGAGATCGGCACCGGAGACGAACGATTCGACCACTGCTTCGATCCAGTCCTGGAGGTCCTGCAAGTCCTGCTCGTCATAGACTGGCTTGCCGGAAAGCGCGGGATACTCGACACCGAGATTCTCCTTCGCGAAAAGCCGCCAGTCATCGGCCCATTCACAACCCTGCCCGTCGTGATGGAGGAGGAACGTGTATTCAAGCACGTTGCGAAGCGCCGCAGGATAGACGAGCGCGACGAAACTCGCCACCTTCGCGACCTGCGAATCGAGCTCGCGATTGACGCAAAGCCGCGGATAGCCCTTATCGTAATCTACCGCCCACACCTGCTCGGACCCTTTCGGCAGCTTGCCGAGCGGCAAGATACAGTCCGACGCACCGCCGTCCGCATTCTCGGCCCGCACGCCGACGCCTCGGTTCGGAAGGCCGAGGATGGTCCGCTTCGCGTCGTCCGCAACGACCTTCACCCGATAAAGGATGTAAGCGGCTTCTTCACCGAAATCGGAAAGATCCGTATTCACCAACGAACCGAACTTCGCGATCGTGCCGAAGTCGAACCGAATGAGGTGGTTCTTGATGTATGCCTCGATGAAGACGCGTGCCGACGGCGGAAAGGCGTATTCGGCAAAATCGACGGACGCCACGAAGCTCGTCAGTTCACCCTTGCGGACCAGCGTGATATGGACATGATGCGACTCGATCGTCCGACGGTTTGTGTAATTGAAGCGTTCAGCCATTCTGCACCTCCGCTTCATTCCACTTCGCCGGATCACGATAGTGATCGTCGACCTCGAGATCACGATTCGGGTCGAAGCCCTTCACGTCGATGACGAAGTCGCGTCCGTCATCGCCGATCAACGCCTCGATCCGGTTCGGCGCGGGGAAACGAGTTTCGGCTACGCCTTCGGCAAAGACACGGATCCCGCCACCACGCAGGAGACTGAAGTCGTTCTTATCGTAGACGTTCTTTCCGCTGATCGTCACGTATGATAGATCGGCTGTGAACATGAACCCGCGGAAGGTATCCGGCTTCGCGATGATGCGGAAGCAACTGCAGCCGGACTCGGAGTCAGTGTACTTCTCGAGAATGTAGGGTTTCGGTGGAACGGCAGGAAGTCCGCTTCCGCCATTGGGTCTCCCACCTTTTCCGGCTCCACCGCCTTTGCCACCGCCGCCAGCGCCCTTGGATTTGCCGCGACCCTGTTTCTTCGGAAGCGCCTTCAGCTGCTTACGCGATATAGAGAAATACCCCTTCAACGCCTCGTAGTCGTCATCGTCTTCGGCGGCGTCGATGTAATGGACAATCCGCCGCGGAGAAAGCTTGATGTAACTGATGATCTTGTCGGCGTTGTTGTAGATCTTGGAAAAGACGCCGGTGTTCGCGAACCACTGCGTGTGGGACGGAGGCTCAGCCTCGTTCATCATCGCGGCAACCGCACCGTCGAGAATAACGAACGCCATATAACCAGAAACGCGGTTCGCACCGACATGGCTGATGTAGAGACCGTTGCGGTAGAACCGCGGACGCACCTGAAGATGTGGCGAAGAAGTACGGCGCAAGATCACACGGAACGTCGCCTCCGGCCATTCGCTCGCACCCTTCTTGTTGATGACGATAGGAACCTCCACGACCGAAATCGCACCCTCGCCCCGCTCGTCAGCTTCGAGATCCGCGCGAATTGCCTTCACAACCTCTCCCTCGAACTGTCCGTCCTGCCAGTCTGGCGCATAGCCGGCATGGCACTTCACATGGCGGATCTTATCGTCTGAAACCGTATAGGCGTCGAGGATCATCTTGAACATCTCGGCAGAACGCTTCGTGTCATCGTCCGCACCTTCTTCCGTGGAAAGCTTCTCCAGAAAATCAAGAATGTCGATCGCATGTTCGGCATCGTAGACAGAGAAAGGTCCGTCACCGACCTTGAACTCGACGCGCAATGCACCGGACACCAGCGCAACCATGTAGTTTTCGACGATGGACCTCTTAAGCTCATCGACGGAAATATCCTCAACATACGGAACGACGACGGAAAGTCCCGGCTCGTCTTTGCGCGTCAAGCCGAAACGGGACTTGAAGGTCGCGATATCGGAAGCGTTCTGTTCGCCGGTCGCGGGACGGTTGCGTCCGGCGGCATCACGTTCGCCGCCCCACCATCCGTCCGGAGTGTAACGTGTCCCGTCGACGGTGTGATAGCGAAGAAGACATTCACCGACCAGAATCTCGCGCGGATGCGTCGCATCTACGGAAGAACCGCTGCGAATCGAATAGGCAAAGAACGTACGGAGACGACTTGCGATCGGGAAGACGACCTTGCCGATTCCCCATTTGCCGAGCGTACTTGCACCTTCCTCGTTCTTGGTACTCTTGTTCTCACACTTCAGAAACTTGAAATAGGGTTCGTCCTCGTTCTCGGCAATGATGTCACCGGCGAGTCCGTCGGTATTGAAATCCTCGATGACGAAATATGGACATTTGCCGGAAGCGGCGGAAAGACCGCAATCCTTCGCCGCATAATGTTCTGTGGCTCCGCTCAAATACTCATCATACACTGCCTCTGAAAGCGCGTTCTTCGCGCCGGAATACGTGATCCTGACAAGCGCTTGGGCACCTGGTCCACGCTTCTTCGTAGCGGCATCAAGCGAGTTCTGGATCGACTCGCGGACAAGCGACTCAACGGTCGACCGGTTGGACGAGAAATACTCGTCCCAGCCAGGGTCACGCTCTTTATCGTTGACGCCTTTCTCGCTAAAGAACCACTGTGCCACGCTTTTTACGCCTCTCATAAAATGAGTACAATCTTGTCATGCGAGAATCAAGACCCTGGAACGTCTAAAAGCCACACGACAAAGCATACCCATACACTGAACCTACCACATTACATTTCGCCAACCGAAGGAAGTCTCCCAACACGGCGCGAAATTACGTTTATAAAATTCTCTTACGCGTGTTCCAGCACGCGGCGATGGACGAGCCATCTATGTCTGCCCGGCGGCGGCTTTTGGAGCTGCAACCGAACATTGTTATTATACCACAAATGTACCGGGGACGCTAGAGCGGCAAAATACTCAAATCCACTTTCTACCGGACACCGGAGCGAAAATCCGGTAGAATAGGCGATATGAAAACACAGCATGAAACTGACATCGACGAGCTTGTGAAGTGGTTGCGTGGAATCGAATTTCCTGACGAGGATGAGGACGGGATTGGCGAGGTGGCGCTGTTCTTCAAGATCCGGGACGAGGAGGAACGGATGATTCGGATTTTCGATGAACTGACGAAGGACGAGGTCATTTCGATCCTGGCCCGGTTCGTGCGGGACGAATGCGGGCCTTGCGAGGGGTTCGACGACGACTGGCGCGGAAACAGATTGAAAATGATGGAGAATGGGAAATGGAGAATGGCGGAGGATGGAGATTTTACCGTCGATTGGGCGTGGGATGAGGTGTGGGAGGGAATACGGATGTGGGCGAGTTTTCGGACGTAGGCATCTTCCTCACGCAGAGAACGCGGAACGCACGGAGGAGATTCTGTCCACGGATTACACGGATTGGCACGGATGGCGCGACGGGTTGGATCGCTTGTGGGGCGGGTGGGATTACGGGGTACGCGCTGGGGCGATCTTTCTTTCGGGCATTCGGGGATTTGAGGGACGTTGAGGGTCATTGTTCAGGACGTCCGGACGTCCGGACGCAAGGGACTTAAGGGACGATTTTGTTTTCTGGCACGCCCGAGCAGTCCCCTTCGGATTCAATTCGGAAATGAAATCGTCCCTTAAGTCCGGACGTCCTAAACAATGACCCTTCCGTCCCTTGAATGGGCGAATGGGACCGACGGGGATTTTCGGGGGATCGACTCTGCGGCGCGTTCGGAGAACGCGCCGATGGGTTGATACAAGGAGGAGCATTCTTGACGCGCCGAGGCAGTTTGGCAGTCGATAGTCCCTACTCCTCCGCATCCGATTGCGCCGCTTCATATTCCTCCTGTGCCTTTGACAACTCCTTCAGCAGACTCTCTTCCGTCGGCAGATAGAGCTTGTATTCGGAGGCAAGGATCGTCTTGTTGTCCTCCGGCAGCGACATCTTTACCAACGAATCGTTCTTGTTCGAACAAAGCAAAATACCAATCGTCCTGTTCTCATCCGGAGTTTTCTCCTTGCGGTCGTAATAATTGACGTACATCTGAAGCTGTCCGAGATCCTGATGCGTCAGTCGACCCGTCTTCAATTCGATTAAAATAAAGCATTTGAGGAGCCGGTTGTAGAAGACAAGATCGACAAAGAATTCATCGTCCTCAATCATAATCCGCCGCTGCCGCGCACTGAACAGGAACCCGTTGCCAAGTTCCATCATATATTCCTGAAGATGGTCGATGATGGCCTGCTCAAGATCGCTTTCGTAGTAATGAGCCTTGCGTTCTAGGCCCAGAAACTCAAGCCGCATCGGATCCTTTATGACCTCCTGCGGCTTTTCCGGCAGACGTTCCTTGCGGGCAACGGCCAAGACCGCTTCCTTGTCATTGCTGAGCAACAGCCGTTCCCACAATTGTGAATGGATCTGACGTTCTGTCTCACGCGCAGTCCAGCAATTGTTCACCGACTCCAATTCATAGTATTCTCTTTTTCGGGGATCATCCAACTGAATTAGCAACCTATACTGAGTCCAGTTCAATTGTGAACGCAGTGCGTTCACAATTGGATAAACCCGATAGAATTGACGACTGAAAGCCAACTGCCGATAGGAAAAGCCACTTCCATAGTCAGGCACCAGAGCAGCGGCAAGCTTTTGTAGCATCTTAGCTCCATACTCGGCCCGATTCTTCCCTTGCTGCTCTTCCTCAAAGATGCGACGACCCAAGTTCCAATACATCATCACACGGTTGAAGTCAACACTTCTAACAGCATTGGCACGTGCCTCATCAATGATTGCCCTGGCATCGGAAAGCAAACCATTCAGGCGACTTGGTAAACTATCGTTCTTATCAATTTCCATTTTCATTTCCTAGAGACGAATGGTTAAAGGAGATCGGAAACGCTATGGTAGCCGCGGGCGGCCAATCGCTTCCTCAGCTTCTCCAAGGCCTTTTTCTCGATCTGACGCACGCGTTCGCGCGTGATCCCCATCAGCCGGCCCGTCTCTTCCAATGTATGGCAAACGCCATGCCGGGGCAGCAGATCAATCAAAGAGGGCTTTTCCTTCATCATATCCTTCCTTTTCTTTGGTGTTTTCATTATAGAAAACGAAGCACGAAAGGATTTCTTACACGCCAATCGAATTTTACGAGTTTTTTCCTTGATAAAGATGTCACAAATTCAAATGTTCGAATGTTCGAATGGGCGAATGGGCGAATGGGGGAATGGGATTGACGGGGATTTTCGGGGGATCGCCTCTGCGGCGCGTTCGGAGAACGCGCCCGGCGGTGGGTTGATACAAGGGGAGCATTCTTGACGCGTCAAGTCGGACTTCATTCACCCATTCGAACATTTATTCGATGCGTAAGTAAACACAAGTGCCGTTTGCGTTTTCGGTCATATTCCCTGCGAACCGAGAAAATCCGAATAGTTTTCACGTGTGACGACTTCGAATGTCGCGTCTGGATAGGCGGTGGCAAATGGTGCCGGAATCTTCACACGACGCTTCTCATTCCACTTAAATTCAAATGCAGTGATGCGCCCATCAACTTCTTCGACATAGTCGATCTCGCTCTGAGCCGTTGTCCGCCAGAAATATCCACGAGCAAAGGTCCTCTTCGACTCATTCAGTTTCCTCCGCTCGCCGACAAGATAGTTCTCCCACAACGCCCCAACATCACCTCGCAGCGAAAGAGGGGCGAAATTACCCAGTACCGCATTACGCACGCCATTATCACAGAAATAAATCTTCCGTCCCTTCTTGATCTCATTACGCACATTACGGCTAAGAGAGGGGAGCCGAAACACGACAAATGACTTCTCCAGCAAATCGACATAACTCTCAACCGTCACCTTGTCAACGCCAACGGTGTTTGCGAGCTCATTATAACTCACCTCGCTACCGACCTGCAACGCAAGGCATTGCACGAGTCGCTGCAGAATCTCCGGTTTGCGAATGACACCGAGAGCGAAAATATCCTTGTAAAGTGCACCGTCGACGATTGCTCCGAGAATCCGCCGACGATCTTCTGAATGCATCACAACCTCAGGATAACTGCCGAATACGAGGCGATCCTCCAAAAGCCGCTTCTCTTCACGCGCCGAGGTCGCGACAGACAGTTCCCCATATGAAAACGGCGCCAGTCGATAGTCGAAAAAACGTCCCGTTGCACTTTCATAGAGACCATTCGTCAACTCCATCGCACTTGAACCGGTGATCACGATCTGAGTGTTGTTGCCGAGCGCATCCACCAACATTTTCACCGTAAGCCCGACATTCTCCAATCGTTGCGCCTCATCAATCGCCAGCATTGAGGCCGTACCGACCAGTTCCTTGAGTTGTGTGACCGTATCGCGATTCAGTTCATCGCGATCATCCGCATTGTCACAATTAAACGTCAAGACCCCCTCTCGGTCGGACGAAAGGACGTTCAGCAGTGTCGTTTTACCAACCTGACGTGCACCTAGAATGACAATGGCCTTGCCCTTGCCAAAGTCATTGCGTATCAATGTCTCAATACTTCTTTTGACCACCTTCAACACTCCTATTCACCAAATTCGGGTGTATTATAGCGAACACGTTCTCACATTTCAAGCGAATTTTGATGAAACCTTCAGTCATGACAGGTCTGTCGATCCCATCAGGCCCATTAACTCTATTTGATTGCGACTAACGCCATGATCTGAGGTTGAGGATTCAGGGGATGGTATTCTTTGATTGACGGGGATTTTCGGGGAATCGACTCTGCGGTGCGTTCGGAGAACGCGCCCTACCGGCGGTGGGTTGATACAAGGGGGTGTATTCTTGACGTACCGAATTCGATTTCATTCGGCATCTGTCACCGCGACTGCGGACCAAGCGGGATGACCGTCCATGTGCGGGCGGGGAGGTTCCCTTCAAACACCCGCCCGTTCCGTTCGAGACGGTAGGCCTGCGCCGTACGCGACCAGTTGACGAGAATCTCCACCTCACGTCCGTCTTTCGCCCGCCATCCGCTGTGGAAGACGACCGGCAACGCCGGCTGGGTAATCGTCCAGCTCTGGTGCGGACGCTTGTACGAGCTCGCGTTGAGGAAGTCCGTACGCTGCGTCGCGCACGCGAGTTTCGCCGGCGCGAGCATCTCGCCGTCGAAGAGGAAGTCGCGATGGTCGTGCCAGAACTTCGCCGTCGTCTTCATGAATTCGATCTCGCCCTTCAACCGCGGATTCTCCACGTCACGCATCAGGAAGTTATGGACCATCGGCTGTACGCCCCACACCGCACCGCGCGCGAACTCGACCGCAAACTGGTCCGGATACTTCGCCGCCTGCTGCTCGGCTTCGGGCTTGTCGGGGTTCGGACCCCACAGGGGATCCCAGCCGGGAATTCCGCCCGGCGTCGCAAAGGACCCGAACAGCACCGCCGCACCCCGATAGAGCACGCTCACCGCCGGCACGGGTTCGACCTGCGGCAAGGTGCCGAGTCCGTTCCGTTCCCAACTGGAGTAAAGCATGATGAACGCCTCGAAGAGGTCGAGATAATCCTCGCTGGGCGCTTCCGACGACAGCAGGAACCCCGGATTGTCCTCGTGCACCTTCTGCACATACGCGCGATAGCCGTCCGTCATCGCCCGTCCTCCGCCCGGTGCATGGCGATGCCGCGGATTGTAGCAGGTACCATTCGCCGCGCAGCTGATCATATCCATGTAGACGCCATCAAGGCCTGTCGACGCCAGTTTCTTCTCGAGCGCGCGCATCTTCTCCTGGAAGATCGGCGCTTCGCCGCACATGTGCGCCTGCGCCTGGCGGGTGAAGGGATTGTACACGACCGAATAGAGCTTCCCGTCCGCACGGAACTGCGCCGACTCGAGTCCGCCCTCGCGGAAACGCGCATCGTCGCAATCCCAGAGCATCCCGTTGGTGTAGACCTGCACGAAGGCCCCCGCCTTCTTCATCCGCGCCACCGACGCACGGAACGCCGCCTCGCCGTCGCGCGGCGGCCAGAAGAACGGATAGCACGTGTCGTAGGGCACATTGTGCCACCAATACCAGTCGAGGGCGACTTTGAGTCCCGTCTCCTTCATGAACCACAGCACCGGCGGTTCGGACACCTCGATGCCGCCGCGGCCCCACATCCAGAGGTCGATGTCGCGGAACTTGGAGAAGTCGCGTTTCGCCGCCCGCTGGAACCAGTCCTGCGTCTTCATCCATGCGCGATGCAGCTGCGTCGCCTCCCACCAACCGCCGACGAACGGCGTGCAGATGCCGCCGAACGGCAACGCGCCGGCGCGGCTGAGTTCGTCGGTGAACGGCGGCACATAGTGACTACGCAACACCAGCGTGTCCGCGATCGGACCGTTCTGGATCTCCAGCGACGTCGCATACCGGCGCGCCTCGCCGCGCTGGTCGAGATAGTAGCCCGGCTTTCCGTTCTCAAGCGCCGCCATGCAGCGGAAGGAGGGGAAATGGCCCATCTTGAACAGACTCTGCCGCGCCGTGCAGCGGCTCCAGTCGGGACGCAGCACCGCACCCGCCATCTTCGGCACGAAGAGCGCGGTGTCCGGTCCGCGCGGCACATAGACTTCCGGGAACACGATGCGCGTGACGTGCTGTCCGTTCGTATTGCCGGCATAGGAGAAATCACCCCACGCGAAACCGCCGTTCGCCGCGCACGGGAACGCCGCCTGGACCACGAAGTCGTCGCCGCAGGCGGGATGGCCCTTCCACGTCGCCACCACTGTCGTACCGTTCGTGACGATGTGGAGCGTGCGCATATCCTCCGCCGCGACCCGCATGTTGTTCTTGAACGCGAGCGCGAATCCCACACGCACCTCGCCGAATCGCACCGTCTTGCAGGCAAGGGCTCGGGCGCGTTTAGCCTCGGGACCTCGGAGCTGCTCGAAATACCGATTCTGCGCGGCGGGATCGTTCGTCTCGTGGACCGCCCGCACGCCTTCCGCCTTCACGTCGCGGATCCAGTTCTCGACGGCTTGCACACGCGTGGCAGGACGCCGCCACGCGCGTTTCGCCGCCCGCGCCGCCTGATGCAGGATGTCGTAGTTGAGCAGCAGATAGTGGTCCACCGACAGCCGTTCGCGCCGAACGCGCGCCGCGAAATCCGTACCGTCCTTCGCCGCGGCCGCCTCGGCCTCATCCATCAGATCGGCGGCAGTGAGCTTTTCGTCGACGGTCCAGAACGGCGCCCCCGGATGGTAGCAGCCGATCTTCATGTTCTTCGTTTTCGCCCCGCGGTCGAGCAGGTCGAGGAACTTCTTCAGATGCGGCGCCGCGGACTTGCCATAGTAGCCTGCCAGGAATTCGTCGATGAGCTTCCGCTCGTCCGCCGCCGGATTCCACAGAAGACGGGACGTGACGTAATGGCGCAGCGGCACAAAGGACCCGCACGAACAGAGCGCATCCCCCTGCTCGAACACGCCCACGGCGCCGTTCTTCGCGAAGAGGCGGATGTTGGGCGCAATCGAATAGAGATTCGGATGCGGCATCATGTAGGAGGCGAAGTCGGCGAGATAGTCCCAGATGAAGAGACGTCCGTCCGCGACTTTGCGCCAGTCCTCAAGGTCCCGCACGAAGGCCGCATTGACGTCGTGCGCGCCGGCACGACCGCCGTCGAGCGGACGCGCGAAGTCGCATTCGATGTCGCAGAGCCGCACGACCACGTTAGAGCGCGGACGCGTTTTCGTCGGCGCCTTGCGTGTGAACTGGTAGGCGAAGGTATCCACCCGCACATGGGGGAAGTCCGGCTCGATCGCCGCCGCCACCTCGTTCGCGAAGCGGAGGTACGGACCCGACGACGCGCCACCGTCCTCGGCTTCCATCGCCCGGCAGCGGTCGCATGTACACGCGCCGTTCCAGTCGTTTTGCGACACCTGGATGAAGTCGACCGTCGCATCCTCCGCGAGCCGCCGCTTCGTCTCGGCGATGTAGGCGCGCTTCATCTCCTCGTTGGCGAGGCAGAGCTGCTTCGGCACGCGCTTTCCGTTGACAAGCGAATACCAGTCGGGATGGTCCTTGAAGTATTTCGACGGCGGCAGAATCTCGAAGAACGAATGATAGGCGCTCTGACGTCCCTTGAAAAAATAGAGCCGGTGGTTGCCACCCAGCGCGGGCGGCACGAACGACATCGGCGCGAGCAGATAGCGCGTGAGCGACGTGAAGTTCCCCTTCGACCGAACCTTGAACTTCGGGTCGAACCCGTCGAGGTAGTAGGTCTCGCGATAGGCGAACGGCGGCGCATAGTCATACGCCAGACCCGCCGTCGGCAACGTGTCCAGATGCGGATAGTACGCCGCCCGCGAGGTCCACCAGCGCACGCCGCAGAAACGCTCGAGATATTCGTCCACCGCATAGAAGACGCCGCGCGCCGGATCGCCATCCAGCACAAGACCCTCCGGCACGGACTTCAGATAGACGCCGTCCGTGCGCCAGGGACTGTCCCCCCGCACCTTCCGGCTCGCCCGCGTGGCACCGACGAAGAAGGCCGGCGTGTTCGTTCCCCGAACGGATTCCGCGACGACGGCGACTTCGTCCCCCGACAGGCGCTTGATGCCGTCGGCCAATTCTGCGGCCGCCGAACGTTCAATCGCCGTCGGCTGATCGGGCAGTACCACCTGCGGCGCTCCCGCCCACGCAACCACCGGCAATCCGGAAGCCCAAACCACCGCAACAATCAAATTTCCAAACTTAGACATAGCTCATTTCAGTATCGTGTCGGATGACAAATCAACGTCCGTTGCGGAGTTCCTTCAACGCCACCTGCACCGCGCAGGGTGTTTCCTTGCCGGTCCAATCCTGCGAATTCACCCACTCTTCGGCGGCAAACAACCGTTGCGCCGCCTCCTCGTAGTCGACGCGTCCCAATTCGGCGATCAGCCGGATGCCACGGTCGATCAGCTTCTTGTTCGAAATCGACACCCAGCTCATCCAGTTGCCCGACACACGTCCCATCTTCACCATCGTGCCCGTGGAGAGGTTGTTGAACGTGAGCTTCACCGCCAGGTGCTTCCACACCTCCAGCGGCGAATCACGGGTGGGACACACCGTGAACAACCGCACCTCGCCGAAGGACTTCGTCTGCGCGCGCGCCGCCGTCTCGAATGCCGCATCGGCCTTGCCGGCTCGTACGATCACGGCGGCCGAAGGCACGTCGGTCCAGCGCGCGGGCGTGGCTTCGTTGCCGATGGGATATCTGAGGAAACACGCCTTGGAGATCTTCGGCAGCTGTCCGTTCTTCAACGGCGGCATACCCGGCTCACGGTAATCCTCCCGTTGCCACTCCAGACACCGCGGCGGGCGGTGGAACAACGCCTGCCAACACTCTGCCGTGCCGAACAGCGGATTCTTCACGAACGCCCAGCTCTGCGCAAGCGGACGCTCATCCGTGGACCGGAACGGCGGCAACATGAACGTGGGCGAACGTTCCGTCGTGTCTGTAAAGAGATCGAGCATGCAGTCGTTGGCGAAATAAGTCACGCGTCCATGCCGCATGTAGAGCGCCTGCTCGAACTCGATGGCGTCGGCGATGGACTTGCGCACGGCCGGCGACTCGAGCGTGGACAGCAGCTGCTCGAAGGCAACGGTACTATCGGGTGCCACTTCCTGTGCGAACCGCGGCAGCAGCTTCGCCAGCGCCGCCTCGAGCGCGCAGGAGCAAAGCAGCTGTTCGCTGGTGGTCGCCTGCATGCGCGTGGACCCGGCAAGTCCCATCGAACCGCAGTAGATGTCGAGCACCGTGACCTTGGGGTTGTCGATCGCCTCGCGGCAGCGTTCCAGATGCGTACGCAGCAGATCGGCGGGATTGTTGAACACCAAGAAGCAGCGTGCACCATGGGCGGCCGCGTAGCGCAGGGTTCCTAGAACGCTCGAGGTTTCACCACCCTCGGTAATCGCCACGAAGGTGTCGCCTTCACCCACCTGCAACGCCTCCGCCTGACGTTCGCCACCGCGAAGGGAGTCCTCGAAGGATTCCACGCTTTTGATGAGCGCGAAATCTCCGCCGGTCATGATCGAGGCGCTGCGTTCGGCCAGTGCGCGTTCGGCGGCAGACAACTCACCGGCGCGGCGGTAGAAGAAATCGCGCCACATCGACTCCAGCAGGATCGAGAGACGACCCGTCGCACCGCAGCCCGAGAAGATGATGCGTCCTTTCGGCGCCTTCAGCGTCGCCACCATGCTGTCGACCATCTTCGCATAACGCTCCCCCGCGAACACATGGCGCAGGGTGATCGGCACCTGCCGGTCGCCACGCTGCAGGCATTGCACGCCCGCCACAGTGGAACGTTTGAAATCCTCCTCCAACGTCGCCGTAATCGGGTTGGACTGTTCAGTCGGCAGAAATCCCAGCTGGAACTGCTTCTCGTTGTCGATGAAATCCCGCGCCTTGGCCTTGGCCGATTCTGAACACGTGAATGCCGCTGCCGACAGACTTACGGTCATCACCGCCGCCGCGACAGACAAAATCAAACTTCCAAATCCCCTTCCAGTCTGCTGAATCATCTTTTTTCTCCCTGAGGGAAATTCCCCTCTCTTAATACTGCCAAAAGAACAGAATGCCACCTCGGCGTATAAATCATCGTTTGCCTAGCAACTTCTCAGCACTGACAATGGCCGAGAAATAGCCCTCTTCCCTGACCCGAGGGTCAAGACGGCCCTGATAGACGAGCGCCGTTCGAACGCTGATACCGCTGCGAACATGCAAACGGCGCACCTTCTCCTCGACCTCATCTATGATTTCCAAACCGATTTGTTTTTTTCGCTTGATTTCGACAACATAGACCGAGCGAGGGGTCTGAATAAGAAGATCAATCTGAACACCATGTCCATCATCGGCGGACGTCTGCCGCCGATAGGGCGCCACAGACTCCACTCGCGCACGATCCAAATCCAGATACTCGAAGAAATCCGCGATGCGTCCAACGATCATGCTCTCAAACTGCAAGCCCATGATCGAGTCCCACTCTGGCAGTTCCGAAAGCGGCACGGGGCGATAAAGGCCCTTCTCAATCGCCTCCGCATGCGGTTCGACATAGCGCAGATAGAATCGGGTGTAGTTGTCTTTGATTCGATAACGCACCTCCTGCGCGGCCTTGCCGGTACTTGGATTAAGTCCTTCGTCGCGAGCGACAAAGCCAGCCTTCTCCAACTCTTCCAGATTTTCGGACAGGAAACCGCCTCGCGTCCGGTTAATGGCCGCGGCGATTTCGCTCACGCTTTTCGCTCCGTCGCGAAGACAGGTCAGCATTTGGCGCTTGACCACGTGCGACTCGCCGAAGACGTCGTTGAAAATACTCTTGAAGTCCTTGAAGAGGAAACCATTCGGCGAGAAGCACATCCGTTTGATGTTTTCCTCGGCCGACAGGCGCGGATTGATCTCCTCAAGATAACGCGGCACCCCGCCCGTCACTGAAAGGACGTCAAAAAACTCGCCTACCGAAAGCGAGTGTCCTGCGCGCCCCCAGAACTTCAAGCAGTCTTTCAACTTGAGTTCATCCAAAACAAACTCCAGCGCAATGCGTCCAACAAACCCTGTGTTGTTCAGAATGTTCTGCTGAATCCAGGCCGAGACCGATCCACACACAAAGAATACCAGATTCGAACGATGCGATAGATGAAGATCCCACAGATTCTTGAGTTCTCCCGGAAACGATGGATCGTACTTGCCCATCCACGAAATCTCATCCAGCAGCACAACCGTTTTTTTCCGGCCCTTCACCGCATCTGCCAAGAGGGCAAATGCCTTCTGCCAACTTCCGACCCTGACCTCCGCCTTTCCCGTCTGCAGCGCCAGCTGACCGCAAAATGAATCGAGCTCGCGCTGGTTCGTCATTCGGTCATCAGGTGGCAGTCCGCTGATTTCGACAAAACAGCAACGACTGCGCAAGGCAAATTCTTCGATCAATGTCGACTTGCCAATTCGCCGCCGCCCCCGACAGACGACAAAGGACGAACCCCGACGCTCCCAAAGGGACATCAATTCAGCCAATTCCTGATCTCTACCTTCAAACTTCATTCAAATCTTCTACTCCATATCAAAGGAAAACGATAGAATTATAGCATGAATTTGAAGTAGAAGTCAACACGCATTCCGCACAAGTTTTACAAACTTCGAAACTTGTGCGGAATGATTCGTCAGCGCAGGAAAACGGCGAGTCCGTTCGGCTTCGGGTTGCGCAGTACGAGCTGGCCATCGGCCTTCACGACGGCGCGCCAGCCGGTCTCCGGCTTGCCCGTCGTCGTATGCGCCGTGACGACGATCGCCGCCGCGTCTTCAGCCGTCGTTTCACCCGCCGCACAGAGCGGATACTCCTCGAGTCCCGCACGTCCGTCGATCACGACTTCGATCGCCTTCAGGTTCTTCGTGAAGTCCGTATTGACGAGTGCCGACGCATCGACGCAGACCTGGTCGCGCAGGCCCACCGTCACGCGCCACGTGCCCTGCGGACCGAACGCGAACCGACCTTCAAGCGCACCCGAACCGGCCAACACGCCATTGATGACACTGCAGCCCATTCCGTTGCTCTTGAGCGAGGACCCTTCCCCGAGCATCGTCTCGCCCGAGAGGCCCGGGAGATACGCCGAAAGATGGAAGTTGTCCTCCGTGAAGGCGAGATACCGCGTATCGTCCGGCGCGCAGAACGCAACCGCGCAGCGCTGGCCGATGGCGTCGATGTAGGTCGCACCGTAGCCACCGTACGTATCGGCGATCTGGATGTCGAAGAAATGCCAACCCCTTTCAATCGGCACGTTGTCGTTTTTGAATTCCGCATCGAACGACGGGTACGACACCACGATCTCGCCGTCGAGACGCAGACAGAACTTGTCATCGAACTTGCCCTTCACCTTCCACGTACCCGACTTCGGAATGTACACATAGCCCGAGACACGGTTGCGCATCGAATCGAGCATCGTGTTCGAGGTCGAGCAGAGGATGTCCTTGACGGACGTCAGAGTCTGGTCAACACCATTATACGTCGTCGTGGTCTCCATCCAGTCGTCGAGATTATTGTTATTCGACGTAAAGCGCGTATCGTGCTGCCAACGCACCGTCGACTGAGGCCAACCGCGCATCGTGAGCGTCGTCGGCGCAAACGGCTGGTAGAGCGATGCATCGAGCGAATCCTTCGCCGTCGCATTCCGCGTCCAGCCAAAGGCGAACTTCCCATTGGCGCCGGACAGGATCGGACCCCAACCGCCCGTGTGCTGGCCGAAGAAGAGACGGAAGTCGTGCCAGCCCACCGAGAGTTCACGGCTGCCGGTGTTCTTCGTCGTCCAGTTGTTGTCCAACTTGATGTTACCCACCTGCGTGCCGTCGATTTCAAGATACGACGCATCGTCGTAGGCACCGAGGAAATACCACTCGCCCGCCTCATCCGGCGACACATAGAACTGGCCGGCATACGTGATGTAGTAGGTCCCCTTCGGCGAACCGCTCGCCGTATTCATTTCGTTGAAGTCCGTGATGCGATCCGTATAGGTGCTCACGGTATTCGTCGCAATCCACTGATCGAGCGTACCGCCCTCGTAGCGGCGGCGCAGGAGCGGTGAACCCGAACCCACGGTGGCCGTCACGTTCTCGGCGAGTTCAAGCCCGCCCACGAAGGCATCCGCGCCCGCGAGGTTGACGGCGGCCGTCGGCTCCGTCTCGATCGTCCATTTGCCCGTCGGACACGTCGTCATCGTCGAAGCCGACATGAACGAACCGTCGCCCGTGAGCATGACGTCGCTCGCGCCCAGAATCGCGCCCCAGGAAACCTTGTGACCGTTCAGGTCGATCGTGTAGCTGTTGCCCGTCGCCTTCGCGTCCATGCCGAACGCCGCGAGGACGGACGCGTTATTCGCGAAGTCCGCCGTGGCCTTGAGCGTACCACGCTGGAGATCCGCATGCGGTGCGGCCGACGACCCTGCCACACTCGTCTGCAGACCGCCCGACCCCAGTTCGATCGTGCCGTCCACCTGGATCAGGCGGTTCGGATTGATCGTGATCTGCCGGGCCGCCAGCGTCGTGCCTTCGTCCACGCAGAAACGCGCGGACGTCGAGGTGTTGCCCAACGTCAGCGTATCGGCCGCCCAATTGGCCCCCTTCAGGGTGACCACCGCATTTTCGTTCGCCGAGAGGACGGCGACATCCTTCTTGTTGGCTCCGGCCTTCGTCACGAGATCGTCATACTGCGAACCGACCGCGAGCGGCTGGCCCACGAAGATTTGGACATTCGCGTTGACTTCATCGAACACCGGCGGCACGGTCGGCGCCGCCGTGGTGCCGCCATTGCCGAACCGCACGCCGCCACCGGTCAACTTCACATGGTTGGGCTGTTCGCCCTTGTCACCGATGAGGTTCAACCAGCCGGCGCTGTTTTCAAAGACACCCGTGCCCGTGATCGGCCCCGTAAACGTCACGTCAGCCGTCGCAGCCCGCACGATCGTACCATGGTTGACGATCGGCCCGTTGATCGTAAGCGCACTTGATCCCGTCAGGTTCAACGTCGCATTCGAAGCGACATTCACCGGCGTCGCAATCGTACTCGTACCGCCCCACATGTAGAAGGTCGCGTCCGCCCCTTCATCGACAAAGAACGGCATCGTCGCCGGCATCGTCACCGCGAAGATGTCGACCTGGCCGCCGTCCGCAAGATGCACGCCATTCGTGATCGTGCCCGTGAGCGTGTTCTCGAACTGGGCCTTGCCCGTGACACGAATCGAATCGAGCGCGAAATCGACCCCGTAGAACGTGAAGCCGAATTTCGCCTCCTTCACCGTGTTCAGCGTGAGCGGGAACGCGCCTTCGACGCGGCCCTGGGTGATCCCCGAGTCGGCGTACGTACGCACGCCGATGTGGCCGCCGCCCACGAGCGCACCACCGTCCTTCACAATGAGACGCGAAAGATAGCCGGCCCAGTCGCCATTGGGCGTCTGGTTCTGGTAGTTGTAGAGCACGCCCTTGCCATCCGGACCCTCACCCGCAATGGAGACCGTCTTGCCGCGCGTCGGCTCGATGATATTGCGCGTACCCGTGCCGTTGTTGACGTCGAACGCGAGACGCGCACCCGCCGCCACGTCGATCGTGCCCGTGCCGTCCGTCTTCGCCTTCGCCGTGCTCGTCGAGACAAGACGCAGCTCGCCGCCGGCGACCGTCACGTTCTTCGCCTGATGCACGGCCGTATCGTCGATCGTCAGCGTGCCCTCGCCGGTCTTTGTGAAGTTCTCGGCGTTCGCGCTCACATTGCCCGTGATCGTCACCGGACCCACCGCGTTCAAATCGAACGTACCGCCCGAGCCGAGCGTCACCGGCGCGGTAATCGTCTGAGCCGCCGTCGAGGCATTGGTGATCGACATCTGGACGCCGAGCAGCGATTCGCCGCCGTGCGTGTAGCTGGCCGCATCCGCCGTGTAGGCGAGATCGCTCACCAACAGGCCCGAAAGGTCCATCGTCGTCTCGCCGCCCGCCGCAGTGAACGTCACGGACGCGCCGTTCTGCGGCAACAGGCCGTTCTGCCAGTTGGCGGCTGTGGACCAGTTGCCGTTCGCGCCGCCACCGATCCAGACCGCACCTTCCACCGCCTGCGGCACGAGCTGAAGATTGCCGTTCGCCACCGCGAGCCGCGCCGGAATTTCGCTTGCGAGCACAAAGCGCGCGAGGTCGGCCTCGGTGAGCGCACCCCCCGTGAGGAGCGTACGCGGCGCGTCCACTCCCGCCACGCTGAACGCGTTGACGGAAATCGTGACCGGCTGGAGCGTCGATACTGTCGAAAGATCAAGCCGCGAGCAGGCAAGCGTGTCGTTGCCGTCCGGGGTCACATCGAAGACGAGATGCGAACCGCCCGCGAGCGCAAGCGTACCCGCCACCGTGTGCGTCGCCGCCGCATTGTTGGCGAAGGAGAGATAGCCGCCTTCCACCGTCAGAGTCGGGAAGCTCGTCACCCCCGCCACATTCACAGTTCCGAGTCCGACCTTCGTGATCTCCGAGCAATTGGCCGGCACATCCGCCGCCGTGAAGGTGCCGGACTGCAGTTCAAGGTCCGTTCCCGTCGTGTAATAGGCACGCCCCATGCCGGCGACAAACGGTTCGCTCGCGCCGAGGTTGCCGTAGAAGGTGTTGTTGTGCACGCGGTCGACAAGGCCCACCTCGCCGTTCGCCTTGCGGTACGGCACGAGATCGCGCTGCACCACACTGCCGTCCATGATCTTGAACGAATAGAGCTTCATCAGGCAGTAGGAGGTGTCGCGCTGCTCGCCCGTGCCATCGTGCTTGTTCAGGTCGAAAATATAGCAGTTGTTCACGCAGTCGTTCAGCGAACCGGTCGTCTTGATGGATCCCGTCGCCGTCGGATCGTCGACACGATACCACGAACAGTTCTGCCCCTCGGCGGTCACCTGGATCTTCGTATCCATGATGAGCGGGCCGCCCGGCGTCTCCACCCCCGTACGGGTATAGACCGTCGTCGGGGACTTGCTCGACTTCGCAAACAACCCGAAGCAATTGTAGCTGTAAGAATACTTGCGCGAACCGAAGACGGCGGACCAGGTTTTGGGCTGCGTACTCTTCACGTCCACCACGCACTCGACCTTCGAAAGCGTCTTGAGGATGTAGCCGGTGTTGATGTACTGGTCGCTCGTCGACTCGATGTAGTCGAGATAGCCCTCGCGGGTCTCGTCACCCGGCACGGCGAAGCTGCCCGTGCCCGCGTTCGCGTAGAAGCGGCGGCCGACGAGGTCGTAGAGCCCCGCCTCGCCCTGCGCGTTCTGGCAGGGCACGAAGTCACGCACGAGGTCTTCGCCACCCGCCCACATCTTCATGCGGTAGAACTTGAAAATCGAGCGCTTGTCGCCGTTGTTCAGGCCGAAAATCGCGAGTTCCCGGTTCGCCGTCGCGATCACCTGATTGGTCGCCGCGACGCGCGTTTCCGTGCCAGTGGCAACCTTCGTCAGCGTGATTGTACATGGCTCGACGAGCACCGAATAGTCGGTGTTCGCCTCGACGGACGGCAGAATCGCTCCTGCAGAATGGAACATGAAACGGTTGGCGCTCGTATTGTTCTGCATATTGAAGAGGAAACGGCTGCCGCCCCACACGTCCTGTCCGAAGAGCGCCACGGACGCCACGTAGTGTACGCCGCCGAAGTCCATCTGCACGCGCGTATCATGCTGGGCGAGGAAGCCCGTGAGGATGTACTGTCCGCCCAAAGACTGGATGTACGACAGACGCGTGTAGCCGGCCGGCAGGCGGTTCGCCGCATGCGGCACGTACGAAATTGCACCGTCGTCCGCCACCGTGATTTCGAAGGTGAAGCGTTCGGCACCCTGCACGTCGAAGACGTCGGCTGGAACGAGACCCTCCGCAAGGGTGAAGTCGTTGAGGTTGAGTCCGGTCGCGACGGCGACGCCGTCCACGAGGGAGGTTTCGTCGACAGCCGGAATGATGATCCGTCCGCCTGTCACCTGCACGGGTTCGGCGTGTGCGGGGATCTTGCCGGCGACCAGGTAGCCGCCCGCGAGAGTGAGCGCGGCGAGCGTGCCGTTCTCCACCTGCAGCGAACCATCCTGGACCACAACCGAGAAGCCCTCTCCGACCGAACCCAGAACCAACGCACCGATACCGCGCTTCGTCAGCGTCGTCGCCGTTGCACCTTCCGCGAGGGTCATCGGGATATCGATGTGTCCACCCAGGATGGTGTCGATCGTGCCGCCGTTCTCGGTGAAGAGGATACGCCGTCCCACCGTGTCCTGCGCGTGGTCTTCACAATAGGTGATGAGATAGCCGTGCGATCTCACATTGCCGTCCTGGCCGATGTTCTTCAAAGTGCCGCCGTCGAAAATGAGCGTCGTGTTCGCACTGCGGCAGTTCAGGATACCACAGCGCAATTCGCCGCCCGTGCGAAGCGTCATCGTCGCCGTACCGCCCGCCACCGAGGTGAGAATCGCCCACTTGTTGTTGGGCACGCTGACGACGGCCGTCTTCGCGGGGTCGCCGCTGCCGATGACCACTTTCGCCACGGCGCTCGCGTTGTTGGCGATGTTGAGGTCGCCTTTGATGTCCACGAGTCCACCCGCGAATGTGACATCCGCGTAGGCATTCGGGTTCTGGGCGATTTTGAAGTTGCTGCCCACGTTGATCGTGCCGCCCTGCATGTCGAACCAGGCCTTGCCCTTCAAGCCGATCCAGGCTTCTGCCGAGGTCGTATAGGTGCCGCTCAGAATGCGCAAGGCCAGGTTCTGATTGTCTCCGTCACAGAAACGGAAATGGTTGGCCGTCTGCGTCAAGCCATTCGCGGGATCGGTGGCCTGAAGCGTGATCGGGAGGCAGGCGCCCGAAACCGGATCGAATATGACCTGACCCGAGTCTGCGCCCGCCCAGGTGTAGTTGCCACCGGCCGAAATTACACGGTCAAACGTCACTGTCCGCTGGTTGTTGACGAAATTGTTGTGGTAGAAACGGACAGCATCGCCCCCATCCGGAACCTTGTTCAGCGACCAGTTCGCCGGATTCGAGACGAGTCCATCCCCGCCAGCACCCGTCCAGTCGTTTACACCCATCGCGCAAAACGCCACGCCTGCCACCACAGCCATCGCAAGATACGACGACACCTTTGAACGATTCCTATTCATAGACCTTTGTCTCCTTAAAAATGCAAGTGTATTATCTTATCCCCTCATGCGGGTCGGGCGCGCGCACTGCGCGCGCCGCAAAACACGATTAGCGCACAAACAGAATGAGTCCGCCTTCCACATACAAGCCGTCGGGCTTCACGATCAGGCGGCGGCCCCGACGACGGCTGGCCGCGTCGAGCGTGAATTTCATATCCGCCAGATTCTCGGGCGCGCGGCCCGTCCAGTCGACGACCTTACCATTGCCGAGAATCGGACGATCGCTCAGCGTCACGCCGATTTCCAAGGCATCCGCCGCGAACTTCATCTCCCGCGCACCGCCCGTAAACGCGCTCACGAGGGAGAACACGTCCTTCTGCGCCGAAAGGTCGAGCGTTGCGCCGTTCTGCAGTTCGCAGCCGCGGAAGTACTTGCCCGCCGCCGGCGTGAACGTGCCGAGCACCTTGATGATGTTGGTGCCGTTGTTGTAGTTCGCCGAATAGAGCGCCGTGTAGTCCTTGAGCGTAATCGCCCCGCCGGTGTCGTCGGCGATTTCAATCGCGCAGTTCGCGCGCAGCGACACCGTGGACGCATCGAGCGCACCATGGTACACGCGGAACCAGCCGCCGCTCGTGATGTCGAGCGTGCCGTTGCGAATCACCGTCGTGTTCGCACCGATCGAGAAGTAGCGGCCGTCACGGCCAATCGGCACCGTGAGGGTGTGTCCGCCCATGTCGATGTAGTGCTGATCCCACCACACCGAGAGCGCCCGCACCGGCTCGAGCCGCGAGTCCGCCGTGAGGAGAATCTTGCCCAGCGCCGTGCCGTCCTTGAGGTCCGCGCCCGTGTTGCGGATCGTGCCACCGTCGAGGACGAATTTGACGACCGTGTGTTCACCGTAGCCATTGCTTTCGAACACGGTGCCTTCGTGCAGCAGCATCTCCGACCCAAACGGACCGAACAAGTACTGCGTACCGGTCTTGTTCGGGCGAATCTGGCCCGCCATCACCTCGTTGCCGCCGGTGTAGGTCTGACTGGAGCAGTTGCCCACGTACGTGCCCTGGCCCTCCTTGACGAGCTTGACGTTGTTCTTGATGACGACGCCGTTGTTGAACACGGTCTTGCCCGCCGACACATCGAGGTGCACTTCGCCGCGATGGTTAGCGCCGAGCCACTTCTGCTGCAGGTACTGCGTGATCGCGGTGCGGTCGGCATCACCGAGCGTCGTCGCGAAGCAGATGAGTTCGCAGAGCTGGCGGCCGCCGGTGCGGGTAGTGTCGCCCGTCTTGCAGTTGCGGTCCGTCGTGAGCCGGTTGGAACAGGCATCGGTTTTCATCGTCGCCGAAATGACCTGGAAGTCATTGTCGGGAATGTAGTCGGCACCGATATTGACCGGGGTGGTGCCGTTCCAGATGGTGGCAAACTGATGATGGGCGTTGTTGCCATACTGACCGGCCACACCACGGTGGAAGTGGTAGGTACTCGTATCGCCGAGCAGGAACGCGGCTTCGCTCTTCACGATCTTGACGACCCAGAAGATGGTACGCAGATTCGTGAAGCGTCCGTACTGCATGTCAAGGTTGCTGCCCACCCCGCCGAAGTCCACCGTGGGACGCGCCCAGCTCGTGGTGTTGTACGTCGGTGCCGAAGTGGCGGTGGCGGCCACGTGGTTCATGTCCTTCGACACCCACTTCGTCACCTTGTTGTTCGCGTCGAGCGTGAGCGTTGACGTGTCGGCCGCATCGAGCCAGAAGCGGGCGGACGACGCGATGATCGCCGGAGCCTCAAGTGTCGTGCTGTTGTAGGAGCAGTCGATCGTGCCCGACGCCGGGAATTCGCTCAGGTAGAGCTTGTGTCCGTTGAGGTCGACCGAACCGAGCGTGGCGACCGCGCTAAGTCCGCGCCAATCGCAGTCGGCCGTCAACTGGATCGCCCCCATGTCAAGCGAGCGATACGCGAAATTCACGCCCGCCGGGAAATCGACCGCCACCCGGCCCGAGATGTGCACCACCGTTTCCGCACCCGGGAGGCCCTCCTCCACCACGGTACCGGCCGCGTTGCGGCAGGTCCAGTTCACCGGCTTCGTGACATCACCGTCGCCCGCGGAACCGGTCCACACCGCATCCGTCACCGTCAGGTCGATCGGGCCGCCGTAGTAGAGGCCGTCAAAGGCCACCAGCGGCTGTTCGGTCGCCGTCGCGGCGCTTGTCTCGTCCCACTGGAACACGGTCGTTGCCGACGGCGGCGTGGTCCACGCAATCACCTTGTCGCCGGCCGCGAAGGTGCGGCCGCGGACATCGATGGTAATGGTGGCTTCGGGCGCGAAGCTGACTGCGGGACGCGACGGGCTGAAGGCCGTCGTGGCCGAGAACGTCGTCGTGCGGTTGGTCAGGCACAGGGTCGCGCCATCCTGCAGCGTGCAGCCGTAGAAGTTGTCCGTCAGCGGCCTGAAGGTGCCATACACGTTGAGCGCCGCGGAGCCGGCGTGGTTACGGTTCGTCGAGGAGCTCGTGTAGTCATGGATCTGGACCGCCGCCCCCATGCTGAGCGGGCCGTCGGTCACGAGGTCGACCGTGTGCCAGTCGTCAGCATCCGTCACCACCAGCTGGCCGTTGCCCTCCAGGCGCACCGTACCGTTCGTGAAGACCGTCGAGTAGGGATAGAGGTTCTGTCCGTTCATCTGGAATGTGAACGTGTTGCTGTGGAGATCGACCCGGCCCTTCGCGTCGTTCTGGTAGAACGTGGTCTGGTAGCCGAGCACAAAGGTGGAGTCCACCAAAACGTCGGTCGGACCAAACCCGCCCCATTTGAGGTTCATCGTGCAGCCCAAGTTGGAAAGCGTACCACCATCAAGGACGATGTGAAAATTGCGAGCGTCGTAGTTGCCCAGGGTTTCAAAAGTCGCCCCCGCCCCCACGAAAAATTCTGTACCGCCCATTCTGCCGTAGGCGAGCGAATTGGAGAAATCCCACCCCGTGTTGTTCTGGCCGCTGAAGACCGTCGTGGCCGTGCCGTCCTGAATCACATTGCCACCGAAGTAGCTCTGGCTCTTCCGTGCCGCAACATACGTGCCTTCGCCCTCCTTGGTGAGGGTGAGATTACCGGAAAGCGTGAGATTCCGGTTGACGAAGGTCTCATCCGCCGGCACCTCGAGGCACAGATTGCCCGTCGTGCCAGGCTTCTGCCACTTCTGCATCAGGTACTGGGTGACCTCGGTTCGCTCGGAGTCGTTCAATACGCGCGTGAAGCAGATGATTTCCTGCAGCTGGCGGCCGCCAGTGCGCGCACCGTTGTTGATGTCGCGGTCGTTGGTGAGCGAGTCGGACGGACAGTCCTGGGACAACGTCACCGAGATCACCTGGAAATCGTCATCGGGAATGGGCGTCGTGCTCCACTCGGGAATCGGAGTGAGCCCGTTCCAGACCGAGGAGAAGGGACAATACTGGGTGAACCCGTAGGACCCGTTGTCATTGCGATGGAATTTGTAGGCACCCTTGGTACCGTTGATGTCGCCAAGCAGGAAGGCCGCAGCCGTCTTCTGGATCTTCATCACCCAGAACACCGTGCGCAGCGTAGTGAAGCGCGGATAGGTCATGTCGCGCTTCGAACCCGCCGCACCGAAGTCGACGCACGGGCGTCCATAGGCCCGCGGCGTCCACAGGGGCTTCGTGGCGGCGGCCGTGGCGGTCGCGCCGCTCGCGTTCTTGCTCCGCCATTCTGTGACCGTGCCATCGGCGGCGATCGTCATCGTCGAGGGATCGGCGGCGTCGAGCCAGAGGCAGGCCTGCGAGGTGACGTCAGGGGCTGCACCGGTGCCGAGCTCCAAGGACGACGTTATTTCGCCCACGCCATCGGGACTCGCCCGCGTGCGCAGTGTGTGGCCATTGAGATCGAGGAGTCCGCGGAATTCAACCGCGCCCGAAAGACCACGCCAATCGCAGTCGGCCGTGAGCTTCGCATCCTCCACCACGACGCGGGCGCACGTAAACGGCGTTGTTACGGGCACGTTGAGCGCACAGTCGCCGGCGAGGCGGATTTCAGAATGGGCACCGGGTACACCGTCCACAACGCCCTCGCCAAGGCCGTTCGTGCAGGTCCAGTTGGCGGAATTGGCGGGGTTGCCGTCGCCACCAGCACCGGTCCAGCGCGCGGTAACCACAAGGTTGGGATCGGTTTCCACGCCATAGTAGAGGCCGTCGTCCTTCAAAACGGGCTGAACCGTGTCGTCCAAGGCGGCCGTCGCGTCGTCCCATTTGAAGGTCACATTCGCAGGAATGGCGCTCCACTTCATGAGACGTTCACCCTTCGAGAGGGTACGACCGTGGACGTCGATCGTGACCGTGGTATTCGGTTCGAACATCAGACGATGGTCGGCACGAGCGGCACCCGTGCCCGTGAGCGCCTGGCTCAGGGTATCCCAGGCGCCCGTCTCGCCCGTGAGATCGAGCATGGATCCATCAAGCATGTAGACGCGGGCAAAGGTTTTGCTCAGCGGCTTGAAGGTACCGCCCACGCGAAAGACGCCCATGCCGTTATCCTGATGGTAGTCATCGCCCTGATAGCGGAACGTGAGGTTGTGGACGGTCGAGGTCCAGCACATCCAGAGCGGACAGTCGATATCCATGTCGAGGTCGGGCGCCGTCATCTCGCTCCAGATCTTGAGCCGCCCGAGGCCATGGATACGCAACGTACCATTGCGGATGGCGAAGGAGTTATTCGCATTAAAGCAGAGACAGTTGTCCGCCGTGGGAACCGACACATCGAGGAGATGTCCGCCCAAGTCAACATCGGCGCCCGCGAAGCCCAGCGAGTGTCCGGCGTCGATCGTGCTGTCGGCCGTGACCGTGGTGTTTCCGAACGGACCCGCCCCGTCGAGCGCCGCGCCGGTATTGCACACGTGCGCGCCGGCGAACTCGGTGCGGTATTCGGTAGAGTTGGAGATGCCGTTCGCGTCGAATGTGGCGCCGGCGCTATGCTTGAGCAGCGTGTTCTGCGCGCCGAGCGGAGACTGGTTGGCGATGCGCCCGGGCTTGATCGTGCCCGCGACCGACTCGAACCCGCCCAAGAAGTCGCAACCGGCGCAGGCGGCCACGAAGGTGCCGGCGCCTTCCTTGATGAACTTCACGTTGCCGGAGATGCGCAGCGAGTTGTTGACCAGCTCCGTCCCTTCCGGCACGTCGAGCCGCAGCGTGGCAGTGGGAAGCTTCTCGCCGGTGAGCCACTTCCGCTGCAGATACTGCGTGATCGCCGTGCGGTCTTCGTCGCTCAGCACGGTCTTGAAGCAAATGAGTTCGGAGAGCTGGCGGCCACCGGTGCGTCCGCTGACATTGCGGTCTCTGGTGAACGAGTCGGAACAGCTGTCTTGGGACATCGTGGCGGAAATCACCTGATAGTCGTCGTCGGGAATGAACTCGGTGCCCCAATCGACGACGGTCGTCCCATTCCAGACCGACGCGAACTTGGTGAAATTGGGGTTGCCGTATTGTCCCTGCAGACCGCGATGGAAGTTGTAGACGCCACTGCCATTATTGTAATCGCCGAGAAGGAAGGCAGCTTCGGTCTTGGCGATCTTGACCACCCAGAAGACCGTGCGCAGATTCGTGAACCGGGGATAGAGCATGTTGCGATTCGAACCCGCCACGCCGAAGTCGATGGCAAGGCGTCCATTGAACGTCGTGGTCGGAATCGGACTGGCCCCCGAAGCCGTGGCGACCACATGCTGGGGATCGCGGGAGGTCCAGCGCGCCAAATAGCCATTGTCGTCATATTCGAGCGAATCCGCATCATTGGCGTCGAACCAGAGAACGGAGGAATTGGCGACGATTTCAGGGGCGGCTTCGATCATCGTGGGCGAGGTGACGACACCTGTACCCGCGAGACGGGCGACGCGGAGGGTGTGTCCCGCGAGGTCGAGCTTGCCGTCGACCGTGAACGCGCCGAGTCCGCGCCAGTCGCAGTCCGCCGTGAGCGTGCAGTTGCCGAACGAAAGCGAACCATAGGGGAACACCGTGCCCGCCGGGAAGTTGAGCGAGAGATTGCCGGCGATCGTAACGGCGGTGGCGGTGGTGGGGAGCACGCCGGGAAGCTTCGTGCCCGCGCTGTTGAAGCAGTCCCAGTTGGCGGCATCGGCGAGGTTGTTGTTGCCGGCCGCACCGGTCCAGGTCGCAGTGATCGGCTCGTCGGCGGGGACGAACTCGGCGACGAGCGCCCCCGAACGCGCACCGTCCACGGTCACGGTGGGGTCGGTCGCTGTGCCGTCGGTGAAACGCGTCGTGTCGCCGGTCCAGCGGCGGAAGAGCCAGCCCGCGGCGGGCGTGGCGGCGAGGGTGGCGGTGGCCGTACGCGCCAAGGTGATGGACGCGCCGGCGCCATTGAAGGCCACGCTGCCGGAACCGAGGACGGAAGCGGAAAGTGTGGAAGTGGTGGCATTCCCGTCGGCCGTCGGAAGCACGTCCGGTCCAAGACGGGCGCTCCAAGCGAGCTGGTCGTCGGTGAGGGACTTCTTCCAGATGCGCACTTCGTCGTAGGTGGCGGCCGCATCGTAGTCGGCCGTGTAGAAGGAACGGCCGAGGAAGAGCTTCCACTGGTTGAACTTGGCGAGCGGCAACGGCGTATCCGTACCGGTCTCGCAGGTCGCGAGCAATTCGCCGGTGATGCCGTCGCGCTTCTGGAAGGTGACACTCACTCCGCCGTTCGCACGCTGGACGAGCCGCGCGGAAATGTGAAACGCGGTGCCGAGGGTATAGGGTTTCATCGTCGCGAGGTGGCGGAACAGCTGCGCCCCGGCATGATTCAGCTGGAGGCAGTCGCTCTGCAAGTTGGTGCCTTCAGTCCAAGACATCAGGAGATAGTTGCTGGTGTCCTGCCCCCAGTCGAAGATGCGCGACCAAGTCGAAATGGCGTTCTGCTGCGCAAAGATTTCGAGGGTCATCTCGCCGCCGTCAGCCGGCGCACAGTCGTAGCCGAGGTCAAGCGCGCCCGCGCCATGGGAACCACCCGGCAGGGTGACGCCCGTGGGGTGGTCCGCATCGTCCCAGCGACAGCCGACACCGTCGAATCGCGCCGTATTGCCGCCGCAGGCGTCGGCAAGCGAACCGTTGAAACTCCAACGGTGAATGAGATTCTCCACCTCGCAAACACCCGTCGTCTCCGCCGCCAAAGCGAACGAAAACGCCAACGCCAACACACCTGTCACAACCGACAAGAACCGTTTTCCAAACATAACCGCTCCTCCTCTTACCGTCACCCCTCGACCCCATGCCGAGAAGTTGACATTATTTTAACAAATTCGTATAAGAGGTAACAAGGAAAAACAGAATTTGGTTTTGCTGCGCCGAGCCGCCCTTCATTCAAACAGTAATTGGCGTTCTCCGAACGCGCCGCAAGGCAGCACCAAAGAACACCGACTCCGAACGAACCTCCGGCCGCCGCACTTCAACTATTCCGCAACCAAAATCAATTTTTCCCTTGAACCGCCCCGCCCGCTTTGCTATACTTGTACCCGATGAACCGAAAAATCCAGAAACGCCTCCTCGCCGCCGGCCACGCCCTCGCCCCGGACGAACCGCCCGCAAAACCCTTCTTCGCGTGGTTCGAGCAGGACGTGCTCGGCCTCGACTCGGAGGAGTACCGCCGCGCCTTCTGGCGCGAGGCCTGCCGCACGGGCCATTCGATCGGCCGCA
>JAKSOY010000250.1 GCA_024405255.1 Kiritimatiellia bacterium
GTTCTTCGCGAAAAGTCACGGACGGAATGGACAAGACTCTCTTCAGAAACGATTTCGACAAACTTCTCGACATGGTTTCCCATCCTTTCTGCACTTAATATTACTCCCACCGCCAGAAGATCTCATAGAACGCATAGGAATAGGACGTCTTCTTCTCGTTGGCGTTCTTCTTCCCGGCGGAGAAGCGGATTGCCATATAGGCTGATGCCTAGAACACTGACAACTCGAATCATATCATTAGGTTCCTTTCTACCATACAGGAACTCTCCCAAGACAGCACTCTTACATCACTCCTTAAAGCCGTACTTGATGCCCGCTAGAATCAGATGCACATGCTTGCGCCGAGGGCTGTCGCGTTCTGCGCGAGCTTCACTTCCACCAGCTCACCTTGCGCTGGCAAATGCAGATAGACCTGACACGGCACTCCACAAGCCGTCAGAACGGCATTGCGATAAACCTCCTGCTGCGCCGCATAAGTCTTCACACAGGTCTCCGCGCTCTGATTACTGATAACCTTATGGTCGATGATCACAAACGATCCGTCTTCTCTCTCGACCAGCACATCGATAAATCCCTCGGAAACCTGCCCGTTCGGATGCTTGAAATGCATCGGGACCTCAGTATGAATTGACTTCGGCGACAGGGTATGACATATCCAATCCTTAAGCCGCTTACCCGCCGCCACCAACTCATCCGCCGACAACACGTTGGCTACGCCCCAACGCTCAACAAGCCCACGCGCAAGCGATTTGTCGTCCGTTCCAGGCACAGCGACGGCCATGTAAGCATGAAAACACTCACCAAGATCAGACGAATAGGATTCCTTTGTCAACGACATTCGAGCCGGAAGTTTCAACTCGTGCCCCCTTACGCCTGTCGAATCACCACCCTCAAGCGAACTCGGCGCGATGCGAGCTGGCGGATGAGAAACGAATTGCCCTGAGATATCATCCACCAGTCCGCAAGGCGTCACCCTATCATTGGATTCCTGCCGATCTGGCAACAGCTCCATTTCGACATCGAATTCTCGCTCGCAATCGCCGATCTTCCATTTCACACTTCCAGAGGGTTTCAAAAACCCCTGCATGAACAGCGGGGGTGTGGACAGTGCCTCCAACCAACCTATCTTGGGTTCGCCTTCCGGATTGTCGTTCCTCGTCTGCTTCTTAGCAAAGAATATCACCTCGTCCCGTGCTCGCGTCACGCCAACATACATCAGACGGCGCGCTTCTTCCATTTCGGCCGCAAGAACATCACGATGCAGATCGTCAAAAGCGGCAATGCCCCGATCTACGAACGGTCCCGTTTCATCCTTATGCTTCGCGGCAAATGGCGCCGGGACGTATTGAAGCGTCCTGCTGGCAAGAGGATTGGTGGCGTCAAATGTCCCACACTGGATCACGCGGACTCCGAACGGAGACCCCTTCGGCAATTCGTCAAGAGACCCCAACACGACCACAGGCCATTCCAACCCCTTGGCCTTGTGGTAGGTCATCACCTGAATGCAATCGCCTCCGGCCGCCGAAGCGCCCTCTTTCTCCGACTCCGCAAAATACTGAATGAATCCGGACTGCGTCGCAGGGACTCCACGCAAACCGCAGTCCGACATGTACTCGCGGCAAAGATCACGCAGGGCTTCAAGCGTCGCCAACCCTTGTTCGCGGTTAAGTCCGCTACGAACATAATCCTCAATGCCGAAAGCGATGATCGCCCGCTCGAGCATTTCAAGCGGAGTCATGTTCTGCTCCGCATCTTCAAGCGCTTCCAGATCGACACCCGGGACATATCGCCGCAATATCTCGGCCGCGGCAGTGTCCTTCAACGAAAAAGCCCGCCGATACGCACACATTCCCAGGTAGGCGATCGGGTCTTTCTTCAGCTCGCCACCGCCCACCGACACCGGCAACCCCTCCCGCTGAAGCGCCGTTGACATCTTGAAACACTCCTTGTTCGTTCGGAGCAAAATGGCAAGATCGCGGAATCTCCCCAGACGAGGCGCGTCTCCAGCAAACAACCGCTTCACGCGACCCGCCAGATCCGCGAACAAGGCATCGCCCGAATAGCGATAATCACCCTGCTTCTCCCAGACGCAAATTCGTCCACCCTGCCGTTCGGACTTCTGCGCCTCCGACGGGTCAAGACCCAATTGAACATCCGCCTTCTGAATGCTCGGAAAGGTCCTTGCAAACACCTCGTTGGAGAACTCAATCAGGTTCTTTCTGCTGCGCCAGGAATACGGCAGCGAAGACACCAAACTCTTCTCACCCTTCGCAACCCTCGCCCGATCTGCCGCCTCCACGCCATTCAGGATCTCTCCCATAAATGACGGGTCTGCGCCGCGGAAAGCATAAATCGACTGCTTGGGATCGCCGACCCAGACAGATCGCCCGACTATTTCGTTCAGTTTCAGGAATATCGCCAACTGAAGCGGGCTCGTATCCTGAAATTCATCAACCATAACGACTTTGACACGTTCCTTGATCGCCTTGCGCAATTCCGCGCCTTTGGAGGAATTCAGCAACCCAAGGACCTTTGCCTCCTGATCGACAAAATCCACCAGCCCAAACTCGCGCTTATACGCTTGGAACTTCTCAAGCCCCTCTTTTGCCAGCTCGAACAACTCCGTGATGTAGTCCACCACATCCTGCTGCAGGGCCGCCGAATGCAGCAAACGGGCGTCCAGTGACTGCCGAAGCGTCTCCATTGCCTGCTGAAGTTGGGGATTCTCCGTTCTTCTCGCGCTCGGATTCGTCTTGGAGAGTCGCAGCAACTCCTTCCATGCCGCACCTTCATATTCAGCCGCTACTACGCAAAAGACGCATAGCCCCTTGCCCAAACGACCGGCCACCGCAGTAGGATTCCCGTCGAACGCCTGTGCGACCTCTTTAATCTCTTCTATGTGCGGCGCAAGATCCTGCCTGACGCTCTCCAATGTCAACGAAGTGTCCGCACCATCGTAAATCTTCTTTGCGACAGCGATGGACTGCGCCTTGGCCTTTTCAAGGTCTTCGGCACCCAAGGCGTTCGACCGAGCTCCGTCTATCAAATCGCGGAGGACGGACATCCATCCGCTCATATCAAACCCAAGCCGCTCCCCCAGGGGAACAATCACATCTTGACGTGCTGAAATCGTCTCTCGCAACGCCCTGAAGAAGAACTCTTCGACATTTTCCTCCGGCAAAACCGTCATTGACGGACTCTCGCCCACATCAATGGCATAGTCGGAAAGGATTCTTCCGCAGACGCTGTCGACAGTACCGATAAGCGACTCTTCGACCTGCTGCGCCTCTTCGATCCGATTGGCCTCAATCAGCTTCCGGCGAATACGGCTTTTCAGCTCGTTGGCCGCCTTGACGGTGAACGTCGTGGCCACGATGGAAGTGATCGGGATCTTCTCGCCAATGACGATCTCCTCGACGCGTTCCATCAATCGGAACGTCTTCCCCGATCCGGCGCTGGCCTTGATGAACTCCACATTGTCAAATGCGCTCATTCCGCACCTCCCTCTTCCCACAGCTTCCCGCACAGCGCCTTATAATCGCAATAGCGGCATCCGGCATGCACGTCGATCTCCAATCCCTGCGCTTTTGCCGCTTGCTGACGGAGCGTCTTCTTCTCGGCCGAGAGATAGCCGTCGAGGCCGATGTCTATGGCCTTGGACAGCAATCCCGACCGCATGTCCGAAATGCGCTTCTGATATGTCGTCTGGGCCCGCTCCCAGACCTTTGCGTTGTCCTGGATGTTCTCCACGAACTTTTCATTCGGGAAAAGATAATATCCACTTTTCGCCCCGAAGCCGCCAAGCCAATCGTATGCCGCAAGCTGGACGCTTGTCCCCTCCTTGACCTTTTCGGCATAGTCTTTCCGCGTCGACCATTTGAAGTCAAAAATATGCCGTCGCCCGTCCGCATCCTCCAAGATCAGGTCTGCTTTCCCCGTGAACGGCACCCCGCAGAAGTCCTTTTTAAGAAACTCGAACTCGGAAGCGACTGGCCGCAACCCCCTCTCCTCCATCAGTCTCCACAATGTCTTCACACTCGACAGCAACTGCGCCTTGAAGCTTTCTCGTTCCAACTTCCTGTCGGGTTCCGCAAACTCGGGGATTACGCCATCGCAGAGCGACTCAAAAATCGCGCTGAACCGTTCGGTCACATCAGCCACGCTTGCGGTTCCGCCCTTGACGAGCTCTTCGACCATCCTGTGCGCCATGTTTCCTTGCCGCGTCTTCGTGGTCTCACTTTTCGCGGCTTCGGACGGCACCAGCCCGAGATGGTATTTATGATACCACTGGAACGGACAGGACAACAGCGATTCCAGTTGCGTTGGACTGAGCGACCGAGGCGCGAGACCCGAATCCGGCTCGATCCTGTACTCATCTGCGAACTTTGGACGGTGCGCCGTTGCGTTCTTCAGCTTAATGCTGCGACCGGCCAAGGACCAGACGCCGTCGACGATCAGATCGCTGTTGCACATCTCAAGGTCCTTCGCCTCCTTTCCGGCTTTCTTGAGCAGCATGTCATAGAGCGGATGAACCCCTGCGGCATCGCCAGAAATCCTATCCGGCACAAACAGGACGAGCTGCCCACGTATCAATGAAAGGCACCGTTCCCAGGACTTCAGCTCACGGGCATTCTGACGCGCCCGCTCGTCATCGATCAAGAGCTTCCCCGCCTCGGTGATTCCCAATACGTCCTTCTCCTCCTTGCGGCAGATTAACCCGGAAGATCTGCCCGTCGGCACAAATGGAGACCAAAGGGCGACATCCACCTCATCCACCATCTCTGCCGGGGACCTCAAAAAGGACACCTCCCCCAGCTCATGCACAGAATACGGACATCTGGCACCCTCTCCAACGATCATCTGGACCATTCGCCACAAAGCGGACCGACGGATCGTCGTCTTATCCACTAACTGTGCCCTAAGCGCAGAGACATGGGAAGCGGCCAGCTTCGAAATCGGATTGCGCTCAATGTCCTTCCTGAGTTCTGACGAGACACTCTCAAGTACCGCAATCAAATCCGCGACAGCGAACTCATCACCTCGCGTACGCCCGTATTCGGAGAGCGCCCCGATCAGCGCTTGGATCGCCTTCCGCTCGCGCGAAGGATCCGACACCCCGAACGTCGGCAAGCCAAAGCGTCGAAGTTCTGCGTCGAGCACCTGAGTATCGCCCTCGGAGATGACCGCGATCCGTTCTTCGCCTCCAGCAGACAGATAGCGCGCGACATCACGTGAGAGCGCGATGTCATTCACGCCCTTGATGACCGTGACCTGCGGCATTTCCTGTTTCACCTCGGGCTGAAGCACATGCCACCCGTCAAAGCAAGCGCAGAAAATCTTGCGCCAGATCAACGGCAAGTCTTCGTAAGCGTCAACCAGGATCAACGCGTGGGGCAGCTTCCGCTTCGCTTCCGCGACGATCCGCGCAAGCCGGTCCGCCATCCCCATCGGCAAATTCGGCCCCGCCGCCTCGATCTTCGCAAGCGCGGCGAAACGTACCGATTCCCCCGTGCGCTTGAAATCCCAGCCCAATGTCACCAGCTCGTCACGCCAAGACAGCAAGGTGCCAGCCGTACTCCAAGGATCGACCGCAAAACTATCCCGACACCATTCGCAGTTCGCGGCGTCGATCTTCCTTGCGTAGGCGTCGATGCGCTCAAAATCCGAAATCGCCTTCCCGTTCAACGCATAGCGCGTCTCGAGGAACTTCAGCATCCCCAATGGCCCGCACGTGATTTCCCCGACCGAGGTCCCGCCCGAACGCCGAGCGCCATCGATCCCCATCCCGAAAGTAATCTTCAATCCATCAAACATTCTCAATCTCCCTATTTCGTCTCAACAATATGCGCCGCGAGTCCGTCTGCGGCAATGAGAATCGCGAGAAGCGGACATTTCGCGCCCGCGGCGGTGAAGCTAGCCCGGGCCTCCGGACTGTCCGCGATGTCAAAGCCACCCATGTGCCAGCGGATCGCCAGCATCTCGTCATCAGTAAGGTCGAGTCCCCAGCGTAAAAGCCGCATCACGGACTTCTCACCATGTCCCATCGGAAAGTCGGAATAGTCAACGCCGTAGGTCTTGTACTTCTCCCACTTGCCGTCCTTGTCCTTGCGGAACTT
>JAKSOY010000251.1 GCA_024405255.1 Kiritimatiellia bacterium
CATCTTAACAGTAAAGAGGTTTTCTATGAAGAAGATTTTTATCGGTCGGGCATTTGCGTTCACGTTTGCGCTTGCGGCGCTGGCGACGACGGTGGCTTGGGGAGCACCGCAGACGCATACGGCGACGTTGACGGGCGCCAAGTGGATTTGGCATCCGCAGGGACATCGGGAACACTGCAAGGTGTTTCTGAAGGCGAGTTTCGAGGCGCCGGCGGCGCTTGTGCGCGCCCAGCTCATCTTTGCGTGCGACAACGGTGCGATCGTGAAAGTGAACGGACAGGAAGTGGCGCGACAGGGTTCGGGCCACGACGACTGGCGCCAGCCCACGGTGGCGTGGGATATCCGCAGCGCCGTGAAGGCGGGACGCAACACGGTCGAAGTCGAAGGCGAGAACGTGGATTCGAACTGGGCGGGTTTCATCGCCGCGTTCGAGTTCACGGATGCGCAGGGACGCGTGACGACGGTTCGTACGGACGATCTCGCCTGGCAGGCCTCGCTGGATGGCAAGACGTTCGTCCAGCCGGATGTGTCGGGCGAGTATGGCTGCAGTCCGTGGGGGGCGTGTGCCGAGGGCGTACGTCTGGCCGCCCCGCGCATGCGCGAGATCGCGGGCGTGCCGGCGTACACGAGCACGTGGATCGCCGCGGCGGATGCGCCGGCGACGAGGCGTGAGACGACGCAGCGTCAGATCTCCGAGGAAGGTACAAGCTGGTTCGTCTCGCGTTTCACGAACAAGCAGGCGATCACGCGCGCCGAGTGGGTCGTCTCCGGTCTCGGTGTGTTCGAAGTGTATGTGAACGGTCAGAACGTCGGTGCCGAGCAGGCGCTGAAACCCGGTTTCACGCATGCCGTCAAGACGAAATACTACTACACCTACGACGTCACGAAGAACCTCAACTGCGCACGCGGGGCGACCAATACGTTGAGCGCCGAAGTGTCGGCCGGCTGGTGGCGCGACAAGATCGTCAACTACCTTGGCAAGAAGAGCGCGTTCCGTGCGGAACTGCTGATTGAATATGCCGATGGACGCAAGGAGGTGCTGACGACGAACACGACCGACTGGAAGGCGGGCATCGGCGGTCCTGTCAAGCGTGCGGCGGTGTTCGACGGTGAAATCTACGATGCGCGCATCGCCGCACCGTGGGAAGGACTTTCCTCGTTCAAGCCGGCGGAGGCCTTCAAGGGCTACAACGGCGATGTTCTGCCGAATGTGGGCGCCGAAGTGGTGCGCCGTTTCGACCTCGTTCTCAAGCCGGTCGAAGCCTACTGCTGGCGCGGGACGAAGGGGTCGGCGCCGAAGGTGTTCGGCACGGTGGTGAAGACGCGCGTCTTCAAGCCGAATGAACCGTTCACGGTCATGCCGGGCGAAACGCTGGTGGTCGATTTCGGACAGAACGCCGCCGCCGTGCCGCACTTCAAGATGAAGGCGGCCGCCGGGACGACGCTCACCTGCCTGCCGGGCGAGATGCTCAACGACGGCAATGGCGAACGCAGCCGCGGCAATGACGGTCCGGCGGGATCGCTCTACCGCGAGAACCTGCGTATCGCGAACGACGGCATGCGCTGCGTCTACACGTTTGCCGACAACGAGGCGGACTACTTCCCGCGCTTCACGTTCTTCGGCTACCGCTACCTCTCGATCACGGCGACCGACGTTGTGACGCTCACGGTGGAAAGCCTGCCCGTGACCTCGATCACGAAGGAGATGGAACTCGGCCAGATCACGACGGGCAACAAGGACGTGAATCGACTCATCGCCAATGTCTACTGGGGCCAGCTCTCGAACTACCTCTCGGTGCCGACGGACTGTCCGCAGCGCAACGAGCGTCTCGGCTGGACGGCCGACACGCAGGTCTTCGCGGAGGCGGGAACGTTCAACGCCGACACTTCGCGCTTCTTCCACAAGTGGATGCGCGACATGCGTGATACGCAGCATCCGAAGGGCGGCTTCCCGGGCGTTGCGCCGGCGGCTCAGTACGGCGGATCGGCGATGCGTCTGGGCTGGGCCGACGCGGGTGTGATCGTGCCGTATCAGGTCTGGAAGCAGTTCGCGGATACGAAGATCGTCGAAGAGAACTGGGACGCGATGGCGCGTTATGTGGCCCGTTGTGCCGAGACGAAGTACGAGCACAAGGCGACGGCAGAGGAGAACGGCCGCTACCAGTGGGCCGACTGGCTTAGCTACGAGGGCGTACCGGGACACGAGCGCTTCGCGTACTGGGACTATCTCGGTGCCTGCTATTGGCTGTGGGATGCGCGGATGATGCAGGAAATGGGCGCGGCGATCGGCAAGGACGCGTCGGGCTATGTGAAGATGGCGGCCGAGGCGAAGGCCTACATCCAGACGAACCTGATGAATCCGGACGGCACGTTCAAGCTTGCGACGCTCAACCGCCTTCAGACGCCGACGCTCTTCGCGCTTAAGCTCGGCCTCGTCGAAGGCGAGGCGAAGGCGAAGATGATCGCGAACCTGCGCCAGAACTTCAAGGACCACGGCGACTGCCTGCAGACCGGCTTCCTCGGGACGTCCATCCTGATGGATACGCTGACGGAGAACGGCATGAGCGACATCGCGTACACGCTCCTCCTGCAGCACAAGAATCCGAGCTGGCTCTACTCCGTCGACCAGGGCGCGACCACGATCTGGGAACGCTGGAACAGCTATCGCAAGGATACGGGATTCGGTCCTGTGGGCATGAACTCGTTCAACCACTACGCCTACGGCGCGGTGCTCGCGTGGATCTACAAGACCGGTGCGGGCATTGCGGCCGATCCGAAGGCGTCGGGCTTCCGGAACATCGTGATGGCGCCGAAGCCGGACCGCCGTCTGGGTTCTCTGAAGGCGCAGTACAAGACGCGCTTCGGCCTTGTGAAGAGCGCGTGGCGCTATGAAGATGAAGGCGAGACCTGGGTGTGGGATGTCACGGTCCCGACGGGCGCGACGGCGTCTATCACCCTGCCGGGCGAGAAGCAGACGCGGACCTATCCTGCAGGCACCTATCGGTTCACGAGAAAGGGACTGTAAGTCAGAATGAAAATACGTACTTTCTTGATGGGATGCGTCTGCTGCGCATCCGTTGCGTGGGGAATGTCTGTCGAACCGTTTGCGCCGGATGGCGCGCCGTTCGTCGTGGCGGAGAAGACGTGGACTCCGGACGGCTGGGGCAACCATCGTGCCGTCGTGCGTGTGCCTCAAGCGGGTCCGCTGGCGCGTGCGGTGTTGAACTGGCGTCGGGTCGATCCCGAACCGGCCATCAAGAAAGTACGGGTGAGCGTGGTCGCCACGGGAGTCGAAGTGACGAACGTGGTGGCGACTGTCGCCGCCGAAGCGGGCGTGGTCGAGTTCGAGCCGATTGCCGGCGCGGGCGACTACTACATCTACTATCTGCCGTATCGCGAACGGCGCGGTTCGCACGAAGGTCGTGGACAGCCGATGTGGAACGACTATTTCAAGGCGGACTACACGGCGGGAAACGCTTGGCGCGCGACGTTGAAAGAGACGGCTCCGATTGCCGCTGAAACGGTGCGCTTCGAGTCGCGGACGGCCTTCGAAGCCTGGACGTCGATGGGCCTGTGCGCGACGACGGCTGAAGTGGCGGCGCTTCGGAAGGCGCATCCCGAGAATCCGGTCGTGTTCACGGAAGACCGTACGAACCCGATCCATCCCGCAGCCTGGCTGCCGGCGAAGTGGGCGAAGGCGGCGACGTTCGGAACCTTCGCGGGTACGGCGCTGCGTGACGAATACTACGTGTGGCAGATTGCCGTGTGGACGCCGGGTGGCGCGTTGCAGGAGGCGCGGCTTGCATTCTCCGACCTCACGAGCGAGACGGGTGCGCGTATCGACGGCGAGACGATCACGTGCATCAATACGGACGGTTTCAACTGGGATGGACACGAATTCCATCAGACGGTCTCCGTGCCGGCGAATCGCCTGCAGCCGTTCTGGTGCGGCGTGATGATTCCGCGCAATGCAGCGCCGGGATGCTATCGCGGACAGGTGAAGGTGCTGTCGGAAAATGCCGCCACGCAAGTGGTCAATGTGGAGATCACGGTGTCGGACAAGATCGTACACGACCACGGCGACAGCGAATTGTGGCGGATGTCGCGCCTTCGCTGGCTCAATTCGCGGATCGGCGAGGGCGAGACGCCGGTGGCGCCCTATAAGGCGCTGACATGCGATAGGGAAGCACGCCAGATCACGGCGACGGAAAAGGTCGTGACGCTGGGCGGCAACGGTTTGCCGAAGTCCATCAAGGTCGGTGCGCGAGAAGTGCTCAAGGCGCCGTTGCGGTTCGTGGTTGAGACGGCTGACGGCACGACGGAATTCGGCGGAGAGAATCTGACGCTGATGCCGCAGACTCCGGGGCGCATCCGCTGGTTCGCGCGCGCGCGGAAGCGCGGGATTTCCTTCGCGCTGACGGCGCAGATGGAATTCGACGGCTTCATCCGCTACTTCGTCGACGTCCAGACGGAGAAGACGATGACCGTGAAGGATGTCCGCCTTGAGACGGCGTATACGCCCGAGGCGAGCGAGTATATGATGGGCATTGGCTATCGCGGACGCGATGGCGGGTTGAGTCCGAAGGCGTATGTGTGGAACTGGAAGGGCCCCTATGACAGTTATTGGATGGGCGGTCCGAACGCGGGACTTCACGTGGAGTTCCGGGGCGGCACGTATCATGGTCCGCTCATCGCGGACGTTTCGTACCATCCGGCGCCGCCACCTGCCTGGGCGAATGGCGGGAAGGGGACGATCTCGGTCGGCGGCGAGGAGGGGCTCACCGTCGCCGCGCACACGGGCGAGGTCACGTTGGCACCGGAGAAGCGGACCTGGGCCTTTGACCTTCTGGTAACGCCGGTGAAGCCCGTGGATGTGAAGCGTCAATTCTCGCAGCGCTACTACCATGCGGCGCCGGAGGGATTCCCGGCGGCGGCGGCGCGGGGGGCGAATATCGCGAACATCCATCACGCGCAGTCGCTCAATCCGGTCATCAACTATCCGTTCGTCGTGCAGGAGCCGCTCAAGAAGTATATCGACGAGCAGCATGCGCAGGGCCGCAAGGTGAAGCTCTACTATACGATTCGCGAACTCTCCAACCACGTGGCGGAGCTGCAGGCGCTGCGGAGCCTGGGCGGTGAAGTGATTGCACCCGGTCGGGCGCATGGCGCGCCGTGGCTGTGGGAACACATGGGCGAGAACTATCGTCCGGCCTGGTACGTGCGTCTCACCGACCGCGGTGTGAAGGTCGGTGAAGTCGCCGGCGTGGTGGATGCGGCGTTCGTGCTTTCCCCCCATTCGCGCTGGATCAACTATTACCTCGAAGGGTTGCGCTGGATGTTCGAGAACTATCGGATCGACGGCATCTATATGGATGACGTCTCCTTCGATCGTACCGTGATGAAGCGGATGCGTCGCATCATCGAGCAGTACCGTCCCGGGGCCCTGATCGATCTGCATTCGAATACGGGCTATTCAAAGGGACCGGCGAACCAGTATACGGACTTCTTCCCCTATGTGGACCGGCTCTGGTTCGGCGAGTCGTTCCAATACAATGCGATGACGCCGGATACGTGGTTCGTGACATTCTCGGGCATCCCGTTCGGATTGATGGGCGAGATGCTGCAGGGAGGCGGCAATCCGTGGCTCGGTACGGTCTACGGTACCACGCGCCGCTACTATGGCGCTGTGACGGAGAACAACCCCACGGCCATCTGGAAGGCGTGGAGCGACTTCGGCATCGAGGAGGCGAAGATGGCCGGGTACTGGGAGAAGAATCCGGCGGTGGCGACGGACTCGCCCGATGTGAAGGCGACGGCGTTCATTCGTCCGGGCAAGACGCTGGTGGCCGTCGGCAACTTCGCGGCGCAGGCGCGTACGGCGAAACTGACAATCGACTGGTCCCAGCTGGGACTCGACCCCGCCAAGGTCCGCATCGAGGCCCTTGCGATTCCCGACTTCCAGGAAGCCCGTACCTTCGCCCGCGATGAAGCGATCGCCCTCAAACCGAAAGGCGGATGGCTGCTGACCCTCACCGAGTGAGACGGCAGATCGGCACGTGA
>JAKSOY010000252.1 GCA_024405255.1 Kiritimatiellia bacterium
TTGTTCGATTGTTCGATTGGGGGATTGGGCGAGGGCGGGGAGAACTTCGATTGTTCCGAGATGCGTGGAAATGAGGAAGGCGCCTTTCTTCGCGGCGATCAACGCCTGGAAGGCTCGCGCCCCTGCATCGTCGCGTACGGACATTGTGGGCAGATTCTTCTTGAGCGTACAGGCATCCAGCTTGTCCGCAAGCGACCACGCAAATCCCAGCAGATGGCGGTATAAACGGAAAGTGGAAAAGGGAAAATGGAAAATGGATTTGGGCAGCGCGGAGGGTGCGAATTCCGCCAGCACCGCGTGGAAATCGCAGAGCGCCTTTTTCGCGGGACGCGCAAACGGATAGATGAAGGCCATCACCGGAATGCAGGCGAGTTTGAGAACACCCTTCCCGAAAAGGCGGTAAAGTTGCCAGAGGATCGCCAGGCGGATTCGTCCCGCGCTCTGCTCACGCTGCGTATGCCAGGCCTCAGACATCCTTCGACCCTCCCAGCGAAAAGAGATACGCGAAAAAGAGGCCGATCGCGAATGTGAGCCCCATCGACCGCGTGACGGGGAAGGATGTCAACGCCAACAGCCCGAGACCGGCGAAGCTCGTGAGAAACGAATACAACACGACCCGACGCGTCTCGGGCGCGGGATGCCCCCGATGGAAAATCGTGTAGTCGATTCCAAGCCCCATCAGTACGAAGAAGCAGAGCAACGTGAAGAACGTAATCGGCACGTCGAGGAGCATCAACGCTAAAACCGTCGACTGCAAGCTCAAGCAAATCGGAAATCCGAAGCGAACGAAGTTCCGCTTGAAAAAGACGACCAGCAACACGCCGAACACGAGAAGGGATACGGTCAGCAGAGACAACGTCGATGCCGTGAATTCCGTAAAGAGAACCAATAACTCCACACGCGGTTTCAAGATCGTCACATGGGAATCCAACGGTTTCCTGGCTACACCCGCATACGGCGAGACGAGTCCCCCCGCCACGCGCATCGAACGAAGCATCGTCCGCAACGGTCCCTCCGGGAGCTGTTCGGGGTCGAGGAATCCATCTGGATTTTCGGACGGCATTTTAAGTCCGGTCTTCGCCGTGTAGGCGGCCCCTTGTTCCCGCACAAGCGCCGCCTTCAACGCGGCATTCTCGCGCTGTCGTTTGAGCGAAGGGATCACCGCCGACAGGCCTTTCACGCCCGCCGCCTCTTCGCGTTCGAGTGCCTCCTGCAACGTCTCGCCCGCAACAAACGCGAAGCGCTGCGTCTGCACGGGACTGATCGTCAGGAGCTTCTTCTCGCTCTGCGCGAGATAGACGTCGGGACGATAGAACGCCGTGGGGTCCATGACAAGCTGCGGCGTCGGATGCCGACACACGAAGAGTCCCGCCAAGACCACAAAAACGACCCAGGACCAGCGCCCCACACAGCGACGCGCCGAACACGGGGGAACGACGATCGTCCCCGCGTTCCTACACGGCCACAGCACAACGTACGTCGCTACCGCGAGCAACCCCGCGCTTGTAAACAGCGCCATCTGCCGCAACACGCTCACCGCCGCAAACAGCAGCGGCGCGAAACAGGCGAGCGTCGTCGCGAGCGAGAGCGCAAGCGGACGCATGATCTTCCGCACATCGCCCGCTGCGCGCGCATGATACACATAGTCGACGGACAATCCAATCAGCGACGTGCCGAACACAAAGGTGAGCACATGGGGACGCGGGAAAAACGCAAAGAGCATCCCCGTCGCAGCCAACGCCCCCACGCCCAGCGCGAGCAGCAGCTGCGGCAGAAAACGAAACGAGCGAAAGAGCAGCCACCCGAAGAGCACGACGAGCGCAAGCGAAATTCCCGAGAGCAAATTGATTTCGCGCTTCGACTGCTCGCTCGCGCGCGCGGTGTGAAATGCGGGACCGCTGCACCAGATGCGACACGGCGCGTCTTTCGTCTCATTCGCCTGTTCACACGCGACAAGAAAGGATACAATCTCGGCTGCCGGTACGGTGGCGAGATCGACCGTGAGCAGGCGATAGCAGGTCTCGTCCTGCTCGAACACGGGATCGCCCGCGTCAAGCGACCACCCGCCCGCAAGATTCGTTTCCAGCGCCAGCGCGTAGTCCGTGCCAAGCAGAAACGGATCGCGTTTCGCACTGAAGAGCGGTGGCACAGGACCGAACAAACGCGCGGCCGACTCTTCCGCCACCTGCGCATATTGACCCGAAAGGAGGAGTTCGCGCGTCGCGAGCGCAAGCAATCCCGCCTTGTGCGTATCAATGAAGGCGAGCGTCTCCTTGTAGTCCGGCTGCGGCGGTTGATGGAGTTGAGCACGAATCTGCGCGGCACGTTCCTTCAGCACATCGGGGTCCTGTCCCTCCAGCAGGAGGCGACCTTGCGTGGCAAGTCCTTTCGCCATCTCGCGCATCACGCCCCCGTGCGCCGAATCGATCAGGCCGTAGAGATCCGTCTCCACACCCTGCGGCAGACGCACCGCCAGCACGCCGGCGAGGAGGAACAGAACGACAAGGAAACTGGCACGGAGGATTTTCAACGTTTCATCTCAATCGCGAGTTTATCGCCGTTCTTGAACGAGACAGTCACGCGATCGGGGAATCCCGTCGGCGGCTCGGCTTTGACGTCCTTTACGAAATCCTTCACTTCCTTGATCTCGAAGATCTTCGCGATTTCGTCGACATTGTTCTTGAGGCGACGCGTCGTCTTCTTGTTGTTGACGACCAGCGTGTAGTTCGTCGGCGTGGCGATGAACGTGGACGGCAGCGGTTTCAGCGTCTGCCACTCGAAGAACTTCCCTTTCTCGAACCGGAACGTCCCGGTCGACGTAATCGTCACCTCGACATCGGCGAGCGTCTTTCGCTGTACGAATGTACCCGACGCCCGTTCCGGCAGAGCCGCATCCATCCCGCCGTAGGCAAGCAGACTCGTCAACACGGCGACAACGGCCACCCTCACGCCTGAAAACACATCACGCCACTGGCACATACATCCGCTCCTTTTCGATACTCGTAGATGATTTCCGTCTCGCCCTTGCGTGTCAGCGTCAGATGCACGATATCGCCCGGCACCACGACCCGCGTGAATTTCATCTTCTTCACCGACACCAGCGTCAGCGGCCGCCGAAGGAAGGATTCCGCAAAATGCCGGGCGATCCCCAACTGCACAACACCCGGCAACACGGCGAAGCCCGGGAAGTGTCCTTCGAAATACGGCGCACCTGCATCGAACACGCAATCGGCCTCCCACGCGGATTCCGTTCGCACCACCTGCGAGACAAACGGTTCCACAAGGTTCGACTCGAGGATCTCCACCAGCCGGGCCGTCTGCACCTTGCCCTGCGCATTACGCGGCAGCTCGTGCACGAAACGATAGCGTTTGGGGACAGTCCCCTTCGGAAAGATCGGCAGAAGCTTCGTCCGTAAGTCCCGCGCCAGCGCCTTCTTCCCACGCGACGTATCAACATCCGGCGCGAGCACCACCACGGCACCCAGCATGGGACCGTGCTTGCCCTCCAACTTCGCCAGCGCCACTTCTTTCACATCCGGCAGCGCCGCCATCTTCGCTTCCATCTCAGGCAGGGACACACGTTGCTCGGCGATCTTCACAAGCCGGTCGCGGCGCCCCAGCAGCTTGAAGCTTCGTCCATCGGGGGCCAGTTCGACGCCGTCGCCCATCACGAATTCCTTCGCATACGAAAATGGGGACTTCACCACCAGACGTCCTTCGGCATCGGCCCGCACCTTCACGGGATCGAACACCTGCCAGTCGCAATCGGGCACATCCTGCCGCCGCCACGCGACACCGCCTGTCTCCGTGCTGCCGAAGATCTCGCGCGGGGCAAGTCCGAACACGCGTTTCGTCGCGGCGCTCACGGGGGCCGTCAGCAGCGCCCCGCTCGTCACGATCTCCACGCAGTTCTGCGGCACCTCGTACTGGTCTGCGTACGCGCAGAAGCGTTCGAGGAAACTCGGGGTCGTCACGAGAAAAACCTTTTCGGCGGCGCGCATTTTCGCGAGCAGCGATTCGGGTGTCAGAATCACTTCCGGATCGACCGTACATCCCGTCGCCTGCGGCAGCAGAACACGCCACAGCATCCCGTACATGTGCGGCGCTTCGATCGTCGCGAGGAAGACGGGCTTGACGTCGCCCTTCTTCCCGGACGCGAAACAGGCGAGATGCGCACGATGATAGGCGACCTCTTTCGCCAGCGTCGGAAACGGCTTCACAATCCGTTTGGGCGTCGCCGTCGAACCCGAGGTGTGGAACACCGCCGCGAAACGGCGCGCACGAATCAGACGCTCGACGAGCAGGATCAATCCCGTTGCGCAATAGGAGAGGCAGCAATTCCAGACCACCCAGACGCACGGCACGTCAATGCCCGCCTTTTCAAGGTGCCACATCGGACCCGGCGCGAAGATGGTTCCAATGGCAATCAGGCCATTCACCACCAGCCACGATGTCCAGAAGATCGTGTAGGTGCGGCAATACCCTTCCGCATCCGGCGGCAGAATATGCGGCGGGATCTTCTTTGCGAGCGTGTAGCAGAGCGATTCCCTTCCCAGCAGCGACAACCCGAACGAACTCGCCATCAAACCGCTCATGAACACCGGATACCACGCCACGAAAACGAAGCGTTTGAAAACAAGCGCGGCGGCGATGCACGCCGCCAGTACGAGCAAGGTCCAATATTTCCTGAACAAGGTCATCCCGCCTTCATCCCCTGCGAGAACGCACGACGCACTCAGCTCGCAAGGAGCTTCATCACCGCCTTCGTCACATCGTTGAGCGTGCGGATCTGGCGGAAGTCTTCCGGGTTCACCTTCTTCTTCGTCTCCTGCTGCAGACGCACGACCAAGTCGACCGCATCAATGGAATCGAGATCGAGCTCCGTAAAGAGATTCGTCTCGGGCTTCAGCTTCGCCGCATCGCATTCAAATTCTTCGACAAGGATGTCCTTGATCTTCTGCTCGACTTCTGCTTCCGTCATGTCTGTCCCCTTTGAACTTTTACTTGGCTGCGGCTTCCACAAAATCCGCCAGCGTCTTCACCGAATAAAATGTCTTCTTGTTGTCGGCCGGGTTGGACGAGAACGTCACGCCGAACGCCTTCTTGATGGCCATACCGAGTTCAAGTGCATCGATGGAATCGAGTCCCAGCCCCTCGCCGAACAGCGGCATCTCGGTTTCGATATCCGCTGCCGTCAGGTCTTCCAAGTCAAGCGCGGTGACGATGGTCTCCTTGAGCTTGTTTTCAATTTCTTCTCGTGTCATGTCTTTTCCTTATCCGAGTAAAAGAGTCTTCACCTGAGCAAGCGCACGCGCGCGATGCGAAATCTTGTTCTTCTCCACTTCGCCCAGATCGGCGAACGACCGGTCGAATCCCGTCGGCACGAAAAGCGGATCGTAGCCAAAGCCGCCCGCACCCGAAGGTTCGGTCGAGATGCGTCCCGGACACTCCCCGCGCACCACGTGTTCCGCGCCATCCGGTGCGACCAGCGCCACCGCGCAAACGAACCGTGCGGCACGATTCGCCACCCCCGAGAGGTTCTTCAAGAGGAGTGCATTGTTGGCCGGCGTACTCGACGGCTCGCCCGCATAACGGGCGGACCGCACGCCTGGTGCGCCATTGAGGGCCTCGACTTCCAGCCCCGAGTCATCCGCCATCGACCAGGCGCCCACATGGCGCGCGGCGATCGCGCGAACCTTGATCAGCGCGTTGCCTTCGAATGTTTCCGCCGTCTCTTCGGCATCCGGATCGTCTGCGCAGATCTCAAAGCCCGGCAGAATCTCGCCGATCTCGCGCAGCTTGTGCGCATTGTGTGTTGCGACAAATAATTTCATTTCACATCCTTCGCCTGGGTCCCCTTCGAACCCTTCTGAGACGTCAACTCCAGCAATTCCTCCAGACTTTCCTTGTCCGACTTCGGCGCCTTCTTCGGATCAATCGGCTTCAGGTGTTCCACACGAAGCGGGTTCTGGGCCAGTACCGCAAGGCGGTCCGCTTCGGCCTTTTCACGAGCCCGCTGCTCACGCGCGGCTTTTTCCAATGCCGCCTTCTCGCGTGT
>JAKSOY010000253.1 GCA_024405255.1 Kiritimatiellia bacterium
AGCAACTGGGGCTCGTTTACCACGCGACACCGTGCCGCGCAGCTAAATTACTTTGCCGGAAGAACCTGCGGGAACTTGAGCGTGACATCTCCAGTGTCGGAGAACACATAGAGACCCGAACCGGCTTTAACCTCGTACTCGACTTCCTTCATCTGGTCGAAGTCATACCAGCAGAAGTGGTCGAGCATCGTGACTTCGGGAGCGCACCAGGTGTAGCTAACGCCCGCATCGCGACCTTCGAGGGTGATGAGCGAGATCGTCTCGGTCATATAGCCCATCGAACCCTCGATCGTAATCTGCTGAAGGTCGAAGTCAACGGGGAGGAAATTGCCGGTCAGGTTGTATCCGGCCTGAAGCGTAATTTCCGGTGCGCCAAGCACAACCTCGCCAGAGGCGACGATGGTAACATCGCCTGTGTCAGAGAACACATAGAGACCCATTCCATCCGTAATCTCAAGATCGACCTCTTCCATCTTCTCGAAATCATACCAGCAGAAGTGGTCGAGCATCGTGACTTCGGGAGCGCACCAGGTGTAGCTAACGCCCGCATCGCGACCTTCGAGGGTGATGAGCGAAATCGTCTCGGTCATATAGCCCATCGAACCCTCAATCTTGAGGTCCTGGAGCTTAAGCTTCTTCTCGCCGACACCCTTGAATGTCGCCGTGTAGCAGTTATAGCCCGCCTGAAGCGGATAGGCCTGATAGCCGACAACGGATGGATTACTAGGAAGGGCTTTAAATGACGGATTGTGAATCAAGATGGTGCCGTTGTGTGGGAAGTAAAGTGCAGTTCAAATATAATATCAATCGTTCAACCATAATCAAAAAGGAGACACAATGGCAAGAGAAAAAGGCATGGGCAATCTTCAAAGGGAGAAGAGCGGAAGATGGACAATGCGGGTCGGCATCAATGGTAAGCGCTACTGCAGGTCGACACGGACAAAGGACCGCGATCAGGCGGAGCGATTCCTTCAGCGGTTTCTCGCCCCGTTTGGACTCGGGGAGCGGCGACTTCCACTCGCGGATGTGTGGAACGCGTACGTGATGTCTCCGAACCGCAACGATCTCGCTAAGGCGACGCTCGACTCCAAACGCAATGTGTGGATGCACTTCGCCCGCTGGATGGAGCGGTTTTATCTGCCGGTCGATGATCTTGCCGGAGTGACGGCGGATATGGTCGCGGAATATCTTGCCTGTCTACGGGCGGACTTATGCGCCACGACCTACAACTCCCGCGTTTGCGTCCTCCGGGAGATATTCCACGTCCTCGCGTCAAAGGCGGGACTTGACGAGGATCCCTGGGAAGGGGTGCGCCTCCGGCCCGATGATTCGCACAGCCGCCGGGAACTGACGATGGACGAGCTGAAGCGGCTCCTTGCGGCGGCGAAGAAAGCCGGAGCGGAATGGTACAACCTCTTCATGATCGGCATCTACACGGGACTCCGGCTCGGCGATTGCTGCCGTCTCGACTGGGCGAACATCAATATCTCGACGGGTGTGATCCAGCTCATACCTCAGAAGACGAAACGCCACGCGCATGGTAAGCCGATCACGATTCCAGTGCATCCGGCGTTGGGAGAGGCGCTTCTTTCGACAATTGAACAATCGAACGATCAGGACATTCGAACAATTCTCACCGGCCCGGTTCTGCCGATGATTTCGGAAATGTATTCCGTGACGCGAAGCAAGGTGAGCGACCGTCTGACGGGGATCTTCCACGCGGCGAACATTGTCACCTCAATCAAGATCGAAGGTCGCAAGAACCGGACGCCCGAGGCGACCTTTCATTCGCTGCGGCACACGTTTGTCTCGTTCGCGGCAAATGCGGGCGTGCCGCTGCACATCGTCCAGTCCATCGTCGGCCATGAGTCCACTGCCATGACGCGGCACTACTACCATGAGAACATCGACGCGCTGAAGAGCGCAGTGGCGGCAATTCCGACGCTGTAGAATGGTATAATACACTCAATGAGTGTAAGCGCGATAATTTTTGCTGCCGCGTTGCCGGTCTTGGACTTTGCGACGAACAGCATGGCAGAGCGGATCGCCGGAGTAGATCCGGCGGTCTGCTTGTCGCGCTTTGACGATTATCCGCCGAGCAAGGGGAAGCTCGGGTTTCCGCGTTGCCTGTGGGAGAAGCCGTTTCCGTCGAATGTGAAGTTTTGGCTTAAGGACGTCGATTTCAGCTGCGTGAGTCCGTGGAGCGACGAGGCCGGTACGGTCAGGGCGGGAACGCTTATCAGCAAGCGGCACATCATCTTCGCCAAGCACTTTCCGCTGTGGAAGGGTGTGCGGATTCTCTTTGTCGATGGGGAGGGCGATGTGTGCCCGTGTCGGGTCGAGGCGACTAAGCCATTGGAGAAGTGCGACATCATGATCGGGAGTTTGGATTACGAGGTCACGCCGAACATTCATCCGGCGAAGATTCTGCCCGAGGACTACGCCAAGTGGATCGGTGATGGAAAAGGGCTCCCTATCGTAACGTTTAATCAGCGGGAGCAGGCGTTCCTGTCTGAGTGTCGTGGCATCGCCTCGAACGCAGTCTTGAACATCGCATCGACCAATGTGAATTGGAAGGCGCTTGGCGGGAAGATCGTGACGGGCGACAGCGGAAATCCGGCGTTCCTGTTGGTCGGCAACGAGCCGATTCTGCTCTACTGCCTTTTCAGCGGCGGGGTTGGGCATGGCCCCGCAGTCCACTGGCGCCGCCGCGAGATCCAAAAAGCGATGGATGAACTTTGCCCCGGCTACAAGCTGGAAGAGTTCGACTTCTCGCGGCTCGTCGACCGCAAGTAGCCCTGTTGTGCCACAGCGGCGCGACGTTGGGCCTGTGTGCGCGAGGAGGAGGCGGGACGGGTGCTTGCTCGTTTCTGGCCGGACGAGCGCGGGACGAGGCGGTCTGGCGCGGCTGTGGCGAGACGCGGAAACTGTAGAATTTTAAGTTTTCGGAACACGGCGGGGATGAACACGGCGGGGACAGTCCCCCTCGCGGGATGAGGTAAGTTTGTGTTTTCCGCTTTTGGGGGACAAATTTGATCTTCCGCGCAGGGTCTGTCCCCGCAGTGTCAATCCCCACTCCCTAACGTCTAAGCCCTACTCCCCAATCCATCGTCGGACACGAATCGACGGCAATGACACGGCATTACTACCACGAAAACGTCGAAGCACTGCGCGGTGCGGTAAACGCGATTCCGTCGTTGGTGTAACAACAAATCAAAAGTGCCGCGAAAGCGGCACTTTTGATTTACTAGTTGTCGGACATGCCGAATCCCGCAATGTCTGTCAATTTCGAAGAAGGATATTGGCATAATCCTGTAGTTCGTGGAAAAAACGAATAATGTGAATGATGTCTGTCTGGTCGTCATAACGGTACAGCATGATGTACCGCATAACCTTCACTGGGCGATATCCTCGTGCCGCAAGATGGCGGTCAGGACATAAGTGGAATGCGAGCGGATTCCCAAAGACGGAATCATAGGCCTTGCGCACTTCCGAGGCAAAATGGTCGGCAGCCTGAGAATTGCACTTCTCACGGCGGAGATAATTGTCAATGGAATCAAGGTCGCCCCGTGCGGGGGCGTTGATGAGCATCTTACGCATGGACGCCGCTCCCGAGGGTGTTCAGATGCTCGTATGCATCCATTTCGTCACCTTCGGCAATTGCCGCTTCCGCTTCTTCAATGCGCGTGTAAATCTCAATCCGAGAGAGCGTCTTGCGGTATTGATCCATGCTCATCAAAACCATGTTCTCGGAGCCGTTTTCGGAAATGAAAATAGGATCCTTTGACTCGCGGCAAACAGCCGAGACATACGATGGGTTTTCAAATTTCTGTACAGGCATTACCATGGGCATAGCATTATCTCCATTTATCAGTTGTCTGTTATTATACCAAAAAGCCGCCCCGTGAGGAGCGGCTTCTTAAAGCAATCAACCTTTAGCTGATCACTTTGGCGCAAATTATGCGCGACGACGGCGCAGGGCGAGGCCCGCGACACCGAGGAGCAGGAGGAGACCCGAGGTCGGCTCCGGAACGGGATTAGCCGTGTAGTTCCACGAACCATCGTTCATATTGAACGCTTTGGTCAGTGCTGTTCCGCCAAGACCAGTGATGTCGACATCATTAAGTCTGACGGGGACAGACCCCGATGTTTGCCCCCCATTGCTTAAGTCTGACGGGGACAGACCCCGATGTTTGCCCCCCATTGCTTAACTTATTCGCAATGGTGTCGAGGGTAAGTGGATCTGCCAAGGAACCGCTAGAAGTCCAACAACTAACCGAACGAAACTATCATAACTAACCGAACGAAATCGTCTCAACTAACCGAATGCATACTCTTCGCATGCAAGTTATGGTATAATACGGAGCATGAAAACCTATAAAAGGCGCATTTTAGACGATTTGATTGCTCGTCGGACACAAACAGCTGGAGCCATCCTTGTTGAGGGGATCAAGTGGTGTGGCAAAACGACGACCTGCGAGCATGCGGCGAAGAGCGTCATCTACCTTGATGAGCCGGAGAGGCGGGATCACAATTTGCTTATGGCGAAGATTCGTCCGTCTGAACTTCTGGATGGAGCGACGCCGCGTTTGATTGACGAATGGCAGCAGGCGCCCGTGCTCTGGGATGCCATCCGCTATCGGGTTGATCATGCGGATGAGCGGGGGCAGTTTCTGCTGACTGGGTCTGCCGTTCCGCCTGATGATTCCGAAATCAAGCACAGCGGCACGGGGCGCTATGCTTGGCTGAAAATGCGGCCGATGTCCCTGTTTGAGTCTGGCGAGTCTTCCGGCGAGGTCTCGCTTGCGGGCCTTTTTGAGGGAAAGGACCTGACGGGGGCGCATCCGGCTCTTTCGGAACTGCCCGATGTCGCACAGGCGATTTGCCGCGGCGGATGGCCGGCTGTCTGCGGACTTTCGGGCGAAGTGGCGCTGGATGCGTCGTTTGACTATCTGGACGCGGTGGTCAGGCGGGACATTTCGCGCGTGGACGGCGTCGCGAGGGACGAGGACCGTGCGCGGCGGATCATGCGCTCGTATGCGCGGCTGCAGGGAACGCAGTCGACGGCGGCCGTCATCCGGGAAGACCTCGCGGTTCACGAGTCCGGAGCTGTTGACGATGACACCGTCTATTCGTATATCAATGCGCTCAAGCGGATCTTTGCGATCGAGGACATGCCGGCGTGGTGTCCGAATCTCCGATGCAAGACGCCGGTCCGGACGTCCGATACGCGCTATTTCGCCGATCCCTCGATTGCAACGGCGGCACTTCGGATCGGCCCGGGCGGACTGATGGGCGATTTGCCGACGTTCGGCTTTCTTTTCGAGACGCTGGCGGTGCGCGACTTGCGCGTCTACGCCGACGCATTGATGGGCGAGGTGCGGCATTATCACGATGCAAGCGGGCTTGAGTGCGACGCCGTCGTCTATTTGCGCGACGGGTCCTACGGGCTTGTCGAAATCAAGCTCGGCGGACAGCTGCTCATCGACAAGGGCGCGGCCACGCTGACGAAGCTGGCGGCGAAAATCGACACGGACAAGATGCCGAAGCCGTCGTTCCTGATGGTGCTGACGGCGGTCGGGGACTGCGCCTACCGTCGGCCTGATGACGGGGTGTTCGTCTGCCCGGTGGGCAGTCTGCGTCCGTAATCAATAATCAGAGGTGGACTGTCCCCGGCTGAATCCATTGTTCGTATGAACCTTCTTCTGAACACGGCGGGGACAGTCCCCCTCGCGGGATGAGGTAAGTTTGTGTTTTCCGCTTTTGGGGGGGCGAATTTGATCTTCCGCGCAGGGTCTGTCCCCGCAGTGTCAATCCCCACTCCCTAACGTCTAAGCCCTACTCCCCAATCCATAAATAAAGAAAGACCGCAGCCTGAAGACCACGGTCATTCTTTATCCAACCCACCTTTAGCGGGTTAGGTTACATTCTTACGCGCGGCGGCGACGGGTATCACCCGAGGGCATAGCCCGAGCTTTGCGAAGCAAAGTGGCTACAGGTGTGCGCGAGGCCCGCAACGC
>JAKSOY010000254.1 GCA_024405255.1 Kiritimatiellia bacterium
GCCTGGAGCGATTTCGGTCCACACCATCGTTGGGCGACGGGCTGCCTCTACGACAATGTCAAGACGGATGGCGCGCTCAATGTCCAGGACCGCGGCAGCGCGGGGTCCGGACACGGCTGGGCGGGGGCGAACTTCGTCCTTTGGAATTGCACCGCGCGCACGCTCGTCTGTCAGAATCCGTGGGCTTCGGCGCAGAACTGGTGCGTGGGATGTACGGGGCGCGTCGACGGGCGCAAGGGGCAGACGAACACGTCCTTCGCCCATCCGGACGGGCAGACGCGTCCCGATTGCGTGCGGACAAGTGCCGGCAAGCCCGTTCAACCGGTTTCACTCTACGAGTATCAGTTGGCCCACCGTCCACCGCTCGAACGTCGGTAGGCCGTTTCAGACGGGAATGAACGAATGAAGATCCTCTTTTTGTGCCATGGAAACATCTGTCGCTCGCCGATGGCCGAGTTTGTGATGAAGGAGCTCGTGCGTCGTGCCGGACGGACCGATCTCATCGTGGAGTCGGCGGCGCTGCATACGGATGAAATCGGCAACGACATCCATTCGGGGACGCGTCGGAAACTCGTTCAGCAGGGGATTCCGTTCACCCCGCGTGCCGCCTGGCTGCTCAATGCGGCCCGGGCGCGCGACTACGATCTGCTCATCGGCATGGATGCCTACAACATCGCCGATCTGCGCCGGCTCGTCTATCCGGAGGACCTGCCGAAGATCCACAAGCTGCCCGAATTCGCGGGGTCCACACGTGACATCGCCGATCCGTGGTACACGGGCAATTTCGACGTGACATACGACGACATTCTTGAAGGGTGCACGGCGCTCCTTGCGGCGCTTCCGCCGAACGAGAATCGCCGTCCCAATTGAACGGCCATCAGGCATCGGAGGAGTTGATGATGTTGAAGCGAATCGTCTGCGGACTCGTATTGGGCATGTTGGCGCTGGTGGGCGGCGCGAGCGAGAATCTGATTGTGAACGGACGTCTTGAGACGGACCAGACGGATCTGCCGATCTTCTGGAGCTATCACGTTCCGCCCGCGAATCTCGAATGGGAACCGACGGGCGGTCCGAATGGCCTGCCGTGTCTCACCGTCAGGTTCACGGAGGAGAAGAAGGGAGAGTTCTCCATTCGCCAGCAGGGACTGCAGATGATGACAAACGGCCACTACCGCCTCACGGCAAAGGTGCGCACGCGAAACTTCAAGAGCCGGAACAATGGCGTGCTGATGATCGATTCGGGGTGGTACCATGCGTGGGGCGTGAACAATTTCCCGGCGAATCGGGACTGGACCACGGTCTCCGCCGAGTTCACGCCGAAGAATTCGCGACCAGGCCAGCACAGTTTCGTGTTCTACGCGCTTGACGTAGTTGGCGAGCTCAGCCTTGCGGATGTGCGGCTGGAGGCGCTGGACGAGGCGACGCGCGCCGGTACGAAAAAGTCCGAGATCGACAAGTTCAGCCGCGAGCCTTGTCTGGTCGTGTGGACGAAGGCCCCGCGCCTGTTGCCGCGGGCGAATCCGACGATGGACTTCCGCGTATTCGGCAGGTTGCCGGCGGGTGCGTTCGACATCGCCGTCGGCGAGGTTCGGCGTCCGCTTGCGTGCAAGGAGGCGACCTCCGTACCGTTGCCGGCGGGCTGGACCGAAGGCCAGGGCGTGGCGCGTCTCGTGAGGCGCGGTACCGAGCAGGAGCTGGCGCGGACGACATTCAACTATCGCGTGGTCGATCCGGTGTCGACAAACGGCCATCGTCGCCTCAACAACCTGGTGACGGAAGTGCTGTCGACGCCGTTCGCCGCCGGTACCGAGGCGCAGACGTTCACGTTCACGACGACGCGTGACGGCTGGGTGTTCCTTGCGACGCCGAAGGCGGCTGCGGCGGAGGTCCGGCTGGACGGCCGATGCGTCATCGATGCGGCGACACCGCGTGGCGAGACCTTCCGCGAGGTCGCCTACGGACCGCACACGATTACGGTGACGGGTGCGCGCGCGGCGGGGCAGCTCGTCGTACGGCAGATCGCCGAGATCTTCAATTACTGTCCTGGAACCAATTCGCGTGTGGCGGAGAACCCGCCGTACAACTGGGCTTTTCAGGAGAAGTATTCGAATCCGTGCGTCACGACGCAGAACGGCGGTCAGATCCCCGCAGAGCATCGGGCGGAATTCCGGGCACGCGGGTATCTCTGGCTCGCCAATCTCGGTACGACCAAGTTGGCGGACGAACACGATCTCACGCATCGGCTTGAGACGGCGCAGGGGATGTTGCGTCCGTGGTATGACGGCCTGACGTGCGACGAGCAGTTCTTTGGCCAGCCGGCGATGCTGCGTGCGTATACGCGGGGACTGCGGGCCTTTGCGAATCCCGAAAACCGGCGCATCTACACGTGGATCGTGGGACGTCCCGGAACACCGAGCGTCGACCACGATTTCCTGCGTGCGAGCATCGAGGCGAGCCGGGGGCGCGGGCGGCTTCTCTTCGAGGCCTATTGCCGCACGCGCGCGACGGAGGAAGAGGCGCGGACCTATCTGGGGAACTATGTGACCGAAACCCTGCGGAGTTATGAGAGGTGGTGCCCGGGTGCGGCGGCCTCCACGGGCATCGCCTTCGGCGACTTCACGCAGATTCCGATCATTTCGCTCGTACACCACCCGGAAGTCGATTTCAAATACTTCCTCGACATGCAGCTCAACCTCGTGGCGAACGATCCCGCTTTCCGCGAACTCGGGTGCACGGGCTATTGGGGCAGCTATTATGCGGACCACGAAATGCACCGCTGGGCGATGGCGCTGCTGCGGCACTATTGTGTGGACGGGAACACGGAGATGCTGAGTCATGCCTACGGCTATCGCTATCTGCCGAACCATCTTGTGAACGGCGACTTCCGCGGTTCGCTGGCGGGATGGTCCGCAACGGGCGCCGTTGCGGTGGACCAGCATCGGGGTTTGGGGGCGCGGGTGCAGAACCGCTGGGGCGGCAATGGAAGTCTGGGCGATACGTTCGCGACATTCACGCGTGCGGCGAATGCGACGAACACGCTGGCGCAGACCGTGAAGGGGTTGATTCCCGGTCGTACCTACTGCCTGCAGTTCGCGACGTTCGACGTGAAGGACGTGAAGGCGAATCGCCACAATCCGCGCGTGTTCGGCGTGAAGGCGACGCTGGGGTCCGGGGCCGAACTCAAGCCGGCATTATGCTGGCGGCATGTCGATCGGCGCGTGGAAGGCCGTTACGAACAGAATACGGGCGTAGCGCGCATCAACTTGCATCATCTCGTCTTCGTGGCGCGGGCGTCGGAAATACCGCTCGTTTTCGATGATGCGGCGGCACAACCGGGCGAATGTCTGGGTGTCAATTGCGTGTCGTTGAATCCGTTCTACGATGAAAAGTAAATCAAACTGAGGAAAGACGAACAGACGATGGAATCGAAACAGGCGACATTGAAGGACTGGATTCTGCTGACGCGTCCATGGAGCATTACGGCGCCGCTCGTGCCGTTTTTGGTGGCACTTGGCTGGGCATTGAGCGGGAATATGATCGAACCCGGCGGATGGGTTCGGTGGGGACTTGCGCTCGCTTCTGCGATTACCCTCGTTTTGACGTGTAATCTCTTCAACACCTGGGGCGATGAAGTGAGCGGCGTCGACCGAACGCCAGGGGCCTTTCTGACGACGCCGCAGATTCAAGAGGGGAAGATATCCTTGCGCCAGACGTTCGTCTTCGGCTGCATTCTCTTCGTGCTGGCGGGTGCGCTGGGGATTCCGACGCTGTTCTATCCAAGCGTGTCGGACGGTGGTGTGACATGCGTGTGTAAATGGTTGGGGCTGTCGGCGAAGTGGCGGTTTAATCTGCCGCTGTTTGTGATGGCAGTTGTCGGATTCCTGGGGGCCGTCAATTATTCGACGGGCATCAAGTACAAGTACCATGGTCTTGGGGTGCCGTTCGTCGCCTTGCTGCAAGGGGTGCTTTACATGTTCGTGGTGATGGAAGTCGTGGCGCCGGAGGCATTTACGCATCAGTTCGACTTCACGGCGTCGAACGAGATGTGGGCGTGGTTCCCGCGGGTGCTCTTCGTGGGGGTGACGTTGCCGGTGGCGGCGTTGGTGGGGGTGATTCTGCACGGCAACGACATGCGCGACATCGCAACGGATCGCCGGGCGGGCATTACGACGCTGGCGGGGGTGTTGAAACCGAAGGGATCGCTCGTGCTTTTCGTCGTTTTGCACGCGGTGCCGTATCTTGTGGTACTGGCGGAGGTCGGTTATGCGGTGGTGGCGGCGTCGAGCAATTGGGAAATCCTGCTGGATCTTTGGTCGCTCGCGCTGCCGCTGCTGGTGCTGCCGTTGACGGTGCGCCTCGTCAGCCATGCGGTGCGCGACTACCGGGCGAACCCCGAAGCCCCCGCCTGGCTCGACCTCGAAAAGGGGTCAGGCGGCATTCATTTCATTTTCGGCCTCCTCTACGCACTTTCCTTCGCACTGCTTTCATCTGCTTCGGCCTAAAGGGCCTCGCAGCATGACGCGCCTGCTTCGGCCTAAAGGGCCTCGCAGCATGACGCGCGAAGCGCTCTACGGCCGAGGCTGAATTCGCCCTGATCTGCTTCAGGCCCAAGGGCCTCGGTGCCGGGTGGTCTAAATGCTTCGCGCGTCTTGCTGCGAGGCCCTTCAGGCCGAAGCAGCCCGCGCGCCCAAGCGGCCCGCGCGCCGAAGCGGCCCGCGCGCCGAAGCGGCCCGCGCGCCGAAGCAGCCCGCGCGCCGAAGCAAAATATGCTATAATACCAACCGATGGCATTATTACCAAAAGATGTACAGGCTGCGGGGCATTTCCGGCGGTTCAAAGACTACGATTATTCGCGTGGTGCGGTGCTCTTCATATCCTTTGGTGTGGAGGGTCGGCCGCCAATCTTCGGGCGTGTTATTTCAGCAGATCGCCTTGAGCTTTCACCTGTTGGGCTCGCAGCATCCGAGACATTGGCCCGTGAGGCGGCGCGGCCAAGTGGAATCACGCTGAAGAAGTCGATCATCATGCCCGATCATGTTCATTTTCGGCTCTACATTCAGCCAGGCCTCGACCAACCGCTTGCGAAACTCGCGGCTTTCGTGAGGAATTTCAAGCGTTGGACGCAGTGGCGGGCGAAAAACCTGGGTGTTGTATTCGATTGGGAGAAGGGGTATCACGATCGACTTTGCCTCTCACGCGAGATCATTGATCTCGTCGACGCCTATATTGAGAACAATCCGCTCAAATGGTTTCTGATGCATGGCAATCCGCCGCCGCTGAAGGTCGTTGAACCATTTGACTCAATACGGCTTCCCGTTGGCGAATGGTGGAGTGGTGTTGGCGCGGTTGAGCTTCTGGGTGAAGACCGTCGCCTCTGTGCAATTCGGCTGTCGCGGAAAATTCCCGTCTGTGAGTATGCGGCGGTCGTGGCACGGTTGATGTCGGCGGTTGAGAAGGGATTTACATTGATGGGAACTTTCATTTCGCCCTGCGAGCGTGCTGTTGCGGCAGAGCTTGAACGGCGTGGGGCGCCGATGATCAAGGCCGTTCCCGATCCGCTTGCCATGGTCTACCGCCCGAAAGGCGATGAACCGCGGCAATTTGCCGATGGGCGGCTTTTGCTCTTGTCGCGTGTAGCCGCGCCGGGTGTTTCGCGCTACGATGCCTGGCATGGTATCAATGCTGCGCTTGCCGAGATTGCCGCGCCTCAAGGTGGCACCTCGGTATATGTGGTGCCAGGTCAGGGCGGGCGGCTCGAATGGCGGTTTGCCTGATCTGCTTCGGCCTGAAGGGCCTCGCAGCATGACGCTCTGCTTCGGCCTGAAGGGCCTCGCAGCATGACGCGCGAGGCGCTCTACGGCCGAGGCTGCATTTGCCTTGCCATTGGGTTGCGGCCGAATATCGCTACGCGCGTCATGCTGCGAGGCCCTTCAGGCCGAAGCAGGACGCGCGTCATGCTGCGAGGCCCTTCAGGACGAAGCAGGTCACAAATCATGCTGAGAGGC
>JAKSOY010000255.1 GCA_024405255.1 Kiritimatiellia bacterium
TCCGTCCTGCCTCGGTGGCGCACGACGAACTGACGAATCTCGCGCTCGATACGCGCACGAATGAGGTGCGTGTCGTTGAAAACGTGGCCGACATTCTGCCGATCGCGTGGAACAACGCTATGGACTGGCCGCAGGGCGGCGCGGGAGCTGACGCCGTCCGCGTCGTCTTCCAGCCGATGGCGGGCGCGAATCCGGCGGATCCGACCGGCTGGACGTCGGCAGGCGAGTCCTACACGGTCGTTTCGGCGTCGGGCGAAGGCACGAACGGCGTTCAAAACCTCGCGACGACGCTCTACAAGGCGACGCTGACCGACGGTGAGACGGTGCGCGAAACGGCCTACTTCGACCTGACCTGCAATGGCGGTGCCTGGGTGAAGGCCGACTCCCTTGTGATCGAGGCGATCGATCCGACATTGGCGGACGGCAAGTGGACCGTGCGCATCTCGTTGACGCTGAAGGCGAGTGAGACCGTGCCCGATTTCGAGTCCTGGCTGGTTGAAACCGTGAAGCGCGGCAAGATCAAGCTGGTGTACGTGGAGACAGCGGAAGCCCTGGCAACGCAAGGGACGGAAGTCGCGGCGTCGAACATTCGTACGTGTGGCGACGGCTGGGCGACGGTCGACTTCGCGATTCCGAGCTGTTTGCTGACGCACTTCAAGATCGTCATCGAAAACTGAGGTTCGAGGAGCTGAAATGAAGAATTTCCCAATGTCAGACATCTCACGCGTTTTCGTTTCGATTGTTGCGGTTTTCCTGGTGGCCTCGGTCTCGGCGGCGGAGAGGGTCGAAAGCGTCAATGTCGGCGGATTGCTCAGGATCGACTCGAAAGAGGTGAATACGGTCGTCAACGTGCCGTGGGTCGGCTTTTCCGCCGACGCGACGAAGCCGATCGACATCGCGTCGCTCGTCAAGACGCGCAACCTCGTTCCCGGCGACATGGTGATGGCTGTGCGGCCCGACGGCATCTACGAGGCGTGGACGGTTTCGGCGAGCCGGACCTGGGAACCGGCGATGACGGTTACGAAGGGGATCGACGGGCAGACCGTGATCGAAGCGGGCGAGGCTTCGGCGCACATGGTCGAACGCGGCGTCGGTCTGTGGCTGGTTCGTAGCGGCGAGGGCGCAGACGTGGAGAAGCCGTTCTACGTGAGCGGGCAGTACGAGGCGGTTGCGGGGAACACGACGGTCGTGGGCGGATCGGCAGCGGCCCCGACGTGGACGCTACTGGCGAATCCGGATCGTACGGTGGCGACGGACCTCAATGCGATCAAGTGGGAAGGCAACCCGCTTTCGTCCGACCAGATCTCGGTCATTACGTCCGACGGGGGGATGGTGACCTACACGTGGAAGTCCGGGAAATGGGGCACCGGCGGGGGTTACGCGTGGGATGAAGAGAAGGGTGTCTGGCGGCAGAAGGCGCGCGACGAGAATGCCATCGCGCCCGTGGGGACTGCGATTTGGTACATTCGCAAGGGCAAGGCGTTCAAGTTCAGCTGGGAAGTGGTGAAACCGTCCGTGCAAGAAGAGGGGTAAGGGATGTCGATGAAAAGCATGTTGTCCGGTTTTGCGGCGGTGGGAATCCTTCTGGGGTGTCTGGCGGATTCGACGGGAGAGGTATTGTCCGGGGAGGCGCTGTTCTGGTACTTCGACGACGAGGCCACGGTGTCGTGTTTTGACGGTTCGTATGTCCGCATCGACGAACTGCTTGGCGATCGCGTCAATGCCGTCCGCGTGAAGGCCGAGTCGGACGGGGTTTCGTCGTATCTCAATCTCTATGGGGACTCGGCGTTCGATTTCATGAGTCTCGGCAACACCCTCGAGGTGTCCGGGTCAGTTGAACCTCTGTATGCGGGCCTTGGCGACTACGGCCCCGGTGCGAAGTTCATGATCGAACTCGGCATCTACGAGGGAGGCGACTGGTCCGGGGTCGCCGGCGGGGTGGCCGTCTCCTACGAAGACCTGCAGGCCGGCCATCATATTCAGACGATGCCGATGTCCGCCACGGTGGTTCCGGCAGTGGCCTGGGATGGTATGTCCCACGCGGTTCCTGAACCGTCCGGCGCGATGCTGCTCCTTTGGGGGCTGGGCGTTCTGGGCCTGAGACGGAAGCCACGCCGAATGTAGAATGTAAAATGTAGAATGTAAAATGCCTCCGGGCCGGTTGGGTCCACGGATTGCACGGATTGTCACGGATTGCGTGCCGAGCCGGGGTGCCCGCGCGGAACCTCGTTTCGCTGCCGCGGGCATCTAGCTGGAGGGGAAGAGGTGATTACGGAGGAGCACGTGTAGTACCACGGCCTCGGTTGCGAGCTGTGGAACGAACGGTACAAGCCCCCCGATCACTGCCGATTATGATTATGATTTTCTCTCTGATGTGTGGTTTGTAAACCCTAGAATTTGGTATAATATGTGGTTTGTAAACCATACGCAAAGGATTTGAATCGATGAATGGTGACATTATTCAGAGAATTTATGATATTTCGGACAAACTCGTTCGTGAGGTGGATTGTACATTCCATCGCTTCCTTTTCGCTGAACTTGATTGGTCCGTACGTATTCTTGCGTTGAATGGGCCACGAGGTGTCGGAAAGACGACGATATTCTTGCAGTATTTGAAAGAACATCCAGAAGAGGCTCGTCACGCGCTTTATGTTTCGCTTGATAACCTTTGGCTCAATGCAACAGAGCTTTATGATCTGGTTGATTATCACGTTAAACACGGTGGTACGAGGTTGCTTATCGATGAGATTCATTATCTGCCAGATTGGCAACGATTGGTCAAAAACCTCTATGATAACTTTAAGGAACTTCATATTGCCTATACAGGATCGTCCATCCTTCGGTTGGCGGAAGGTCAAGGAGATCTTTCACGACGACAAGTTGCCTACTCCTTACCAGGTATGTCGTTTCGCGAGTATTTGAACTTGGAACACGGTTTTAAATTCTCTTCCGTAGGACTTGAGGATTTGCTGAAAAACCATGTTGACCTGGCCATGCATGTGACGCGGGCGATAAAAGTGATTCCCGCATTTGAGCGCTATCTGAAAATGGGCTATTACCCGTTCTCGCGTGAAGATCCTGGGCACTTTACTCAAAAACTGGTACAAGTTGTCAATCAGGTTCTGGATGTAGATTTACCGAAGACAGAGGACGTGACATCGGAAACGGTCCGTAAGATTCGTCGAATGCTCACAATTCTTTCCGAGTCAACGCCTCAGACACCTTCAATCACAGCCCTCTGCCGTAATCTTGAAATGGATCGAAAGCAGGGTCTCCGCATCTTGCATGTGCTGAAACGTGCTGGGCTGTTGGGACTTTTGGCGGAGGATGCGGAAGCTCTTAAACATCTTGGGTCTCCCAATAAGATCTATTGCGAGAATGCCAATCTGATGTATGCATTGACCTCAACCCCCGATAAGGGAACGGTTCGTGAAGCGACATTCAACAATCAAGTTGGCGAGTTCTACGAGACCTCCTACCCCAAGCAAGGCGATTTTCGAGTGAATGGTCGCTTCCTTTTTGAAGTCGGAGGACCTGGAAAAGGTTTCGGTCAGATTGCCGATTTACCGGATAGCTATTTGGCAATTGACGATCTTGAGGTCGGACGCGGCGCTCGAGTGCCTCTTTGGGCCTTTGGTTTTCTCTATTGAGGACTGTTGGCATAATGACGCAAAATGTGGTAAAATAGTGGTATGAAACACCCTTATCAGATTCTTTTTGCTGTGCTGGGCGCGCTGCCGCTCTTCTGTGTCGCTGCTGACGCCGTTCAGACCCCTGTCGCGTCGACGAATCAGGTGGCCGCCGCGTCTGCGGTTGCGGCTCCTGTCGCGAAGGCCGAGGCTCCGGCGCCTGAAGCCAAAGCGCCCGCTATGAATGCGGTTGCGAAGGCTCCTGAGGTTAAAGCGCCTGCAACGAATGCCGTTGCGAAGGCCGAGGCTCAGGTGTCCGAGGCCAAGGAGCCTGTGACGAATGTGGTTGCGAAGAAGGCCGAGGCGCTGTCCGAGGCCAAGGCGCCGACGACGAATGCGGTTGCCGAGACATCGGCCAAGGCCCCTGCGGTGAGGGAGGCGGGTGCGACGAACGCCGTTGCGCAGGCGGCGGTCAAGGCCGATGCGAAAGACGAGGACGATGACGAGGCGGATACGAGTTCGGGTACGAATTCGGTGCCGACGGCCGCTGAAAAGCCGGAAGATCCGCGTTTCGCCCGCTATAAGACGATTCTCGACCGGATGCCGTTCGGTCCGGAGCCGCCGGGATTCGTCGACATTCCGGGTGGTGGTAGTGGTGCTTATGGCACTCCAGGCGGACAAAACGGTATAGGAACTGACGAAGTGCCGCCCGATGTGCAGGCGATGCTTTCGGGCGTGCGCATTTCGGCGCTCAATGTGACGCCGCGCGGATCGATTGCCGTGGGCTTTACCGATTCGTCGAAGCAGCCGGCGGCGACCTACTACATGAAAGTCGGCGAGACGCGCGACGGCTGGACCATCAAGTCGGCCGATCCGCACGAGATGACGGTGACGCTTGAACGCGATGGCGTGGAGGGCACGCTCAAGCTGGGCGAAGGCGCGGACCCGAATGCGAAGGGCGGAAAGGGCGGCGCGGGGCGTCCTGGCCAGCCGAACGCAATGGCCAATCGCGGCATGATGGGCATGCGTGGCGGTCTGCCGAACGGCGGCGGCTTCGGCGGACGTCCTTCCTGGGGCGGTGGCCGCGGCGGTTTCGGCGGCATGCGTGGCGGCATGCCGATGGCGGGTGCGAATCCCGACGGTGCGGCTGCGGCTGCGCCTAATGAAACGGCGGGTGACGCATTGGCGCGTTTGCGTCAGCGTCGGTTGCAGAAGGAAGCCGAGCGCCAGGCGGAGTCCGCGCGTCAGGCGGCGGCGGCCGAGCAGGCGAAGGCCGAGCGCGAGAAGGCGGCGGCCGATCGCGAGAAGGCGGCGGCCGAACGCGAGCAGCAGCGCCAGACGCTGATCCAGATTCAGGAAGAGCTGCGCCGTCAGCGCGAGGCGCGTGAACAGCAGCAGCAACAGCAGAATGAAACAGGCGCCGGAGCGGCACCCGCGCCCGCGCCTGTGGCAACGCCGCCCGAGGCGTAAGGGAGTCGAGGACTATGACGGAGACAACGCTTGAGCAATTCCGAGCCGAATTGCTCGCGACAGGTGGTTATGAAACGCCGCCCGACCGGTGTGCGCCGACAGTACGCAAACCGGGGCGTCTGACCACGCTGGGATTCGCGTGGAGCGTGTTGAGCGTTTTTGTGCGTAGCTCGATTGCGGAATGGCGCGGGAAGCTGAATACGGACATCTGGGCGAAGTTCTGCTTCTACGCCGTGCAGAAGGCGGAGAGCTACGGGACGAAGGTGTACGCGGAAGGATGGAACAACCGGCGCGACTATCAGGGACCTGTCGTCTACCTGGCGAATCACATGTCCACGACTGAGACCACGCTGCTGCCGTTCGTTCTCCTGACCTACGGACCTTTCTCGACGGTGGTGAAGGCGTCCATCATCAACACGCCCGGACTCGGCAAGGCGGCGACGCACATGGGCCTCGTGCCGATTGGACGCACCAACCCGCGCGAGGACCTGATGACGATCTTCAATGTGTGCGGGGCGCGCATTCGCGACGAAAAGCAGTCCGTGCTCATCTTCGCGCAGGGAACGCGCGTGCCGGTGTTCGCACGCAAGGGCTGGAGTTCGATCGGTACGAAGCTCGCCGAAAAGACGGGCGTGCCGGTGGTGCCGATCGCCGTCAAGACGGACATCATGCCGACGCGTCCGGACGGCAAGGGCTTTTCCAAGGACTTTGGTACGGTCGATCCCAGCAAGGAAATCCGTCTTGCGTGCGGACCCGTGCTCACGGGATCGTCGCGCGAGATGCATCAGGCGTCTTTTGACTGGATTGCAACGAAACTCGAGGAGTGGGGACTGCCGACGGAGAGAGAATAGGTTACAGGTTA
>JAKSOY010000256.1 GCA_024405255.1 Kiritimatiellia bacterium
CGGACGCCGCGGCGGCTCCTCGGCTGGCTGCGACGACGACGGTCGGCGTGAATTCCCGCGGAACGCTTTTTCGGACGGACGATTCAGGCGACGGATTGCTTGATTTTCATGCGGAACACAATTGGTGGAGGGGCGAAGAGCGATGTAGGCGCGGCGTGAGGAAAAGGGATGCCGTCCAAACGCGGACCAGACCGGCGAAAAACACTCGGGCAAAATGAACTTATGCGGCGGGAATCGACCCACACTTATGCACGAAGAGCCCATTTATTTAGCTCTACCAAAGCAGAACAAATATGATACAATAGTCGCCTAAACCCGAAGGAAAGACTTATGGAAAAGAAAGATCGCCTGATTTCACTGGATACATTCCGCGGTGCGGACATGCTCTTCATCATGGGCTTTGCCGCCCTCGTCGAACGCTTCTGCAACTGGATCGGCATGAAAGGCTGCTGGCTTGCGCAGCAGATGCGCCATGTCGAATGGGAGGGAATCGTCCAGCACGACACGATCTTCCCGACGTTCCTCTTTATCGCCGGTATCTCGTGGCCCTTCTCGTACGCGAGCCAGGTCGCCAAGGGGGCGTCCACGACGAAGATCGTACTGCGCATCTTCAAGCGCGGCTTCCTTCTCTTTCTGCTCGGTCTCGTCTATTCCGGTCTGTTCAAATTCCAATTCGCCCATCTGCGCATTCCGGGCGTGCTGCAGTTCATCGGTCTGTCATGGATGTTCTCGGCCCTGCTCTACGTGTTCGTCAGAAAAGTCGGCGTGCGCATCGCCATCGCCGCCGGTCTGCTGATCGGCTACTGGTCGCTGCTGGCGTTCAACGTGGCGCCGAATGCGCCGGCAGGGAAGGGTCCCTTCTCGCTCGAGGGCAACATCGTGTACTGGATCGACCGTACGTTCCTACACGGACACACCCTTTCAAAAATGGGCGACCCCGAATCGATCATCTCAGTCCTGAGCGGCACCTGTACGGCGATGTTCGGCGTGTTCGCGGGCGAAATCGTACGTTCGGCCTGGGCGGAAAAACGCAAGGTGCTCACGCTGCTCGGCTTCGCGCTTGGCCTCCTCGCACTCGGCTTCGCATGGCAGCCCTGGTGCCCCTGCATCAAGAAGCTCTGGTCCCCGACCTTTGCGCTCTTCGCCGGCGCCTACTCGTGCTTCTTCTTCATGGTCTTCTACACCATCTGCGACGTGTGGAAGCTGCGCCGCTGGACCTATTTCTTCCGCGTCATCGGACTGAACTCGATCACCATCTACATGGCCCAGCGCATCGTCGACTTCAACGGCATCAACAAGTTCTTCTTCGGTGGACTCGCAAACCAAATGTCCAAGGAGGCCGGACTGGTCTTGACCTCGGCGACCTACATTCTGGTCTGCTGGTGCTTCCTCTGGTTCCTCGAACGCAAGAACGTCCACCTCAAAGTATGAGGAAGATTAAAGGTTAAAAGTTAAAGGTTAAAAGTTAAAGATTAAGCGGTGGGGGTTAAGCGGTTGGGATCAAGCGGTTGGGGTTAAGCGGTTGGGATTAAGAGTTAAAGGGTTAAAAAGAATGAGGATGTCCTTTTGGGGACATCCTCATTCTTTTATGGAGTTGAACGATTATCTAGCTTGCGTCCATGGGAAGAGCGTGATGCGGATCTGGGTGGACCCTAGCGGCACCAGTTCGATGTCGCCCACATCGGTCACGCGGTCCTTCGCAAGCGGCGACGGCGGCGGTTCGACCGCCTGAGCGGTGAAGCACAGCGGACGGAACGAACCCCAGCCGCCGTAGGTCGTGAATCCGGCCTTCACCTTGAGCGAACACGGCACCGCGCCATGGACGAACGGATCGGCGGGAGCTTCAGCCGCCGGCTTGAACTCGGCCGCCAGCGTGTGAGCATCCTTCAGCACCAGCGCACGATTCCACGCGTCTTTCGCACGGTACTCGCGCGCCGGGAACCCTTCACGCCCCTTCCGAACCGGCAGGACGGTAATGTCGGCTGCCATCTTGAGCGAGTAGACCAACGCACCGCGCTTGACGGCAACGGACCCGTTGATGCCCGTTTCGACCTGGGCCTCGGCCGGGAACGCAAGTTCCACCTTGTCGCCCGCCTTCCATTCGCGTTCCAACCGGCAGAACCTGCCTGCGACCGCACCATTGACGGAAACGCCGTTGACCTTCACATCCGCACCGCAGCACCAGCCGGGGATACGCACGAAGAGCGGCCACTTGCCACCCTTCGCAGCAAGCACTTCGAGCGTCACGCCGTCGCCGAAGGGATAGGCACCCGAGGTGCGGATCGTCGCGGTCGGCGTGGTGACCTTCGACGGCGCGTAGGCAACTGCGGCGAGGCCGCCGTCTTTCGCCATCCAGAGCGACTGCACGAACTTCGGCCACGCAAAGTGGAAGTTCGACCGGCAGCAGCCGAAACCGGCATCCGGACCCGGCGTGTACGCGTCACCACGACCGTTGCACTCGAAGCCGAGCACCGACTTCATCGTGCACATCGGCTGGTTCAACAGCAGGTAGTAACGCAGCCCGCGTCCGTCATCTCCCAGAGTCGCAGGCAGCGAGTTGAACGCGACGACTTCCATGTCGTCCGCCGCCTGCATCTCGCCCGTGGCGGAAAGCACTTCGCGGCAGGAAAGGATGCGTTCGGCGATGGCGCACAGCTCGGTACCCTGGTTGGCGCCGCGTCCCGAAAGCGGCTCGGTACCGTTGACCATCCGGTCGATGCGACCATGCATGCGCATCGCCCAGCCCTCGGGGTCGAACGCGGCGCGGTAGGCGCTGCGGTCGCGAACATCACCGGAAAGACGGCTCCGCACCGCCGGGAATTTGAGGCCCTGCATGAAGTTGACAATATGGCTGCGGTAGCCAAGATTCCAGCTGCCGTCGCCGCCGTCATGGTAGAAGTTCGTCCAGTCTGCCGTCTGCGAAGCCAGGAGGCGGGCGAAGTCCAGCACCGCCGCATCCTGCGTGCGGTCGTAGAGCCACATCACCACCTCGAGTTCGTCACCGCCGCGGCAGCACGCCCAGGCGGAGTCCTTCTGAAGCGGATGCGCGGGCAGGCGTTTCGCCTGGTACGCGAAATACTTCTGGAGGAACGGCACCACGCGCGCATCGCCAGTCGCCTCGCACCAGTCGCGCAAGTAGTGGAGCGCAATCATATTCGCCCACCAGTTGTCCTTCTTCGGACCGAAATCGCCGTTTTCGCGCTGCGACTTGAGCACGGTGTCGGCCCAACGGCGGGCACGTTCTTTGAGCTTCGCGTCATCGAGGGTGAACACCAGCGCCATCAGGCCCTTGGCATAGTAAGGACCGCGTTCCCAGTTGTACTGTCCGCCCTTGTTCGCGCCGGTGAGCCAGTCGGAATTTCCGATGTCGCCATAGAGCTGCTCCGCATGCCCGGTGAGTCCGTCGCGCTGACGTTCGAGCTGCTTCAACAGCCACTTTTCAGGACGCACCGCGCCGAGCGGCAGCACCTCCATCGCCTTGGGTGCCACTTGCGCGGCCCCCACCCCCGAGCAGACGGCCAGAGCAATGCCCACCGTCGTCAACATCAATGTCTTTTTCATGTTTTACTCCTAAATTCTCCTACAACATACACTCTTCTTGACATTTCCTGTCGTGGCTTATTTCGCCAAGATTTCCAGATAGCCGGAGGGTGGCACCGCGAGGCGCGCGGGACCGGCCGCGACTTCGCGACGAGCGGTTTCCTTGCCCCAGGTGTCGCGCACGACGACCGTCGCCGCACCGCCGAGATCCACCATGAGCGAATCGGCCTCGGTGGCGTTGAGGATGTAGACCGTGCGGTCGAGCGGACCCGTCTTCACCGCGATTTCGGCGGCGTAGACGCCAAAGATGCGCTCCTTCGCGTCTTCGCCTTCCAACAGCGGATAGTTGAGTTCGGGGTGGTAGGCGCGGAACTTCCCGCGCTGCAACGCCCCGACATGGGCCGCACCGAACCGGCTCCAGTGGCCGATCATCTCGACGTGCTTCGCGTCCAACCCTGCGAACTTCATCGAGTACTGCACCGTGCCGAACATGCACGAGAGTACGTTCAGCGCCGCCGCCTCGGGCGTGTCGGAGGGATGCCATTCCAGCATATCCGCATGTACCGCGGTGGCACCGGAGGTGAGGCGGAGATTGACGATGCCGGTGCGGTTGCGCTGGGGATCGGCAGGGCAATCCCCGACGCGCAGCATGTTGGCGCCAGCGCGGATGGACGGGCCGATGTAGGCCTGGCGGTACTCGATGAGGATGTCGGGCTTGATCGCCTTGAGCCGCGCATAGACGTCGGCCAACAGCTTCTCCGTCGCCGCGGTCACGCTCTTGAAGTCGCGGCCCTTGAAATTGTTCTTGAGCGCGGGGTCTTTGCCGGACGTGTGAATCGAATCGATGAAGTCGAGCTTGAGTCCGTCGATGTCCCATTCGCGCACCGCCTTCTCGTAGGTGCCGATGAGGAACTCGCGCACTTCGGGGAAACGCGGATCGAGGCAGTTCGTGGAGAGCCGGTCGTTGTGGTAGAGGTACTTGCCCTTGAACCGCGTGAGGTTCTCGCTCTTGTCGCCGACGAACGGCACCGAGTACCAGAGCATGTACTTCATGCCGCAGGCGTGCACCTTCGCGACATGCGCCTTCATGTCGGGGAAGCGGCGCTTCGACACCTTCCAGTCGCCGCAGAAGGCGTAACCGCGATTGGTGTCTTCGGTCTGCCAGCCGTCGTCGACGATGAGCGTCTTCATGCCCATCTTCGAGGCGATGGCACATTCGCGTTCGATGTCCTGGGCGAACACGTTCTGATGGAAGTTGTACCAGGTGGAATAGAGCGGCGCGAAGGCGGCCTCGGGGACGAACGCCGGCTTGCGGCCGGAAACCGCGGTCATCCAGTCCGCGCCCTCGCGCACCGCGTCGCTCCAGAACACGTCGCGCGAATCGATGCGGAGCTTCGCCAGCACATGGCGGCGGCGGGCGATCTTCTGATCGTAGAAATGGAAGGCGTAGTACAGGCGGTTGTCCTCCTCGCGCACCGCCCCGCGCATCACCAGCGGCTCGGAGCTTTCGGAACACGCGAAGGTGAAGCGGTTACGGTTGCCGGCCGAATAGCAGGCGCAGATCGGCATCCACGAGCGGAAGTCGGTCGTGGCGATTACGCCCACCGGCGCGCGAAGATCCCAGTACATGCCAAAACCGTCGCGATTGGACGAGGGTTTCCAGCGTCCGACCGTGTCGCGCTTGGGAAAGTTGAAGGCGAGATTGAACGCGGCGGGGAAATCCTCCTGGTCTTTCGTCATCTCGACCACGGCGTACTCGACACCGCCTTCGGTCTCACGGCGGAAATCGACCTTCCAGTCGCCGCGCTCCCGCGCCATGAGCGTGATCGGTCCCACGGAAAATCCCTCCACGACAATATCGGGAGCTCCCGCTGCGGCGGCCAGTCCGCACATCGCCAACGCCAACGCCACACTCAGTCCTGCGGCCAAGGACATCTTTCCAGACATCATGTTCTTTGTTCCTCTACTTTTTACGATTTCAAATTTCAACTGATCGACATAGCCCCCAGCACGAACAACGCGGCGACTGATGTCATGCCTGATTTTCCGTGCCCGATATTGTAGCAAATATGTCTGCCAATGGCTAGCGAGTACCGTGCTTGTTTTGGGACTGAAAATCAATCCTATCCCAAGCCTATAAGACCCATCATGATCAATCCTATTCCTCCCATCAGACCCAGAAACAAAAAATCGGTCCCATCCGTCCGATCGGTCCTATCGGTCCCAGCGAAAACAACAAGGCACTCATCACGCAATGCCGGGTGCCTGGTTTTTGTTTTTGGGACGGATGGGACCGATAGGACCGATCTCCTGTGATGGGTCCTATGGGTTTGATGGGATTGATGGCTGTCTAGGTCGGATAGATATAATGGGAACATGCTTTGTTGAAGCCGCATCAGCGACTGTGACGGCG
>JAKSOY010000257.1 GCA_024405255.1 Kiritimatiellia bacterium
CGAAAACCCTGACGTCGGCCCACGCACCATAGCCGAGCGCGGAGAATGTCGCCAGAAACAGGATGACCGCCCCCATAAAGAACGTTGCCGCCTTGCGGCTGAGGTGCAGCAAGTCGCACACCGAGGCAACGCACGCCTCGAAAAGCGAAATCGCCGAGGTGAGCGCCGCGAAGATGACGAGCGCGAAGAACGCGAGACCGACCCACGGCCCCGCTGCCCCGAGCGTCGCGAACACCTTCGGAAGCGTAATGAACATGAGCCCCGGACCCGCATTCATCGCCTCCTTGACGGGCGTCCCCGTCTTCACCGCAAACATGTAGACGACGGGAATGATCATGAGCCCCGCGATCACGGCGATCAGGGTGTCGAACACCTCGATGCGGCGGACGCACTTCTCGATCGAATCGGTCTTGCGCATGTAGCTGCCGTAGGTGATCATGATGCCCATCGCGAGCGACAGCGAGTAGAACATCTGGCCCATCGCGCCGAGAATCGTCTTGCCGAGCTGTGCGAACGAGAACACCATCCGTCCGTCCGCCCCCTTCACGCTCAGGGCATCCATCGACGGCACGAGATAGTACTTGAGCCCGTCGCCGGTCTCCGGCAGGCAAATGACGTAGATCGAAATCGCAATCGCCAACAGGAACAAGGCCGGCATCAGGACGAGGTTCGAGCGCTCGATGCCGTTCTTGACGCCCATCACGATGACGGCCGCGCATGCGAGGACGAAAAGAGACCCGTAGCCGAACGGCGCGAAGTTCGCGGAAATGAACGCCGAAAAGAACGCACTCGAGTTGGCCGCCTCAGCCCCCATCGGCGTCGCACCGGCAAAAGCCATCTGGCAGTAAGTGACGAAGTACTTCAGAACCCAGCCGCCGATCACGCAGTAGTAGGGAACGATCAGGGCCGGCACGATCGTGCCGAGAAGCCCGATGAAGCCCCAGCCGCGATGCAGACGCGAATAGGCCGTCAGCTGTGACTGCTGCGTCTTGCGACCGATGGCGATCTCCGAGAGCATCAGCGTGAAGCCGAGCGTCACCACAAGGGCAAGGTAGACGACGATGAACGTGCCGCCGCCGTACTGCGCCGCCAGATACGGAAAGCGCCACAGGTTGCCGAGGCCGATCGCCGAAGCGGCGGCCGCCAGCACGAACGCCAGCTGCCCCGACCAACTTGCCCTCTTCCTGTCTGCTTCCATCAGTCCTCTCCCATCATCCTTAAAAAGCTGAAAGACCCCCGAATCGAGAGCCTTTCAACTTTCAACTTTCAACTTTCAACCTGCTGCGACCCGAGCATCAGAAATCGTAGAACGCGCTGAACTGGATGCGGTCGTCGTACGCCGTGCCGTCGCCGCGGTAGGAGGTCGACAGGCGGCCGTACTCGAGACCCAGCTTGAAGTTGTCGCAGACCTGGTAGAACGCGTCGATGTAGGCACGGTCGTTGTAGGTGATGTTCTCAATGCCCTGGTCATAACCGGACTTCAGGCTCGGATTGTCGAAGCCATAGCCAATGGCAAAGGACCAGTCGGCGTTCAGCTTGTAGTTGAGGTCGATGAATCCGCCGACCGTCGCGACCTCCTGCCCCTTGCGGTCCCACTCGGCGAACGCCACGCGCTGGCCGACGCCGGCCTGCACGCCGCCGAGGTTCTCGCCCGCGAAGATCTGGCCGCAGAGCGTGAAGTCGCCGACGTGGTCGATGGTGAACGGAATCGAGCCCGCGAGCATGACCATCTGGCTGTTGTAGTCCTCGGGACTGCCGAAGTAGCCCTCGCCGTTGAAGCGGTAGGAACGGTCACGGCCGTACTGGCCGCCGAGACCGATGAGCCAGCGTTTGCCTTCCGCCCACGCCGCGTCATGATCGTAGACGAACGCCGCCTCGAGAAGCGGCCACGCGGAGGACGAGTTGTCCTGCGAGCCGTCGCCGTCGCGGTCGCCGCCCATGCCCGGACCGTTCTTGACGGCACCGATGCGGACCTCAAACGAGCTGTCCTCGAAGTCCCACTTGCGCGTCACGCGGACCTGCGGGCTGCGGCGGTACGGATAACCCGTGTTCTCCATCCACGCACCGTCGATTTCGGACGGCTGAACCATCTTCCAGAGATGCCAGGTCTGGCCGAAGATGATCGACCAGCTGCCGTTCTTCTCACCATCCCAGCCGTAAGCGTCATGCTCGGCGTTGATGTAGAGATGACGCCAATGGAAGGCATAGTCGTTCGCGTTGTCACCGGCGAGGTCCATCTCGGCACGGCCCGTGAACGTCCAGCCCTTTATGCGCTCGGGCGTCTCGAACTGCAGACCCAGGATCGAATCCTGCATCGAGAAGACCGTCGTATGACTGCGGTAGCCGTCCGAGGACTTCGAGCGCACGTAGTCGGTGTAGATGTCGGCCTCCGTGCCGCGGGTGTTGTGCACCGCCTCGAAGACGAGATAGCCGTACGGGGTGATCTTGAGGCCGGACTCGGAGAGCGGCTCGAAGATGCGCGCCGAGGCGTCGGCCAGATAGTACTTGAAGCCCTGCGCCGTCGTGAAGATGCGGCCCGACTCGTTCGTGGTCGTGCCCTCATCCCGAACGTCAACAACCTTCGCCGTCGCAATCTTGCTCAGCTTCTCCGTCTGGAGCTCGAACTTCCGATCCGTTTCCGTGACCTTCATTTCAGCCGCCGTGATCTTCTTCTCAGCCGCCTTGTCGGCCGCTTCGAGCTCGGCGATGCGCTTGGCCTGGGCCTTGTTCTCGGCCTCGAGCTTGGTGATGCGTTCGATCAGGGCCTGCAAATCGGCCTTGGTGACGGCATCAGTCGGCGCCGCCTCAACCCCAGTCACCAGACTGGCGGCAAACGCCACAGCGATCATCAACTTTTTCATATGCACCCTTCTTTGACAGGAATTTCCATCATTATAGCATTTTCTTGTCTCCGCACACAAGGGGGAGTCACAAAAATTCTAGGGCGAGGTGCCCGTTAAACCTAAATGAAGCAGCCGCAAGCGGATTCGACATGCCGTTGAACCCTAAGAACGTCGCTTCTGGCATCTTTTCCACAAGTTTCCCCCTCCGGCTCTCGACCTCAACCCTTGAAGTTGTAAATGGGAATGAGATGGTCAATCACTTCTGCCGTCGGTTCAATATGCTCACGGATGAAGTCGATGCCCTTGTAGGCATCGGGAGCCTCGTCGATGGACGTGTCAACAGTTGTCGTGAAGAGATTCCCCAGCGTCGCTCGGACGGACTCAACGTCAAGAAGCTGCTTCGCATCGCTTCGCGACAGCAGCCGCCCCGCCCCGTGGGGGGCAGAGCAATTCCAGTCGGCATTTCCCTTCCCCAGACAAATGAACGTGCCGTCCCGCATGTTGATCGGGCAGAGGAACTTCTCGCCCTTCTGAGCAGACACAGACCCCTTGCGAATCACGCGCTCTTCGCGGTCGTAGTAGTTGTGGTTGGTCTTGATCGCGCCGTCCTTCTCCTCGGCTTTCAGGAAGTCCATGATCTCCTGCGCCATGATCTCCTTGTTCCGACGAGCGAAGTGAATCCCGATGTCCATGAAGTCGAGGTAGCCGTCAAATCCGTCATCCCACGGCGAAAGGTACTCCAAGCCCTTCGCGCTCCCGGTCGGGTGTGCGATCTTCGCCATCTTCTGGTAAAGACGGCAAACCGATTTGCCGAACTGGCGAGACCCCGTATGGATGATCAGATAAATCTCCCCTGTCTGTTCTGACCGTTCCAAACTGATGAAATGGTTGCCCGCGCCAAGCGAACAAAGCTGTGTGATTGCCGGTAGTCGTTCCTGTTCGTCGCCGAAGACACGACGCTCGACCTTGCCCAGACGCTCGTCCGCCATGTTGAACACTTCCTTGTCCTCGTCCGTGGCAAATCGATTCACGCTCTCGGCATAGCCACGCGACCCGTGGGGGATGCGCTCCTTGATGAACGCATCCAGCGCGTTCAGATTCGGAACCGTCTTTCCAATCGGCCAGGCGAAGATTCCACAGGCGATGTCCCCTCCAACGAAATTGGGCACAAGCCGCACCTCCGCATCCTCGCCGAAACGCTGCGTGAACCCGACGAGGCAATCCTTGCCCGGATGTCCATCCGGCATGATTGCGACTTTCGACCCCTCTGCCGCCCGTGCATTGAGCAACCCGTAAAGCTGCGTCACCGCATCCGCATCAAGATCGTCAATCGTAATGAGGGCCGGCGCAAACGAACCCTTGATCGTGTACATTTCTACCTGCCTTTCATGAATTCGACCATCCCTCCGCGTAGTGATGATCCACGACCCGTTGCGCGGTTCCTGTCTTGCCCGCGACTTTTACACCATCAACAGCCGCCCGACGCGCCGTCCCTTCCACGGACGGAACTCGTTCAAGTGCCCTGCAGACAGCCGAAGCCGCCTCCGCGCTGACCACGCGATTGGTCGCTCCCAGAACGTGTTGGAACTTGACCGCTCCACCGGGCTCAACAATCTTCTCTACAGTATAGGGCCGGACATCCATGCCTCCGTTCGCAAGAATCGCATATCCTCGCGCCAGTTGAAGCGCCGTAACGGCAATGAACTGCCCGATGCCCACACGGCTCTGCGAAGCTTTGTCCCACGGACGCTTCCGGCAATCCGGCAAGATTCCCGCCTCCTCAGATGCATATCCCGCCCCCGGCTTCTCGCCAAAGCCGAATGACCTGAGACCGAGATACATACGCTCCTGCCCGACATCATACGAGAGTTTCCCAAAGACGATGTTCGAGGATTTCACCAACGCATCGCCAACGGACATCGTGTCCGGCCAGACATGGTTGCCGTCCCCCGGCAGCTTATAATAGCGTTCATCGTTCCGCGCCGTGGAATATTTCGTGTCGATCTTTGCAATGCCACAGTCAAGGGCAATCGCCGCCGTGAACGGCTTCAAAACACTCCCCGGCTCATAGGCAAACCATGACGAATAGACGCTGCCGACGCCATTCGTGAACTCGGACGCCGAACATGTGTCGGCCATCGCCCGAATCGCACCCGTCTTCGCCTCCATCACCACTCCCCACGCCCGACCCGTGTCGTTCGTGTCCGCATACTTGTCCAATGCGTCCTGCAATGCGCCCTGAATGGCACGGTCAATCGTCATAACACGCACTTCTTTTGTCTCGCCACCTCTGGCAACGCCTATGGCCAGCGCCGCGCAGCAGACAACGCCCAACACCTTCAATCCCTTTTTCATCTTCACTTACCTCCTTCAATGTCTGCTTTCATAGACGGCCTCGCTTCCTAAAAATGACTTCTCCTTTTTCAACTTTTTCACGACTTCCGCAAACGCCGGAAGCACCACGCGCCCGACGGAATGATCGCCTTTCGGCTTCTGGAAACCGACGGCAACCACATACTCGGGCTTCTCGACCGGCAGAAACCCGACGACCGCCACATTGTAATTGGTCGACGAGTAAACCCCCTCCTCCGGCAGCGGAGTTTCCGTAACCGCTCCTGCAACGCGCACCCCGCCAAGGTCCACGCCGGACTCCGAAGCGACCGCCTTGAACGCATCCTCCATCATGCCCGTCATCCTCCGCGCTGTCTCTGCATCAATGACCCTATTGGTGCTGATCAGAGGCTGGAACTGGAAGTCCACCTTGCCGTCGGCATGCGTCGTGCGGCTGACCAGATGCGGTAGCACTTCCACGCCGTCATTGGCAAAGACCGCATAGGCATTTGCCATCTGAATGCCCGTCACCGCCGTGCAACGCCCCATGCCAAGACGCGAAATCGACACGGGATCATACCGGTTGCGCCGGTAAAGAATGCCGATCTCCTCGCCATAAAGCGTCCCGCCGCCAACCTTGCGCCCAATGCCGAAACGCGGCAGTTCTCGCACGAAGCGATCCGGCCAGAGCATCACCCCGACCTTGCCCGC
>JAKSOY010000258.1 GCA_024405255.1 Kiritimatiellia bacterium
GCACATCGAGGCGCATCTCATGGTCTGCTTCATCGCGCTGACGATGATGCGGCTCATCCAGCGCAAGACGAAGGCGGTCCTCGGCCCGGAGCTCGGCGAGGAACAGGACTGGACATACGGCCTGCCTGGCGCGAGACTCTCGAAGGCGCTCGCGGAATGGCAGGTCGACGAACTCCCGGGTGACTACTACCGGATGCAGAACGCAACGGGAGAGGACATAAGGCTGTTGTTCAGGGCGTTCGGAATCGACGTCCCGGCAAAGATCTACACGAAAGGAGACATTCGTGACCTGAAGTCGGCCATAACCGCGTTCTGAAACTGACACTATAATATTATGACGAGAGTGGCAACGTCATGCCTGCTGCCATTGAGCGGGAACGCATTTTAACGAAAGCCAAGTGGCAAACTCGGGCAGTTCCCGCTGTGAAGATTTTGATCGCAACAGTCTGCTCGTCGGATTGCCGGGTGGCGCGAAAGACAACAGACATCCCGCCTTGACCCACAACAGGGCCAAGGTAGGGCCAAGGTCGTAACCGGGAATCTCGGGAACCTTGAACTCCTGCTGTTGACCTGAAAAACTCATATGAATATATGATATCATAACAAAGAATGGTTGACAATGTTTTGAGATGATTTGACGAGTGACTTCATGTTATTCTTTTGTGTTCACTGTCTGCCGAAGGTTTGGTATAATTTGGATGCTTGAAATTGGCAGAGGGGAGAAGTTAGACTCGATACTCTGCCAATCAAGAGGGGCGATTGAGGATTTAATCGAAAAAAGGAGAAGTCGAGTATGGTGCGTACAGTATTGGTTGAAAAGCCGAATGCGGGAAGTTTTCGGTTTGATGGGAACGAAGGCTCATCGGCGAGGCCGAGGCGTTCGTCTCTGTTTGATTGTACCTTGTTAAAGTCGATTTGGGTACTGGGTCTGTCTTTGATGTTGGCGGGGGTGACCGTTGCCGGTACGGCGTCCTATTCGGACGACGGTACCACGCTCTTCGTCGAAGGCGAGGCAGAGGCCAATGCGCTCAACCTGGTCAACAACGCACTCACCATCGCTCCGGCCGAGAATGCCGAGACGGCCAAACTGACGTTCACCGGATCGATGGACTGGGGGTGGAAGGGGAAATACACGAGGTATACCGTGGTTGTTGACCCCGGAGCCAGTTTGGAATTCCGGAATGGATTACGGAACTGGAGCGGCAGTTGGGGATCGTATCCGACTTTCACAGCGAGGTTGGGCGGCACCATCGATTTTGGTCCTCGGCTGGAACTGTACCGTGGCGACGTCTGGTTCCGCGGCCCCGGTACCTTCCGCGTCGGTGAATGCTACCATCAGTGGCAATGGAGTCGTCTAGCCGACAACGCCAAGCTCGTGCTGACCGGTTCGAGATTCGTTTTCAACCCCTGGAGTTTTAAAGGCGACAACTACATTCGCCTGGACGGCGACCCGCGGTGTGCGACGATCAAGCCTGCCGCCCAGGACGTGTCGGTCGTCGTGAATTCCGAACCCTACATCCTCCTCAACAACGGCACATTGACTTTTGATTCCGAAGGCGCGGACGACGCCCAGCCCCATACGTTGACGATCGACAAACCGAACGGTCTTACCGGCGAGGGTACGGTACGCAAGATCGGCTCGGGCACGTTGCGCTATACGCAGCCCCAGAACTACACCGGTACGACATCTGTGGAAGGGGGTGCCCTGGAGATCCCCTCGACCATCGTCCACTCGTCCAGTTCCATCGTGGTGGATGCGAATGGCGAACTGAAGATGATTGCGCCGAATGCCGAAGTAGGCACGGTGACGCTCGATGGCACGCTCACGGTTGCGGGCGAAGGTACGGTGAAGGCGGCGGACCTCACGCTGGGTGCAAAGGGACGCATCGTGCTCTTCGTGCCAGCGACGGGCGGTGCGAATCTGACCGTTCCGACGATGTACGTTCAGAACGGCGGTAAGATCGCGGTGGAGATCAACGGTGCCTTGCCCGATGGCGACTATGTGTTGGTAGATGGCGCGCCCTCTGAAGTGCCCACGCTTGAGCAGGTGGGCAAGGGATGGAACGCGATGACGACCGCCTTGGTGATCGAGAACGGCAAGCTGCTGCTGCGCGTCACCAATTCTGCCGCGTCTATCGCCGCGCTGGCCTGGCGGGGCGAGGCCGGCGATGCGTGGACAACAGGACTCTGGGCCCTGGGGCCCGACTATCTCACCACCCAGTTGTGGGCGGAGTCGTCCGACGTGCTGTTCGACGGTGTCGGTGGCAACTCGGTGACGGTGGATGCCGATGTGAGTGTGCGTTCGATGACCCTTGCTGAAGGCGACCTCACGCTGGGCGGAATGGGGACCATTGCCGGTTCGGAACCGCTCGTCAAACGCGGTACCGGCACGCTCACGCTCGACGGCGTGAATCTTGCCAACCAGGAAATTGTTGTTGAACAAGGCACGTTGAAACTCGGTGAAAACGCAGGGGCCACGTCGCTCGGCGCGGCGACGGCCGAAGGGGCTGGTGGCGCGGTGACGATCAAGGCCGGCGCACGGTTCGACCTCAACTACAACGCTGATGACAACAATGGTGTCCGCGCCGCCATCACCAAGGGGAAGAAGTTCTTCATTGAGGGAGATGGGCCCGATGGTGTCGGCGCGTTGGTGAATTTCGGTTCCAACACCACTTGGAGCACGTCGTTCAATGAGATCGTCCTCACCGGCGACGCCACGATTGGCGGCCCGAACCGGGTCGACTTGCGGGGTAATGCCTCCAACTCCATCACTGCCGCCACCAACGCGACGCTGACGGTCAAGGCAACTGCGACCACGGGCCTCAATGTGCACGGCCTCACGAAGGTGGATAAGGTGGTGGTGGCCGAGGGCGCGACGTTCTGCAGTGAAGGCGCGAACGCCGTTTTCGAACTGGACCACGGACTCGACCTCTACGGCAATCTCTACAACTGGGGCGCGACGGTCAACTGGCGCGGTCCCGAAGGGGTGAAGGTGGGGTCGACCACCGCGTCCATCATCGCCGCGAGCGGTTCCAGCAACCTCTACTATCCCATCACCGTGCCGACGGGATCTGCACTGGCGCTGAAGGGCGGTGCGACCGACTATTACCGGAACGCTATCACCAACGACGGCGCCATCGTGCAGAGCGCGGGTACGCACGTGATGATGAACGAGTACACGGGTTCGGGCTCCTGGACCGTTACGGGCGGCACGTTGGCGCTCGACGGTGGCGCCACGGCGCCTGAGGGGGCGACGCCGTATTTCAACGTCACGGGCGGTCTCGTTCAGCTTGGCACGTATGGCACTAACGGCGAACCGTTCAAGACGACGGGCTATTCGGTCGATTTCAACAACAGCGGGGCAGGATTGCGCCTGACGACCGGCGCTGCCGTGGCGTATGATCTTTCTGGAATCGTCAATGGCAGCGGTGGCGTCTACTTCGACACCAACTCGCGTGCCAATCCGTTCAAGGTCACCAATCTGAAGTGGGCCGTTATAGGGGGGGCGCGTTTTGTGCTGTCGGAGGACGACACCAGCTATGGCGCTCCGGTCACCTTGGGCGCAGGGTGCGACATCGCGACCGACAACCTGTCTTTCCCGCGGGCAAAGTCATCCGCCTACACATCGCTGCTCCTTACGGACGGTGCCAAGATGTCTCCCAGGATCATCGATCTCGGCAGCTACAACTCGATGAACCCTGCATCGTTGATCGTCGACAATGGTTCGCTGACGGCTGCGGACCGCATATTGGTGGGCTGGGAAGCGAAACACACCCATTTCCAGTTGCATGCAGGCGAGGCGACGGTCAAGGACATGTTCATCGCCTATGGCTGGAAGGGCGGTGCCGGCTACCACAACCGCTTCACGCAGGATGCGGGTTCGCTCACGATCTCGAACGGCGGCTTCAAGGGTAATCCTTATGGACAGGCGGGCGTGGTGCTGGAGGGCGGTTCGCTTACACTTGCGGGGGATTCGTCCAACCGTACGATGATGCCGGTCGTGTTCGGCGAGCGCGCGGGCAAGAACTACACGGTCGACATCGAGGACCACTCGGTGACGTGGAACACGGGACTCGCGGGTGAGTCCGAAGTGACGCTCAACGGTTCGGGCACGTTCACCAGCGGCTACCAGGGAAATGCCTTGCAAGGCATCCCCCGTGCCAAGTGGACTATCACGAACACCGGTACCAACGACCTTTCGGGCGCGGCGGGTTTTGCGGGCGGACTCGAACTCGCGGAAAACGTGCAGGCGACGGTCAATATGTCCGGCAAATCCCTTGTGCGCGCTTTCTGCATGACGAGTGCTTCGATCGACCAGTCGGTGGCGATCTCCCCGGCGGGCCGTCTTACGTTCTATGCGCCCTCCGATCTCAAATTGTTGCATACGTACTACGGCACGGAGATCGTCCCCAAGGGCACGATCCAGTATCGTGGCAGCTTCTATGTCGAGGAAGAGGCTACCTACACCTTTGCGGGCGGCTATGATGATTCGCTGCGTCTCGCCATCGACGGTGTGCAAGTGCTGCGCACCACGAGTGCCGGACAGCTGGCGGCGGGTTCCGTGGCGCTGACGGAGGGGTGGCATACGTTCCGCATCGATGCGTGCCAGACCGGCGGCGCGTCGGGTCCGGTGAGCGGCCCCTGGCGTGACAACAACATGGCGCTGGGCTGGATGAAGGGCGAGAGCACGTCTACCGACGTTGCGGGCTACACCCGTTTCGACGGCGAGCATTTCGAGATGAAGCCCGATGCTGGTACCTTCCGCATCCGTCGCAGCTGGCGCAGCGGGCTGAACGACAACTGGGCGACGAACGAACTTTGGGACGAAATCATTCTCACCGACAACATCACGGACGTCAATGTGAACAAACCCGCTTCCGAGACGCAGCAGAACTACGCGACCACGCGTTTCGATGGTTGGTTCTACGTGAAGGACACCCAGGTAGGATCGTGGTATTTCTGGAAGTGCTATAACGGCCAGATGGATATGACGATCGACGGCACGCGTATTGGCTTCAACGGTACGGGTAACCAGATCTATGCGACGAAGATCACGCTCGCCGAAGGTTGGCATCGTTTCGAGACGCGGTTCTACAACACGTCGACCTCGAACTGGGGTGCCGCGCCTTATGGCAATCATTACAACTACGGGGGACTTTCGGTGGAAATCAAGGGCAATGGATCGTGGCCGCAGTTCTTCAATCCGAACAACTTCCAATTCCGCGCAGACGATCCCGCGAACGATTCGCTCGTTCCGGGCCTTGCGGGCGTGACCACGCTTGGCGCGGGCAGCGTGCTCGCGAATACGGCCGCGGATGGGGTGTGCCCGATCACCGGCACGCTCGCGGGCGCCGGTACGCTCACGGGTGCGTTCGCCTTCGCGGGGGATGCGAACGAATGGCGTGTTTCCGGTTCGGGTGCGGAGTCGATGCTGGAAGGCGTGGTGAAATTCGAGAATGTGCCGGCGAATGCCCTGGCGGAACTGAAGAAGATCACGGTGAAGTTCGAGGGTGTGGATACGCGCGGCTTCTACAAGCTCGGTACTGCGCCCGGCGCCGTCGTCTCGGCAATCACGCTGGAAGTACGCAATGCGGAAGACGTGCCGCAAGACGGCTGGAAGCTGGTGCAGAAGTCGGACGGTCTGCGCATCGTCAATAGTTTCCGTGAAGGAACGATCATTCTGGTGAGATGAAAAACTGAAAGGCAGGTCGAAGGTGAAATTACAAGTATTGGTTTCTGGAATTTTGTCCTGTGGACTCTGCGCCTTTGGCGCGGGTGAGCCGTCGGTGTGTGCGAGTGCCGTGCGGTGGTATGACTTCTCGGATCCT
>JAKSOY010000259.1 GCA_024405255.1 Kiritimatiellia bacterium
GAACCAGTCGAAGAAGGGTTTCGCGGGCGGTTCGTCCGCAGGCGGGGCGAGGGCGCGGCCGACGTCGAGGAGGCGTTTCTGGATTTTGCGGTTCATCGGTTAGAAGTATAGCACAGCGGGCGGGATGGTTCAAGGGAAAAGTTTGATTTTATTTGCGGAAAGGTTGAAGTGCGGCGGACGGCTGCCGTTCTCGACGAGCCGCAAGATGGCTGGAGGTGTCCTGAGAGGGATTCTGCCGACCCACACTCATGCACGAAGCCTCGATATTTTCCTTATCCGTCGATTGCACGAGAAAGAAGGGAAATTCTATACTTGTCGGAATATGGTCTATTTTTGTATAATTCCGAGCGGTTCAAAAACAAGACTTGGAGGAATACATGGTTGGTCGAAAAGAAGAGTTGAGATCGCTGGAGAAGGCGATGAGGGCGAAGTAATTCCGATGAGCACTTCTGGACGTTGGCGCAGAAGTCGCAACCTGTTGTCGTGTGGAAGGGACTTGCGTATGAGCGGCTCTGTCTGCTGCATGTGCGCCAGATTAGGATGGCACTTGGCATATCCGGGGTACTGACTGATGTGTTCGCGTGGCGGCACGACACCGATGATACGTATCCGTGGGGGGCTCAAATTGATCTGCTGTTGGAACGGGCGGACAACGTCATCAACGTTTGTGAGGTCAAGTATGCCAAAGGGGAGTTTGTGATAAAGTCGAAATATGCTCAGGAGCTTGACCGGAAATGTGAGACTTTCAGCACCGTTACGGGAACTAAAAGCGCAGTCCATTTGACGATGGTCACAACGGAAGGTGTGGCTCGCAATTCTTATAGTAGTATTGTCCAGTCCGAGGTTACGCTGGATGACCTTTTTCGTGCTTGATACCGCGACAAGAGTTTCCGGCTGTATCGTGCCTGTCAGATGGTCGAGGCGGCGAAAGAGGATGTCCCGGCGGCACGCTCGGCGAGCGCGCCCTGCCGTAAAAATGCAAGAAACAAAATTTGAAGTTCCAAAAAATGCAAGTTGACGGCACTCTTGCTGGAAGCATGAAAGGGGGAATATGGCGATGTTGATCAAGGCGAGTCAAATGTGAAACGAAGGTCGAGGTAATTGCATCTTGTGACGGATTATGGGATAAGGTCCGCACTTCGATTGCAACGAGAAAGAGAAAGCGATTGCCCTGCCAGCTTCGCCTGTGGTATAATAACGTTTGTTCCTGATGGGAACCTGCCAACCGTAATGCCGATTGAACAGGAAAGACAGAGACGATGCTTGATACAGCCACATTGACGAGCGAAAAGAACTACACGCTTTTCTCCTTCGGGGAAAGGACGTTGAAGTTTCGTGCGCCGAAGAGTTTGAAACGGTATCGCAAGGTCAACAAATGGAATGCCGGATACATTGAGGTGGAGGCGGAATACGACGATTGTGTTGAAGAAGAGTACATTGACTTGGTGCCGATCTTGCGTGATCTCTGCATTGACGTAGCAGAATTTCTTTCGCCCATTAAGAACGTGGATGTCGGATATGCCTGAAGAAAAGGCGGCAAAGATTGCAGAAGCCGCAGATGTCATTGTCAACGGTTATGCGATGTTGAAGCATGACCTAGGGGTTCGGATCGTCAACCTTGATTCAGGTAATGTGGCGGTTTTTCCCGATTCAGACGAGATGCTGGAGACCAGCATGTCCGAAATCGAGCTTGCGATTGCCCTGAAATATCTAAAAGCAAATCGTCAATACATGGTTGCGTGATCATGCCGAAGTATTATCGTCATAAGGTTTACGGTTATTATCTGTAGTATGAGGAGGCTGGAGTTGCGATGAAGTTCTGGACGGCTTTGATCCTTCTTTGGGGCGGGATGGCGGCGGCGGACTATCCGCTGATGGTCTTTCGCCAGACGACGACGCCGGTGACGAAGGCGGCGTTCTTCAAAGCCTCGTGCGGCGTACATGCCCAGTTTCGCGGGGCGTTCGACGAGTTCTGGTTCGCCGGCGGCAAACCGTTGTGCAAGATCGACGTCTGCCGGGCGGAGCTGAAGAAATTCGCGGCGCTGCGGCCGATGGTCGAGGCGGCGGGGATGAAGGTCTCCTATCAGCAGGGATTGACCCTCGGGCACGACTATCCTTATGTCGGAAAGCCCGGCACGCTGGCGGCGTCCGGGGTCTATCGCGCGGAGGAGGCGGAACCGTTCCCAGACGACGCCTGGATGGTCCGTCCGAACGGTGAGGTCGCGAAGGGACGGTGTCTCTGTCCGCGTGCGCCGTCGGTGCTCGACTACGAATACCGGTTCGTGAAGGCGGTCCTGGAAGAGCTGTACCCCGAGACCTTCTGGCTGGATGACGATCTACGCCTCGATGTCGGGAAGATCGGCTGTTTCTGTCCGCGCTGTCTGTCCGCCTTCAATGCGCAGAATCAAGTGAGTTTGACGCGTGAGGCGCTCGTGGCGCGGTTGTCTGGGGAGGCGGCGCGCGATCCAATCCGTCTGGCGTGGATCAAGTTCAACGAGGAGTCGCTGGCGAATTATGGACGCGTCGCACGCCGGGCGGCGGATGAGGTGATGCCGACTTGCAAGTTGTCGTTGCAGACCGTCGGGGCGGACTTCCTGCAGAACGGACGGGACTACGGTCCCATCCTGCGCGCGCTTTCGGCGGATGGACGCGTGCCGGCTGGAATCCGCCCCGGACACGGCTGCTATCGCGAGGACCATCCGTTCGCCTTTCTCGAGAAGGCGCTTTGGTGCACGCGTGAGGCTGAGCGCAGCCGTCGGTTGGGGTCCTGTTGCGGAACCATATGCTACGAGGAGGAGACCTATACGCGGCGTGTCCTGCACAAGTCGCCACGGGCGATCGTGACGGAATGTGCGCTTGCGTTGGCGAGCGGCTGCGACACGCTGTCGCTCTACTGGGCGGACGGCGAGCAGCCCGAGCGCATCGAAGACTACACACGCTTCGTGAAGACGGTCGCGGCGGCGCGTCCGTATTTTGAACGGCTTTCCGCTTCGACGAAGCGAACCTCGCTCGGGGGTGTTGCGCGATACCTGGGCGCGCACGTCTACGAACAGAGGGGAATGAATCTCTCCGATCCCTCAGACTTGCTCTTGATGCGTACGGGCATTCCGGTGACGGTGGCGGAGTCCGCCGCCGCGCACAAGGTGTGGCGTTTGACGGCCAAGTCGCTTGCGGCGATGGATGCGGCCGAGGTGGCGCGCGTCCGGAAAGACGGGGCGTTCGAGCGGTCTGTCGAGGAAATGCCGTTTGTCTCCACGCGGACGCAGTGGCTGGACGAAATCGACCGCCTCACGCAGGGCCGATTCCCGGTCCGCATCGATCTGCCGCATGCGCTGCGCGTCCTTCCGCGTGTCGACGCCGCCGGGAAGACGGATTCGGTGACGCTGCTCAACCTCTCGATCGGCGACACGGACGAATTCACCGTGCGGATCCGCAACCCGCGCGGCACGAAAGCCGTTCGGGTCGATCCCCGCGGGGAAACCCCCTTGACCTCAAACTATGACGCTGCGCGCGATGAACTCGTTGTGAGGATTCCCAATCTCGGTGGCTGGCAGATCGCGACGGTGTTCCTGTGATGAAAATGAATTCCAAAAAGTATCTCTGTATTTGTCTGTCGCCGGCGATTGATGCGACGGTTCGGTTGGATGTCTGGCCGACGGACGGTTGCATCATCAAGAATGCCGTCGACGTTTTCGCGCCAGGCGGAAAGACCGTCAATGTCGCGCGCTGGCTGGCGAAGCGCGGCGCCAAGGTCGCCTGCGGAGGACTTCTCGGCGAGGACAACGCGGCGTCGTTCGAGAAGGAACTCGCGAAGTACGGCATCGAGGACCGATTTGTGCGTGTGCCCGGTTCGACGCGTGTCAACGAGATGTTCGTGACGCCCCAGGGATCCTTCAAGATCAATCGCGCGGCCCAGGGTGGTCCGTTCCGCACCTGGGAGGCGCTCGGCGGTTCGGCTGGGTTCGACGTGGTGGTGCTTTCGGGCAGTCTGCCGAAGGACTGGCCGGTGGACACCTATCGGACCTTCACTGCGGCCGCGAAGGCGACGGGGGCGAAAGTCGTTCTCGATGCGAGCGGCGCGGCGCTTGTCGAAGGCGTGAAGGCGCATCCGCATGTCATCAAGCCGAATGCCGAGGAATGTGCGGCGCTCGTCGGGTTCGTGCCGAAGACGCCGGACGAATTTCGAAAGGCCACGGCGGCGCTGAAGGCGTTCTGCGAGGTGCCGATCATTTCCGACGGTGCCGCCGGCTGCTGGTTTGACGGTACGTTCGTGGCGGCGCCGACAGTCGAAGTGCTGGATACGACGGCGGCCGGCGATACGCTGCTCGCCGAGTGGTGCTTCAGCGGCGATGTCCGACTGGCGGTGGCGGCGGGAAGCGCCGCCTGCACGCGACCGGGCGGCGAACCGCCGGAAGTCGATTTCGTTCTGAATTTAATGAAGGCATAAGATGAAGGCAAAGGCGTGGAGACTCTACGGCGCGGCCGATGCGCGTCTGGAAGACATCGAACTTGAAGAGGCCGGCGAGGAGGGCATTGTCGTCGAGCTGGTTTCGAATACGATTTGCCTGAGCGACTACAAGGCGCTGTCGCTGGGAACGGGACACAAGCGCGTGCCGCAAGACATCGCAACGCGTCCGACGATGTTCGGCCATGAGATCGCGGGAATTGTCCGCGAGGTGGGCACGAAGTGGAAGGGCCGGTTCAAAGTCGGCCAGCGCGTGGGACTTCAACCGTCCCTCAACATTCCCGGCCACGAGCTCGAGACGGTCGGATATGCCTGGCACACGATCGGCGGCGACACGACGCACGTGTATCTGCCGTCCATCGTGATGGAGATGGGATGCCTGCTGCCCTACGAAGGTGACGCGTTCTTCAAGTGCTCGCTGGCGGAACCGATCAGCTGCCTTGTGTCGGGCTTTCGTACGAACTACCACAATGCGTTCTGTTCGCACGATCTCGAAGTCGGCATCGTCGACGGGGGCACGATGCTGCTGATGGCGGGGTGCGGGGCGATGGGCCTTGGCTGCATCGACATCGCGTGTCACTCGCCGGAGAAGCGTCCGCGCCGCCTCGTTGTTACGGACATCGACGAACGGCGGCTCGTCCGCGCGGCGAAGATGTTCGGTCTTGTCTATGCGAACGGTACGGCCGACGGTGCCGTGAACGGGGTTGAGCTTCACTTCGTCAATGTGAAGGATCTGGCTGATCCCGTCGCGACGTTGAAGGCCTACAACCAGGTGGACGACGCGCGGGCGGACAATCCCACTTCGACCGGCGGCGGCTATGACGACATCTTCCTGATGGCCGCCGTGCCTGAGCTGATCACGCAGTGTTCGGAACTTCTGGGATTCGGCGGATGCCTCAACTTCTTTGCGGGTCCGACGAACCAGAAGCTGATGGCGGCATTCAACTTCTACAATGTCCATTATCTCATGCACCATGTCGTGGCCAATTCCGGCGGCGACGTGAAGGACATGGCCGATTCCGTCGACTGGATCGGCAAGGGGTATTTGCATCCGGAGGTGATGATCACCCATGTGGGCGGACTCGATTCGGCGGCGGCGGCAACGCGCGACATGCTCAAGGTGCCAGGCGGCAAGCGGCTTGTCTACACGCATGTGAAGATGCCGATGACGGCGATTGCCGATTTCGCGAAACTAGGCGAGTCCGATCCGTTCTATGCCGAGCTCGCGAAGATCTGCGAAGCGAACAACGGACTCTGGTGCAAGGCGGCGGAAGACTACCTCCTCGCGAAGGCACCGAAGATCGAGATCGGCGAGCCAAAGGAACTCGTCCACGAACGCATCATCAGACTC
>JAKSOY010000026.1 GCA_024405255.1 Kiritimatiellia bacterium
AACGTACACCGTAACGACTCCACGTCCAATTGATGTATCCCTTTTTCGTACTTCAGCCCAAGATCGATGAATATGCGCATCGTATCATCACGACAAGCGTGTTGATAGTCAAAATCAAGCTCTTCACTACAACTCAATAACAAAGCCGCCAAAGCTGCAAATATAATATACTTTACTACCTTCATAATCCTTTAACCTTGTAGCAGCCGCAGCAATCCTCACAGGTTCTATTCCTCGGACACTCTATTCCCTGAATATTTGCCATCATGTCATCAAGGGAATCCAATAATTGACGTTGAAATGTATCATTCGACACATTTGTCATTCCTAATACATCCTTAAGTTTCCAGACCGACAAGTCAGCCCCCTCACGTAATAATGCGATTAATGTTGCAATTCCGACAGAATGACGTGATGCCCTGCACATATATACACAATGAAACCATTTGTCTGATTGTTGAACATTTGCCGAACGCATCAAAAAATACCCTCTTGCCAATTCAGCAGCTCCAAGTATTCCCTCTATACCTTCATAGACAAGAGACAACCTCGTTGCCCGATTATTGACAATTCCAGACCATACACTCTTTCCAAGAGAATCAATTTCAACAGCAACATTATTGCCGATGAAACAATATAGGTTAAAACACCCGTCCTCATCCAAAAGATCGCGTCCAATCCAACGTCCCGCACCTGGCTCGTAATGCCGGTAATTGTAGTAGTCCAATCCCAAGGTATCGTCAGCGTATTCACTTGAGAAGCGGAATGGGTTGTCCATTGTACGTGAACCCATGCTAGACGTCACCGCGCCGAACGGGGCGTACTCGTAATGGCCTACGGAGTCGTTGTACGGTACGGCGCGGATCACGTCGGCGACGTTCTTGTTGCCGTCGTGCGTCAGGTAGGCCGAGTCCATGCCGTTCTGGCGGAACACGAACGGCTTCGTCGCGACGGGTTCGGTCGGATCCCAGATGAATTCCTTCTGGACGGCATTGGGCGTCTCAAAGTCGAGCTGCTGGATCATCAGGTAGCCGTCGTAGAAGAACCGAGAGGAGGAAACCTCCGTACCGTTCTCGGTCTCGCGATAGAACGTGCGGCGGCCCATCGAATCGAAGTCCATCGTGACGACGGTGCTCGCACGCACCCAGCGCACGGGCCGGTTCTCGCCGTTGTACGTCACCTGCCACACGCCCGTGGCGGTCTTGACCAAGGTCTGGTTGCCGTCGAGGTCGTAGGCGGGGGAGAAATTGTTCGATTGTTCGGATTGTTCGATTGACGTGTACTGATTCAGATTGTTGGCCACATACTCTGCACTCTGCACTCCGCACTCCGCACTTGTCCTGCGGTTGCCGATGTCGTCGTACTGGTAGGCGTAGCTTCCATTCCCCGTCGCCGAAACCAGTTCGCCGCGTACGTTGTAGCCGTATTGCTCGTCGTTCTTGGAAACGCGCTGGCCCTTCTCGTCATTGGTGTAGGCGTAGACCGAGAAGTCGGTTTCGCCGAGATGGTTGCGCACGCCCGTCAGCAGGTTCCGGTGCTGCTCGTAGGAGTAGTCCACGTTGACGCCGTTGGGGTAGACGACTTTGCTTTTCAGATCGGTGCCCTGCAGATACTGCCACGAAAAGACGCCGCCTGCGTCCATCGTCGCGATGCGCCCGGTGGCGGCGTCATAGCCGACCGCGGTCTTGCGGCCCCCGTTCACCGAATAGCCGGCGTCGCGCCCGAAGGCGTCACGATGGCGCGCGAGCACGCGGCCCCCCAGCCCGCCCCAGGTTTCGGAGGCCACCTCGCCGCATTCGTCGTAGGCGAAGGTCGTGGTTCCCGCCGCGTCCGAGACCGAGGTCTTCCGCCCCAGCGCGTCGTAGGCGAACGTCACCGAAGGCGTGCCGTCGGAATAGGCCGTCAAAGTCAATTTGCCCCAGGCGTCGTAGGCGTAGGTCGTCACGACGCCGCGCGCCCAGGTGCGCGAGGCCAGCCGACCCTGCACGTCGTAGGCGTAGGCGGGGCCGTGTCCGTCGGCATAGGTCTTCGCCGTGACGAGCCCGGTCGCCGGGTCGCGCGTCCAGGTCGTCGTGTCGCCCGGCTGCGTCGACGCGTCGCGGAAGGTCGTGAGCGACACGCGATCACCGTAGACATCGTAGCCGTAATTGACCGGATAGACGGCGCCGCCTTCCGCGACGAGGTTGCCGCGCAGGTCGTAGGCGCGCGTCGACACCTGGTCCAGCGCATTCGTCACCTCCACGACCCGCCCCATCGCGTCGTAGGCGTATCCCGTTCCAGCGCCCGAGGCGTCGACGACACGCGCGAGACGCCCCTGCGGGTTGTAGCTGCGCGTCGTCGTGTTGCCGCGTCCGTCGATCCGCGCCGTCTCGCGCCGGTACGCGTCGAGGCGGCGCTGTTCGCAGACGCCCGCGTGCGAGACGTTGGAGACGATGGCACCGTCGACGTACCAGTTCGTGGCGATGTTGGAGGTCTCCGGGCGCTGAACCGTCTCGACGCGGCCCTGCCGGGCCGGATCGACCGCCATGCGAACGACCGTCGCGTTGCCGCGCACGTCGGTCGCGACGACGCAGGCGTTCTCCGCCAGCGTCAGCCCCGAACGCCGGATGCGGCGGTTTTCGACGAGCGGCGCGATCGCCGGGTCCGAACAGGTGCGCGTCGTGGTCGTGGACTCGAACACCGCGCCGTCTTCAAGGACGAACGCCCGCGCCGTCGCGGTGGTTCGCGTCTCGTTCCCCGCGCTCGCGGTCTCGCCGACGCGGTCGCCCCAGGCGTCGTAGGCATACTCCTTCGTCGGGAGGTCCGTCTCCGTCTGGCGAATGAGCCTTCCCTTTGTGTCGTAGAAGCGGTCTTGGACGTTCACGGCATTGCCGAACCCCGCCGTCTCGACGCGGACCGTCTCGCCAAATCCGTCCACATAGACCGTCCGAAAACGCGGCGAATCGGCGGCACCGACGCGTTCGGTCGTCCAGCGGCAGTTGACCGTCTCGCCATTCCGCTGGATGGCTGACACGCCCCGCGCGGTGTAGACCGGCGTCACCGCCGTGCCGGTCACCGAGGCGGTCGAGCCGTCCGCGTTGAGCGATTCGACGCGCGTGCCGCCGTCGACGAAGGTCGTCGTCACCGTGCGGCCGTCGGCGGAGTAGGCGGTGAGAGTGGCGGCGCCGTCGGGAGCCGTCTCCGAGACGACGCGGCCCCGGGAGTCGTAGATCCGCTCGGTCGTCTGGACTTCGCAGCCCTCGGCGGACCTGACTTCGCGGACGACCCGCCCTTCGGCGTCGCGTATGTACTGCGTGGTCACGTCGCCGAACGCGCCATGGCGCGTGGACGAGGAAAGCAGCTTGGCGGCATTGTAGGAGTTGTCGACGGTCACGCCGCCGCGGTCGGTCTGCCACACCGGCCCCGGGCAGATCCAGTCCGCCGCGGACGCGGTGCCGTCGGAATCGGTCGCCTGAACTTCCTTGTGCGAGGCGTTGTATGCATGCGTCGACCAGGAGAGCAGATGCCAGTCGTCGCCGATCCGCGCATGGCGCTCGCGGCGAACGACGTCGCCCGCCGCATTGCGGAAGCGGACCTCGCGGACAGACTTGCCGGGAACCGTCTCGAATCCATCGTTCCACACGCCCTCGTCTTCGGTCTCGACGACCGTCCCGTCACCGTCCGGCGGAGAATATGCGGTGCTCGTGGTCCTACCGTCCTCGTCGACGACGAGCACCGGCCTCGCCTGCGCGTCGTATTCTTCGTAGCGGGTTCGCGAAACGCCGTTGCAAGTCCGGACATGCGTCGCCGTGCGACGACCAGCATCCGTCATGCCATAGGAAAACGTTTCGTCCAGCATCGTCAGCCCGCCGACAACAGTGCGTCTCCTTGCCGGGCGGAAGTCGATCGGCGAGACACCGGCCGGATAGACCTGCTCCACCACCGTGGTCGGAACCCCGGCCGCCGTCGTCGTTTCGCGCACGACACGCCCGAAGGCGTCGTAGACGAACTCCGTCCGACGTCCCAGCTCGTCGGTTTCGGACGCGACGCGTCCGTTCGGTGCCATTGCCGCCGAATACAGCAGCCTGCCGCTGACGGCGTCCCGCCGTTCGACCGCGTGCAGGGCATGTCCGTTGCGGTCCAGCAGGGCGGAAGACGAAGAAAGGACGTTGCCGACGGAATCCCTGTGGGTCAGGACGGAACGCCAGACCCGCCCGACGGGATCGTACGCCAGCGACTTTTCCTCACGGAGGACGACGGCGGTGCCGACGCCCTTCTCGAAGACGAAATCCTGCAGCGCGTCGTCGTAGGTCCAGCGGTAGTCGAACTGGAACTGCTCGCTGCGGTATTCATGGAGCGTGAAGGTAGAGGCGTTTTTCGATCCGCCGAAGTCGAAATGCTTGACCGCCATGTTCGCCGGCGAGGTCCAGGACAGGCGCCAGCAATAGCCTGCGGACGACACCGCATCGGGAGTCGAAGTCCTCAGGGTGCCGTCGGCGACGCTGGCGATGGAGGCGATCGTCCCCTGCGAATCGGCGGAGACGACGATGCCGAGGTCCGACACGGGAACGGGATCGCCGAACCGCGGCTGGAGCGCGGCGACATTCCCGGACTCGTCGTAGACCACGCGAAGCCCGTCTGGAAGTTCTTCGACGAAGCTGCCGTTTCCGTCGCGGAACAGCTGCCCGCCGGATCCCGAAGAAACGCCGGAGGGGAAACCCTGCCGGTATTCGACCGCCTCGCCCAGTCCGTCGACGACCACGGCATCGAGATTACGCCGGTAGACCATCCGCCGCATCATCGGATGGTCGTATCGAAGCGCCGCCGGCGTGTAGAGCGAATCGCAGAGACGCGACACCCGTACCACCACGCGTCCGGTCGGCAGCCCGCCATGGCCCGGCGTGGAGCCGAACGACTGCGAGAACATCACGCATCCGTTCTCCGCAGTCGTGCCTTCGCGGCAGCAGCCGCATTTTCCGTCGTCCTTGACGGGCTGGGCGACGAAGACGCAGCTGTCCGAGGAAATCTCCTCTCCGTCCGCCATCAGCCGGAACACCGCCACCGAGCTTCTGCCGTCGGACCAGAATCCGTCCGCGTCGACCGGATAGGCCGACGCGTCCGACGCGGCCAGTCCCTCCCCCGCCTCCACTGTGATCTCATAGCTCTTTTCGGGGTCGCATTCGCCGACGATCGTCGCCGTCGCGGCCAGCCCCCTGAGATCGACTCCCCTCGCAGCCTTGAATGTCACGAGATGCGGATTCGCCCTGACCCTGGGACTGTACGCCTCCTCTTCCGGCGGCGTCCCCGCCCCGCCGCCTAGCGACAGGAAGTAGGGACCGCCGATCGTGTTCCATTCGACGGCTACCGGATAGCATACGCCTCCGACGAGATCGACGGAGAACTCCCGCGCGGCGCCCCTGTCTTCGTCCCATGTGACGGACGCGCCCCCTCCGCCCACGGAAAACGACGCATTGTCGTCCGCCGCAACCGAAAAGACATAATTGCTCGTGACGGACGGACGGAACCAGCCGCGCGAAGATAGTGAAACCAGGAAAGTCGCATTGGGATGTGTTCCGTCGGGCGGAAGCCCGGGAAGTCCGTCGGCGGAAACGGCAGGCGGCCAGTCGACGCCCATGTATCCCGCCTCGGGGCCGCCGAACGTCGTCTCGAACCCGAAGAAGCCGTACCGAACCGGATTCGTGGCCGTGCCCTGCACGCCGCCTGGCGTGCCATCGCCGGACGCGCCGCCTCCGGAAGGCGAACCGCCGCCGTAGGGCCTGATGCCGACATCTTCACTGCAAGGGTCGAAGCCGTGCACCACCTCCCAGGCGTCGTCGTCGCCGTCATGGTCGGTGTCGCCGGCGGAAGGACTGGTGTGGGTCACCATCCGCTCTTCGGCGTCCGTCAGTCCGTCGCCGTCGGAATCCTCCTTTGACGCGGCGCGGAAGAACGCGATCGTCTCCATCGCGTTGTTGGGGAAATCGGCGCGGGCGACTTCCACCACGGCGTTGGACGAGGCCCCCGACACGTCCACTTCGCATATCCTTCGCCAGTCGTGCGACTTCAGGTCCCAGCTGCCGAAGATGTCGATCCGGCGGCCGTAGATGGTCTGGTTCTCAGGCCAGGCGAGACCAAGCGTCACCGAAACGGCCCCCGGCGTGATTTCCCAAAAGCAGAGATTCGTCACCGCCGGGAAATTCTCCGGCAGAGAGGTTCCCGGCACATCCGTCTCCGACGGCGACAGCGCCGCAGCCGGGGGCGGAAGCGCCATCCTGCCGCCCAAACCGTTCGTACTTTTCGTCGCACCATAGCGCACAAATCCGCCGATGAAAACGCTAAGAATGAACAACTCCACCAGAGGACGCCTGAACGCACGCCGCATCGTGACGAGAAACTGTTCTTTCTTTTTTCCGACTTCATTCATCCTCACTGCTCCTTCACAAGATCCGATTCATTATTCAAGCCCATCCGCAAAACCTGGATGATTATACCACACGGACCATCCAAACACAATCATCCGTCAATCCTAGACAGTAATTCCAATAGCACGAAATCAGAAACTGGCCTGGACGCCGAGTGTGAAGATCGTAAGGTCGCGACGGTGAATGCCGTGCGCCTGGTCGCGTGCGTCGGAATCGACAAGGCCGAACTGCTGGAGTTTCGCGTAAAACTTCCAGTTGTCCGAAACCACATAGTCGACCGAAATCTGCCCGAGAACCGCCAGGAATGCCGTATGATAGGCACGCGAACGCGGCAACTCGCCATACCGAAGCTCGTAGAAGGCCTGATTGCCCGTCTCGGCGAACACCCCAGGCGTGATGCTGATCGGCACACCAAGCGTCGGCTTGAGGTCGAACGGCTTCGCGAGTCCCGTCCGCACATAGACCCAATCGGACGAATGCCATCCGCGCCGCACGAACACTGACGGCACAAGATAGTCGTTCTTGAGGCTCGCTTCATCCCACACTTCATATTGCGTGCCGCCGTCCTCGGGATCGCGGTAGCCGCCGAAGAGCAGCCACCAGAGCGTCGCCTGGTTCTTCAGCGTCCACCCTTCGGCCACTTCGTGCGAAAAGTCCCAGAACGTGCCCAAGTCGTTTTCGCTGAAGAGCCGCCGACGCTCATGCTGGAGCCGAGGCGTGATCGACGTGAGACACCAATGCGCAATCCCGAACGCCCCCAAGGGCCCCACGTCGCGCGAGAAGGACGCCTCGCAAACTTGGACAGGACGGTCTTCCGAAATCCGCGACCGCGACAGGTACGCAGTTCGTGTTTCTGTGGATGCAGTAAAGTGGTATGGTGCCAATGCCGCGGCGAGAAAAGCTAAAATCATTCCTTATCCGATCTGCTCGGACGGAACTCCGCCACGAGTTTTGCGCGCCCCTTGAACGTGCCGACAAGCGTCGGCGTATGGACCGCGCGATGGACGCGCGTCGCCTGCGAGCCTTTCGGCAACCAACCCTGATACGGCTTTTCCTGGCCGATCTGGTCGATCAGCTTGCCATCCGTTCCTTCGCATGCGAAGGCCGCCTTGAGCCTCACCCCGCCGAAATCGCCGGTAAAGGCGCGTTTCTCCATCGTGAAGGAGCAATCCTCGAGATGCCAGAGCTGTTCATAGGCGTGCTCGCGCGCATCGGACGACACAAGTTCATCCGTGATGCGGAAATAAGGCCCCTCCGGCGCATCCTTGATGAATTCGACCGTCCGCGTATGCTTCACCGAGCGATCCAGTTTTCTCACCGACCCATAGCCGAGATCGAACGTGGCTTTCGCGACATCGCGCGCCGCCGTCGTCGAGAACGAGAGCGGTGCCTTTTTGTACAGCATGTCCTCACGCCACTTCCAGCTCGCCCGCGCACACTGGTCCATCCCGTCGATACGGATTGTGTTGTGCGACCGCGTGGAGAGCACATAGTGGCGCATCGGCGACGAATCGTAGTGGAACGTGCCGCCTTCCGCCAGAAGGCTCTTTCCATAGGCGAAGAGAACGAAGTTGAGCTTGTCCTCGTGCTGATGTCCATACCCCCAGGGCGACATGTCCACATACCCCCACACGGCATCCGGCCGCCATGAGGTACGGAAGACGACCGCACCGGAATAGGGCAGCGCGAGCGACAGGAAGTCCGGTTCCTTCCCCTCCTTCCCCAACGTCGCCCCCCAGAGGAAGTCGTCACGGTTCGGGAAGAATTCATGTGCACATTTGAGGTACCCCTTGATTCCCGTGTAGCCACCGTCGTTGATCGCAGGGAGACGTCCGTCCGGACGCGCCAGCTTCAAGTAGAGCCCGTATGCATTGGCCAGGTTGTTCGTGAATCCCACCGGCACGGGAAGTCCCAGCTCGCGATAGCGCTTGCAGAGCGGATAGTAGGTTTCATGGACAATCCCGTGATAGCCCGAGGTGAGTTCAAAGTGGAACCCGTCGGGGTACACCTGGCGCGCCAGCTCCACCGTCAATTCCCGCTCGGCCTGCTCGCGCCAAGCGTCGGCTTCGGGCAGATGGGAGAACGTGAGCGCAAGATCCAACAGACCGTGAAGCTCCATCAACCGCCAGTTGTTGCTCACACGCGGCGGACGCAGACGCTTGACGTGATCGCCGATCGACGCGAAAAACTTCGCGCGGAACGCCGGCGTCACCGCAGGCGACTTTTCGATCTTCGGGAAGGACAACGCCCACACGCTGGCACGCAAACCCGTGTCAAGCGTACGCCACGACTTGGTCGCACCATACCGGGTTCCCGGCGGTGGCGGCGGCGCGTTGTCGATGAAGCTCGTGACGATATCCACCCACGTCTGGGCCGCACGTTCGTCGCCGCTCGCCACATAGTAATCGGCCAGATTGCGCAGGAACCAGTGGCGGGCGAACTGCCAAGGCCACTCGCAATAGTTGTTGTAGGTGGGGTTCGCGTTCCAGTCGATCTTATGATCGGCAAACACGATCGGCGTACCGCAGACAGTGAAACGATAGTTCATCGCGTCCTTCGCGGTGGCGTCCGGCTTGACCGCGCCGAACGCCCCGCCCGCAAGAACGAGAGACCCCAAAACCGACAACAGATTTTTCTTCATCTTAGACTCTATTTGCGAGATTTACACCCTTAACGGAACAACAGCACGCAGCCGTTCGGATGGGCGTTCTTCAAGAGGAGGCGTCCATTCTGCACGACAGCCGAGAAACCGTCCGAATAGTCGTTGCCCGCCGTATCACGGACTTCGACGCGCAGCGTCTCGACATTCACGCCACCGGCGGCGCCCACGTCGTAGAACGGACAACCCGGTTTCTGATCGAAGATCGCCCGCACCTTGCAGAGGCCCGCCAGCGCATCGTCGTTCGTCACGTCGAACTTAATGCTGTTCTCGACCATACGGCGACGCGCCGTACCGCTCACCTCGTAGCAGTTCGCATCGCCCGCGAACGCGAACGCGCCCGCCAGCGTACCCGAGCCCTTCAACGTACCCCAGATCGGGCACGACCCCGCCGCATCGTTCGTCAGCTGGGACCCCTTCGCCAACTCGACCTCGCCATCAAGACCCGCGCGCGACACGCCCTCGAGGAGCGGCAGCACCGACGAGAACTCGAAGCAGGTTTCGTCGAAGTAGTACGGATGCCCGTTCACGGCAATGCGCGCATAGTAGCCGAGATTGCTCCACGGACCCCAATTGCCCGTGTTGTCCGCCACGCGCAGCACGAACCGATGCCAGCCCTCACCGACATAGCCCATGCTGCTCGACGTCGAGGTTGTCGACGGCGTACAACCCGAATCCACACCGTCGATCGTCAGCGAAATGCGGTCGTCGTACGAAAGCGACACGGTCCACAGACCCGCCTGCGCGGCGTTCACATAGACGTAGCCGTCGAACTGGTGCGTGGACGCGCCGATCTTCGGCGTCAGCGCGAGGTTGTACTCGTGCAGACGACTCAGCTGGAACTTGCCGTTCGACGCGAGATCCGTACGCGTGTTCCACGTGCCGTCGTTGAAGTTCGCGACGCTCGACCAGTTCACAAGACCGTCCGCGCCCTGCGAGCCCTTCGTGGGACGCATCGGCAGATGTTCGCTGTCGAACTTCGTGAAGCTCGCCGCCGCCGTGCCGCTGACTGCGGACTTCGCGAAGCCAAGGTTCATCACCCCCGCCCAGCCGCTGCCGACCGAACCCCAGCCGCCGCCTTCCTGACGTTCGACGAGGCGGAAGTCGTGCCAGCCGACCGTCAACGCGATCTGGCCCTGCGCGATCGAATTCCACGTCGTGTTGTTGATGACCTCCTTGCCGTCGATCGCCAGGTAGAGGTTGTCGTCATACCCGCCCGCGAAGGTCCATGTATCGGCCGTATCGCAGTAGAACTGGCCCTGCCACACGAACGAGGCCTGCGACATCTCTTCGGCCGTACCGTTGATATGCATCGTGCCCATGTCGTTCGCCACAAACGGACACGCCGTCGGCGTCTTCATGTCGTCCAACGCCGCCCCCGGCACGAACGCGCATTCGACGAGGCTCTCGCCCGCGATCTTCACATTCGCCGTCACGTCCTCCTCCAGCTTGAGGCCGCCCGCGAAGCCGGCCGCGCCATAGAGGTTGTTGACGCCCATGTTGGAGATCGTCCAGTGGCCCGTCGGCACGCCCTGGAAACGCAGCTTGTTGCAGCTCTTGGCAACGCCGCTGGTGAAGGTGCCGTGGCCCTTCAGGTTGACGTCGGCCTTGCCGCGCAGACCCGTCTGCCAGTTGACCGTCTTCTCCCCGATGTTGAAGTCGACCGTACCGCCCTCCGTGTCGCCGAAGCTCACGCTCCTGAGCGGCGCCACGTCGAAGTTCGCCGCTGCATTGACCGTACCGTTGTTGAGTTCGACGAACGGACGGAACCGCGTAAAGCCGTTGAGGCCGAGCGAACCGATGTTAAGCGTACCGCCGTTCTGCGAGAAGAGTTCCCAACGGTCCGTCGGCACCTCGTACTCGCGGCGGCAGAAGAGACCGCTGACATTGGCCGTACCGCTCAGAAGGTCGAAGTACGCCTGGTAGGCGTCCACGCCCACGCGCACACCTTCAGAGGTGCCCGTGTGGTTGAACGTACCGCCGTTCACCACGATGCGCGAACCTTCCTTCACGCAGGGATAGTGTCCGATCCACGTCGTACCGGTCACATTGAAGGTCGCCCCTTCGCCGACTTCAAGATAGCCGCGCCGCGCATTGGTCGCATCGTCGCCGAGATAGAGATTCTGAACGGTCACCGTCGTTCCCGCGCCCACCTTGAGCGCACCCGGCTTGACGGAATTCGCGAGCGTCAACCGTCCGTTGATCACGTAATCGCCCGGCTCCATCGTCGTCGTCTGGTCGAGCGTCGAGTTGAGCACGTAGACGCGCGTCGGACGCGCCGGCGCGAATGCAAGAGGAATCGTCTCATCGCCATCCGCCGTGAAGACAAACGTACCACCCGTGACCCCACTCACGTCGATCGACTTCGCCTGCGGATAGAGGCCCGTGTCGTAAATGCCCCACCAGAGCATACCGCCCGTGGCCGTCACCTTGAGATCGGCCTGCGAGAGATCTTCCGTCGACGAAAACTCGAGGTTGCCGCCCGTGATGTTGAAGTTCGAACCCGGCACCGTCGTGAGGCTGGAATTTTCGAACACGTGCGTACCGGACGACACCGCAATCGTACCCGCGTTCGTCACCGCACACGGATAGCGCGTCGTCTGGCTGCCCTTCAGCGTCACCTGCGTTCCACCCGGCACCATAAGCGGCGCCTTGATGTAGCCCGTGCCGCTGTCGTTGCCGAACGCCGCTGCCGTGCCCGTGACGGTGATACCGCTCACGTTCCATTCAGGATTGGCCGCGTACACCTGCAGATAGCCGCCCAGTTCGATGCCGTGCGGAATCGTGAGCGGACCATTGTTGCCTTCCAGCGTCAACGCCGCACCCGGAGTGATAGCGAGCGTACCGACCGTAATCGGCCCGTGCACATTCAGACCCAACGTCCCGTTGATGGACGTATTGGCGACCGTGAGCGTCATATCTTCGCCGCCCGTGATCGAGTTCTTGGTGCCGTTGCGCACATCCATGCGGCCGTTGCCGCCAATCGTCGCATCACCCGCGAGCACGATTTCATTGTAGGCCGATCCCCAATAGGTGTTGCCGTTCGAAATCGTCAGCGCGCCTTCGCCGTTCACACCGCTGCCTTCGATCACGAATTTCTTGCCGTTGGAGATATAGGCACGGTCGCGCATCGCACCCGAGGCCGTATCGATGTAGTTGACGTCGAGCGACGCACCGGGCTTGATCGTCACCGTGCCGCCGTCCGCGCCGAGCGCACCGCGCTTCGCGTGATCGCCGACCTTGATCCGGCCCTGCTGGATCTCGATATCGCGCGTCGCACCCAACACGCTACTTTCAAGCGTGAGCGTGCCCGTGCCCTTCTTCACCAGCTTCGCCGCCGAGAGCGAACCATCCCCGTCGAACAAGTAGTCGCGCGTCGCATTGACCGTGACGATGGACGCCTTGACCGGGCCCTCCACCTTGACAGAGGTGGGCGAGGCCGTCTCCTGTCCGTCGAACAGCGCCGACCAACCGTCTTCGAACGCCACCGGCGAACCCGTGCCGTTCAACAACCACGTGAGCGAGCCCCATGTCGCCGTGCCGTCCGTCGGACGCCACACCGCCGTTTTCAGCTCGTACGCCTCGGTCTTCGTCGTCACGGACTTCCCGTTGTCGTTTTCCGCACGGAAGCGGAAGTACCACGTCGTGTTCGGGGAAAGTCCCGTCACCGTCGCGTTGAGCGGACCCGCCTGCGTGAAGGTGCCGAGCGCCTGCGTCTGCACCGTGCCGGCGGCGAAGTCCGGGCTCGAGGACCATTCGAGCGTCACCGTCGCCTGCGTCGCCGTGAGACCGACATCCGCCAGGTTGCCGACCACCGTCGTCGTGCCGTCTTCCGTCATCACCGCGGTGACATCGACCACAGCGCCCGCCTCGGGGTCGGTCGCCAACGGCGTCGTCCAGATTTCGATGCGCGCCACCTCATAGGCCGCCGCGCTCATCGTCTCGACCACGCCCTTGCCACTGTCGCCCGCAAAGGTATAGTCGATGGACCCCAGAACCTGGTTGGCAAAATTGCCAAGGCCGATTTCGTGTGTGCCAGACACCGTCCAGCGGTTGAACGCGAAGAGCACCTGGCCGTTGTTGTGCAGGCCTGTCGTCGCGAGATGCACCTGCATCGTACCGAAGCCGGACATATTGTCGCTGCGCGTATCGCACCAGTCATAGCCCCAGGTGTTGCCGAGTTCGTCGAGCAAGCCCGGGCGCCCGTTCGTATAGGAACTCGGCCAGAACTCGACCCACCCTTCCGCGTTTTGACCGGCGGGCGTCGATTCGATACCCGGCATGTTGGTCTTCACGCGCAGCCGCTTCACGCGGCCCTGGAAGATGGTCTTCAGCGGCACGCCCACCGTCTCGATCGAGCGATCGCCGAAGGCATCCATCGTCACCCACATCCAGCGGGTCAACCCGTGGTAGTCGCACCCCTCCTTGTTCTTGCGCTTGAGCTCGATATAGTAGCCCACGCGGCCGATGTCCGCCGTCGCCGCAGTCGGATCGCCCTCGTTCTCGTACGGCACGTAGCCGAGATCGGTGAAGAGCGTCGTCGCTTCCTTTGTCACGTCGAGGACGCGCGCGAGCTGGAAGCCGGCGCGTTCGGCAGCCGGCACGTTGTTCGCGATGCCCGAGGTCGTCTCCGTCACCGTCTCGGCGGCGTCGAGCGTCCAGCCGTCTTCCGCCGTTGCAAGTGCACTCTGGATCGTCGCGAGATACGCCTCGGCCATCTTGTCCTCACCCGGCCAGTCCGGATGGAGGTCCGTCGCGCTCGCGAAGCTACCGGCGATGTAGGTACCCGACGCATCGTAGCGGTAGCACGGCGTGTAGAGATCGGTGTAGAAGACGCGTCCCGCCGGGAACACGCCACCTTCGATCGCCGCGCGCATCTTGCTATTGAACGCCACCACTTCCGCGTCCTTCGCTGCGTTGTTCGCCATATCGACGACCGCGCCCGCGAGCACCTTCGCATGCGGCTTCTGCTGGAGGATCTTCTTGACAAGTTCCACCCACTTCGGATAGAGCGTCTCGCCCGTGGTGCCGTAGCCGTTGATGTCGTTCGTGCCGAGCATCAGCAACACGAAGTCGACGTCGCCGGCCTGGTCCAGCGTCACTTCGACTGCGTCCAAGGTGCCCGCGCCACCGGCCAGCGTTTCAATATGCTGGCCGCTGATACCGGCGTGGTACGTCCACTCGACCGGCAGGGGCTGGTTGTTGATGTCGTTCGACTCGATCGTCCAGAAGCCCTTCGTCCACGGTGTGTAGCCTGCGGCCGCCAGCTTCTTCATGAGCGGCGTACGCCAGTTGCCGTAGCTGCTGTTGCTGCCCTGCGTGATCGAATCGCCCATGCAGAGGATGTTCATCTTCGGATAGACCGTGCCGTCGGCAAGGTCGAGCCAGATGTAGGCCCCGCCATTCGCACGCCGCTCGATCGTGATCTTCGGGTTCGTGCCGCGCGCGGTCGTCGTGTCGAACGCGTTCGCGTAGGCGGCGTCCGTCGTGTCGCCCGCCATGTCGATCGTGAAGAGGAGGAAGCGGCCCTTCGTGAAGTTCTGGTACTTCGCCGGCAGACGGAACTTACCGCCGTTCTGGAACGTCGGCATCGTACGCAGACGATACGAGAACATCGTCGGATCGAAGCAGATGCTTCCGTTCGGACCGATGTCCAGCGTGTCGTTGTAGAAGCCGCCGGTCGTCGGATACGTCACGTTGCCGTCGATGAGGAACGTCGTCGCCCAGTGCGTCACGCTGTCCGCGATCGGATACGTGAACGACACGGTCGTTCCTTCGGGGATGCGCCACGTCGTGTAGTCGAAGGAGGTCGGCGCCGCCCCGGCGGTGGTTTCCCAGTTCGCAAGATTCCAGATTTCCGTGTTCGTCGCACCCGTCCAGGACGCACGTGCCATCGACACGCGGTCAACCGGCTCGTCGTTCGTGTACTTGAGGTAGAACGAGAGGCGGCGCAGTGAATAGGCGTAGGACGAGATGTAGCCAGAGTCCGTCCCCTCTACACCATAGCAGAACGTACGGTCGAGTTCCTTGCTCGTCGTCCAGGGGTGCTTGCCGTAGTTCGCGAGCGTACCGATGCCGATACCCACCGGCTGGTCGCTCGTAGCACCGAAGCGGTTCAGCGCGAACAGGACCTCGCCCGCCGGCACGGCGGTGTCGGAGAACTTCCGCATGATCTGGAAACAACCGTGTCCGCTCGTACCCGACGCATTGAACGTGTCGGTGAAACCGTATTGCCCAGCCCACAGTTCGGGGATACCATTCGGCTTCGAAATGTCGCCGCCGCCGTAGTTGATGCAGTTGAATTCGATGTAGCCCGTCACGGAGTTGTCCGACGCCGCAACCGGCGAGACGGCGCCGAAGTTGCTCCACACGTGGAGCGACGTCACCGCCTGCTGCTTCTGCTGGGCGAGCGTGACCGGGAACGAGACGTCGGCCCAATTCGGACCCGGCGCGTCCATATCCACCCACAGCGCATAGAGCGCGCCGGAGTCCTTGTTGACGAGTTCGACATAGTAGCCGACCTTCGCGATGTCCGTCTGGCGGAACGCCGGCGCGTAGATGTAGGGCACCGCGTCCATGTACTGCCCGTAATGCGTCGCCGCCGGGATGTCCATCGTCCGCACGCGCGTGAAGCCGGCGAGATATTCCGGCGGCACGTTGTTCTCGGCGCCCAGCGTCACGGTCGGACGCGTCCACGCGGTCGGCGTCTTCTTGCCGTCCTTCGTGGCGAGCGTGAGCAGCTTCTCCTGCAGGAGCTCGGCGGTCTTGTTGTAGGTGTAGCAGGAGACACCCGACTCGTAGTACGCGGCCAGATCCACGCACTCGACTTCCGGTTCCTGTTCGCACCAGTCTTTCAGACGCTGGTTAAGGGTGTTGGACGCCATCGGCAGCGTGGAACCGATGACCGTCGTCATCGGCAGCGCCGCACGAATGCGACGGACTGCCGCCGTCCAGTTGGCGAAGATCGTGTCTTCGGGCACACCGTCCGCCACATCGGCCTCGCCGCAGAAGAAGATCGTGAAGTCCGGCTCCTTCGCGGTCATGCAGTAGGTCTCGAGGCCTTCAAGCACGCCCGCGCGCGTCGCGGACGTCTTCAGCGCGAGGTCCAAGACACCGCTGTGGCCGTTCCACGCCGGGAAGTTTTGGCGGAGGCCGCTGGGCACGCTGTTGAAGTCGTGCCGCCAGCCCGTCATTTCGACGTTCCAGCCGTTGTCGCGCGTCAGACGCGACGCGAGTTCGACGCGGAAGGATGTCTGCGCCTTCATGCCGTCGCTCGTCGCCAGGCCGATCACATACGATCCGCCGAGGGTGAAGATCTTGATCGGCTGCGTACCGCTCTCCTCCGGCGTCCGCAGACGGTAGAGCACCTCGTCGTCCTTGAACTCGACCACGCCGTCATACGGGCATCCCTTCACGAGGATCTGTCCCGTACCCGTGATCGTACCCGCCTTCAGGAGGGAGATCGAATCGCCCGGCTGCGGCGCGTCCGCCTTTTGGAAAAGCTCGCCGATGCTGAAGGTGATGTCCCCGTTGAGCTGCACCGTGCCCGAGAAGTTGAACGGCTGGCAGCCGACGAACGTCGTCTCATTCGGGAAGGCAATGACATTGTTCACCGTGTGCCTGAGCGTACCGCCTTCTTCGATCACAAGGGAGGTGAGCTTGAACGGCTGCGTGCACTTCGTCATGTCGAGCGTCGCGCCCGCATGGATCGTCACCGGCACGGGCTGGGACGAAATGGCCACGTGGTAGTTCTTCGTGCCGGCCGTCGAATCCATCACAACCGTGCCGCCCTGCAGGTCGAGGCCGCGGTCGAAACGCTGGTCGGTGTGGTTGTTCAGGATGTTCAGCGTACCTGCGCCCTTCTTGACGATCCGCGGGTAGGTGCTGTTCGCGGTGAACGGCGGATAGATGTCGACCGTCGCCGTCTCGTTGGACACGAGCAGCGTGTCGGCGAGGTAAATCCACTTGATGTGGTTCGAGGCGCCGATTTCACCACTGCCCAGCACGCTGAAGTTCTTCATGTAGCCGTTGTTGTTGCCTTCTTCGTACTTGCCCCCGTTCAACAGGGTGATGCTGCCGACGGTGGTCTTCGACGCATAGTCGGCCGTCGGAATGCGGAACAATGAATCCGCGCCGTCGATGATGAAATCGACATTCGGGATGTTCACCACATAGCTCTTGTTGTAGGTGTAGGGAATGCCCTGCTTCACGATGAACGTACCCGCCGAGGAACCGCTCGTATTGGACATCCAGAAACCCTGACCCTTGCTGTAGTCCATCGTCAGCGTGTGGCCGTTCAGCTCCAGCACCGTCGGCGCGTAGTTGAGGTTGATGAGGCCGAAATGTCCCGTCGCGTAGATGAGCGCATCGCCCGAGAGGCGCAGCCCCGCGAGCTGAGACACGCCGGTACCGAGCGCAGCGCCCGTGTTGCGGAGCGCGCCGAGTCCGTCCGGACCCGTACCTTCGATCGTGATGTCGATGCAGTTGTCGCTCCACCCCTTCGTATCGAATGCCGCGCCGTTCTTCACGGTGACGGGCATCTTGTTACCGAACGCCGCCGCATTGCCCATCTCGACGAGACCGGCCTCGATGAGGAAGGACCGCACACCCTGGTGCATCGTCCCGACGACATACGTGCCCGCGCCCTTCTTGACGAGCTTGACGCCGCCGCCGATCGCGAACGCGGCGGTGTAGGTCTCGCCTTCCGGCACCGTCAGCTCGACCGTACCCGAATCGCCGAGGATCGTGAACGGCGCGCTCTTGGTGGCGGATCCCGCCGTGAAGAACAGCGTGTGGCCGTTGAGATCGACTTCCGTGCCGGCCTCGAGCTTCGCGAGGAAATCCTGGGCGTCGGTGTCTTTCTGCAGCACGAGGCGGTTGTTGACCAGATCGACCGGCACGCCCGCCGCCGTGGAGGTGTAGGTCGTGTTAAGCACCCAGCCGGGACGGTCCACGTTCTTGCCGTGGCCGAACTCGACATTGCTGCCGTACTGCGTCGGATAGACGACGCCGGTGATGCGGTCGAAGAGCGCGCCCTTTCCGCCGGCAACAACGACCGGCACGAAGTCGCGCACGCGGAAGCCCGCCTCATCGATGCGCAGCCCGTCGAAGCGGAACTTACTTCCCTTCGTCACCGAATAGCAGCCGAATACGGTCAGCTCGCTCAACGGGTTGCTGAAATGAAGTTCTGTGACGCCGGTGGACTTCGTCCCGTCGCTGATGATGGCCTGGCCCATCTCCGTCGTGCGGAAGTTGTAGTTCTTCCCGGCCTCGACCCCGGTGATGATCTTGCCGTCCTGCCCGTGGAAGTAGAACTGCGTGCTGCCCTGCATGTTGAGCAAGTAGGCGTACCCCGTCCAGGCCTGGCCAAGCAGCGCCGTGCCGGAAACGTATGTCACGTTGCCGAAATCGAAGTCGACCGTCGTATCGAGGGTCGGGCAGAAGCCCGTACGCACCACCTGGTCGCCGGTCGAAGTGAGCGACGCGACTTCCGTCGAATAGGGAAGACCCGAGGTCCGCACAAGGAAGAAGCGGTAGAACATGCCGTCGGCCTTGAGCGCGTCCGGCACCGTATACACGTAGGAGGTCATGTTCGGATCAACCGTGGTGATCGTGTCGAAGCTCGTCCACGCCAGCTTCTTCTCGCCGCAGTCCGTCTTGCCGTACGCCACATGGAGCGTGCAGGCCGAACGATCGGGGTTGTCGAACCGGAAGGTAACCTGGTCCCGCGTCTGCTCGGTGATCGTGACGGCGCGGCGGAACCGGAAGCTCACCGTCTCGTCCAGCACACGGCCCGAACGGCCGTCGGTCCACTCCTCGCCTGCGACAAGCGGCGTCGCCGTGTTGCTCGCGTAGAACCTGTCGTGCCGCTGGTCATAGATGCCGGCTTCACCCGCCGCGTTCATCGCCGGAATGTAGTCGCGCAGAAGAAGGTTGCGGTCCGCGATCTTCATTCGGTCGAAACGGAAGGTGGCGCAGTGTTTATCTTTGTTGGCTTCATTACTGGCGTCATTGCTGGCAAAGATCCCGAAGTGCCCACTAGAATCGACCGAACGCCCTAACGAAAACATCTTCGTCTGCCCGTTGAACGTCAAATAACCGCGGTTGTCGTCGTCCATGACGAACCGATAGTCTGTACCAGACATCGGCTGCGTATTCAGGTTGTTGTTCGCATGAAAATAGAAGGTATTCGACTGCTGGTTGAACAAGTAGCGATTGCTCGTCCAGTTCTGGCCAAAGAAAGCGGTCGCATGCACATAAGTGTCCTCGCCGAAGCGGAAGTCGACGACCCAGCGTGCCGTGGGGATGAGGCCGGTATCGACCCACTGCTGCCCCGTCGAGTAGACGCCCTTGAGTTCCTTCGCCATCGCGATGTCCTGCGTCTGCAGGAGATAGAAGCGCAGGAAACGCCCGTCACGCAGCGGCGCGGGGACTTCGACGACGCGCGTCGTTTCCGAGGCCTCCACCTGTCCGAGTTCAAGGAACCCCTCCCAGGCGTGCTTGTCGTCGCCCGCATCCGTCGCGCCGGATGCCAGGAACAACCGGCAGGATCTTCCGTCGCCCACGCTGAACTTCAGCGTCACCGACGTCGCATCCTGCGACACGACATCCACCGTGCGCGCCCATGCAGTCGAGAGAACGCCCATAAGAGCAGTTAACACCGCCCAGACTATTTTTCTCATGCCAACACCTCCGTTGTTAATCAGTTTATCTCGTCAATCAGTTTCTGTACCAATGATGTAGCCATTCTACCATAATTTGCGTGTACGAGTCAAACATTTCAATTCTCATACCACCCGCAGAGGAGGTCCCGTTTACTTGTCCGTCACGAACGAAAGGCCGAGATCGAAGTACTGGCCTCCGGCCGTTTGCGTCATCTTGACGGCGAGCACGTTGTCTCCCGGCTTCACGGCTGAAAGAAAATCTGCGAGCGGCAGGAACTGGCGGATGTAGCCGGCACTGAACCCTTTCGCCGCAAAAATCTTCTTTCCATTAAGCCAGATTTCCGGACTCTCGTCGTAATGGATGTCCAAAAACACCGCCCGCACATTCGTCCCCTCGGCGTAATTGAAATGACGGCGCAACCACAGATTGGACGTCGTCCACGATGTCGCGACCTTCGTCCCCTTGACATCGCGCACGATCGCCGCATTGCCGAACCCGCCGGCTGAACGGGCCCACCCCGCATCGTCGAACGTCGAAGCCGTCCAGTCGCCCGACGGCGCGGTTACGGTCCAGGCCCAGGCCTTCGCACACGGGTCAAGCACAGGACAAAGCGTCACGTTCTTCATCGCCTTCGTCTTGAGCATCAGGGTCGTTTTCAGAATCTCCAATTCGCCGGAATCATACGGCGTGAAGTCGTTGTGGAAGAAGTCATGCTGCCAGGGTCCCGTGTAGGGCAGTTTCTCCGGACGGTACCCCCAGCGCAGATGCGTCTGCGTTTTGCCATTCACGAGCCCCCACGCCACACACCCGACATTCTCGTCGGCATAGAGCGACAGGCACGACCGCACCGTCGACCCCAGCGGACGATTCATCCACTCCGTGCAAATGAGCGGACGCCCCGCCGCCTGCTTTTTCAATCCTTCAATCCGCGCACGCGTACCCTGCACACCGGAATAGCAGTGGAAGGTGACAATGTCCGACTCGGCCAGCAAAAACTCGTTCAAAGGCTTGTTGCCGTTCCACACGCCCGTCGTGAGCGGTTGCGAAGGATCGACCGAACGCGCCCAGGCGAAAGTCTTCTTCAGCAGCTCAAACGAGGGCGAGTGTCCGTCTTTCGTATTCGTCGGTTCATTGTAGAGGTCCCACGCCAGCACGCGCGGATCATCCTTGAACGCCGTCAGCATCCCCTTCACATACCGCTCGAGTTTCGCATGCTGCTGCACGTCCTTCACACGGCGCGGCCCGGGCGACGGCGTCCACGCCCACGAATACCAGCCGATCACCGGATCATCCTGCTTGCCCAGATGGGGTTCGGTCTGAGGCGAGAACGTACAGTCGTCAAAGAAACAGGGCATCACCTTGATTCCGTTCTCTTCGCAGATGTCCAGGAACGTACGGAAGGTCCGCTCATAGTAGGCGGGATCGTCCTCATAGACAAGGTACTGCAAAAAGACACGTACCGTGTTGAGACCGATCTTCTTCATCAAGGCCAGTTCGCGACGAATGAGATCCGGCGAGAAACTCGTCTTATCCCACATCTCCGTGTAGTTGATCGCATTCGACGGGATGTAGTTGACACCGCAACGCCACGGCGTCTTCGCCCCCCACGCCTGGGCCTTTTCAACGCTCCAGCGCACACCGCCAAAGGCAACCGCGCCCACCAATGCACAACTCAGCACAATCAATTTCTTCATCGTCTTCATTCTCCTTCTTCGTCAACCAGACGAAACCATTTTAATTCAACGGCCAGATTTCAACGCGGTCGAACCAGACCTTGTCGTCAGGATTCAACTGATGGGCCCCCAGCTGAAGCACCAGACGGTCCGCCCCTTCCGGAACACGCACCAACGCCTCGCCCTCGCGCCAGACGTTTTCATCGCCTTCAGCGAAGAGGACCGTCGCGCCCGGCAACTGCCATTGCCACTTGTGGTCGAGCTGCCAGTAGATCGGCGCCGAACCGCCCTTCCCCTTCATCCGCAGCCGGACGCCATAGCAGCTCCCGGCTTTCGCAGGTACGCCGACGAGAATGCAGCCGCTTTCCACGCCCTGGAGGAACACCGACTCGCCTTCGCGACCCGTCCGTCCCTGACGTTTATGTTCGTCCTGCCACGCGGGCCATGGACGCTTCACGCCCGCCACGAGGTTGGTGTACTTTCCGTCGCGGCGCAACTGCTCCGTGCGACGATGGAGAACGTCCACCGAAACGGCCGCCTTCATCAGCGCCATTTCATCATCAAGTCCCGGCAGCGCCTGATTCCAGGTGCCGCAGGTTTCATAGTGCTTCAACTTGACGCCCTTCCACGGAATCCAGGCCTTCTTTTCACCGTAAACCCACAGATATTCATCGCAGGCATCCGTCGCCTGCGCGAGGTTGCGGACGAAGTGCTTGACGCGCGAACCGTCGACGGGACCGAAATACCACGGCGAATTGGTGGGATTGATGTAGGAGTCGAGATAGAGGCCAAAACCGGCACGCAGTTGCGCCAGGTACTTCTGCCGATTCTCGGGCGCGACAAGACCCAACGCCCCCGTACGCTGCTGGCACGCCGAACGGTAGAAGTGTCCCTTCTCCGCCTCGTAATGGTAGGCACATTCGTTGCCGTCCACAAACTTGGCCGTCGGCGGAATCACGTCGAGCATGCCATTGATGAACCACGGCCACAGGTCACCCCGGTTTTTCGCGGCGGTGATCGGACTCGTCGAGGCGAAATGAACGGAATTGAGCGACAGCAGCCAAAACGAAAGGAAGGTGACGTCGGGATATTCATCGAAAATCGCCTTGAAGACCTGGGCCCCGCGACGACGCGCGAGCTTGGCCGTCTCATCGTACGGGGCGTCGCCCGTCTGGAGCGTATACTGGCCCGAACGCGGGTAGTCCTCCGCGTCGACCAGAATGCCGCGCAAGCCGCCCTCGCGCGCCAGCCAGGCCACCGTCGCCATATTCGCCGCGAAATTCGCCCATGCCGCATCGTCGTTCCACGGAAGGCGGCGCTGGGGCGCCCACCAGGAACTGATGAAGCTTTCCCGAAGCGAAGGATGCTTGACGATTTCACGGAACACCGCGATCTGCGCCTTCAGCTGCTCGCGCGGCCATGGCGGATCGTTCATGATCCGCGTGTGGGAGATCTGACGTCCGCCGGCGAGCTTCTCGTTGATCATCAATGTCACGCCGTCCACGCCGGTCCGATCCCAGGCGTCCGCATTGGCCAGCACCTCGCGAGGCGACATGCCAAGCAGATCCCACCCGTGCGCAATGTACTTCTTGTGCACGGGTCCAAACGAACTTGCCGTCGCAGAGGCGGCGGCAAGAACGAACAACACGGAAAGAATGCGCTTCATCACTTCACAATCTTCAAGTCACGAAGGCCGTAACCGCTGTCCTTGGGGGACTTGACCGCTTTGACCACGCTGCCGGCAAAGGTGCCGTCATCATTCTCAAAGGGCGCCCCGACCTCGTAGCCATTCGCGGCGTGGAGGTAGGTGGACGAGATCACCCAGGCGTTCACGCCGTCTTTTCCGTCGGTCAATTCAAGCGTCAGGCACTTGACTTCCCCCGCGTCGAGACACTGCATTTCCACATGCAGCGCCTCGCCGCCGTAGATGCTCTTGACCTTGCGCACGCGCGTGCTCTTCAGCTCGCCCGGCGTGAAATAGGACCCCACGCGTGTGGCCGTGAATTGGGCCTTCTCGAGCTGTGCAAGGGTAGCGCCCTTGAACACCAGCTCCGGACGGTCAATGGAGACGACTCCGGCCAAAAGCCCGAAGGAAAGTCCCACAAGCGTCAACAGAATTACCTTTTTCATTCGATACTCCTTTTCAGATCTGGAAATGCTTCAAGTCAATGTCGATCAGGTCCATCTTCTTCGCCGTGCGCCAGGCGCCGCGCGTGAAGTCGGGCACGTCGACCGTCGCCGAACGATGGGTGGCGCTGTACTCGGTGAGTTCGCAGAGGCAGCCCGTCGTCGCCATGTCGTACACCGTCGTGTCGAGCGGAAGACCCAGGCGCAGGCAGTAGCTCCAGCGCGCGTCCTGGATGTAGTCCATACCGCCGTGTCCGCCGGCCTTCTTCGCGAGTTCGCCGATCGTCTTCCACAGCGGGTGCATGTACTCCTTGCGGATCGCCTCGGCGTCCTCCTCGCTCATCCAGTGGTGCGCGCGGTTGTCGCCGCACTTCTGCTCCAGCGCGATGCGGAACGGATAGTCCTCGACGATGCCACGCGTACCCTGCACGAGCTGGATGCGCGAATAGGGCCGCGGCACCGAAACCGTGTGCTGCACGAGGATGGACTTGCCGTTCACCGTACGGATGAGCGAGTTGTTCATATCGCCCATCTTCACCTTCTCGTTCCGGCGCGGATTGGTTTTCGCCACCGCGTGCTGCTTGAAGTAGGTGAAGCTCACTTCCTTCGAATCCTGCGAAACGAGGTAGTCGAACCGGTCGCCGCGGTTGATGTCCATCGTCAGGCAGAGCGGCACCAGGCCGTGCGTGGGATACGGGTTGCCGGCGTGGTCGCGGTACCAGTCGTAGCGCCAGTACTGGTAGGCCGGGAAATGGTCGTTGATCATGTGGCGGCCGTCGTGGTCGTACGCGCCTTCCGCGTACATCACCTCGCCGAGCAGCCCCTTGCGCACGAGGTTGAACGTGAGCATTTCGATTTCGCCGTAGATGCAGTTTTCAAGCTGCATGCAGTGGCGCTGCGCCTTCTCGGCGGCCTCGACGATCTCCCAGGCCTTCTCGACGCCCATCACGGACGTCACTTCGTTCATCACGTGCTTGCCGCCGCGAAGCGCGGCAAGGCACACCGTCTCGTGGATCTGCCACGGGGTGGTGTTGTAGATGACGTCCACATCGCTGGAATCGCACAGCGCCTTGTAGGCCTCGGGGCCTTCATAGACCTTGGCGCGGGGCTGGCCCTGGGCCTGCAGCCGAGCCTGCATCAGATCGATTTTCGCGCGCTGGATGTCGCAGATCGCCGTCACGCGCACGCCGGGCAGGCGGCTCACGCGGCTGATCATTCCGCCGCCGCGGGAACCAAGGCCCACCACGCCCACGCGCACCGTGGAAAGCGGCTTGCACCGGAACCCGATCATCGGCGCCCCTTGGGTCGTCGCTTTCAGGCTCGCACAACCACCCGCGGCCAGCGCAGCGCCGGCCATCAACGAATTCGTCAGGAATTCACGTCTGTTCTGCATTGTTTCTATCCTTTTTGATTTTTACGGAATTGACTATCAACGAACGATAATGAAAAGGCCCGTTTCAATATAGATGCCGTCGTCGCCCTTCACAACCGTGTAGCGTGCCCCGCGCGGGGCCTGGAACGTCAGGGTGCCGAGATTGTCTGGCGGCGTCTCAAGCGGCCAGGACACAACCGGGGTATGTGCCGCAACCGTGCGCGCGCCGAGTTCAACCGTGATCACCGCATTCGTCGCGAAGGCAAGCGAACACGTGTGGGCACTCGGACCCGTGAACGGACATGTAGTCGCAATCGGCTGGTCGAGTGCGGAAAGATCGAGCGTCGCCCCGTCTGCGAGAATCGTACTCTGCCAGTTCGTATCGGGCGTGAAACGCCCGAGGACGGTGATGGGCGCCGAATCCTGATTCAATGTCGACGTGGACGAATCTTTGTAGTTGAGGAACGTACTCGCGCTCTTGCCGATGACAGGCGCATCCGTCCAGAACGTGGTCGTCGGCGCCGTGACACCGCTTCCGCCATTTCCCCCCAAACGGACATAGCCACCATGGATGGCATGGATACACCCGCCACCTGTCACCGTCAGATTGCAGAGGTCGAAACTCGACGTGTTGCTGCCATTCCCGATATCGAGCGTGAGCGTATGGCCGTTCAGATTGAGTTTGGCTTCCGTGAAGTTCCTACCAATGAAGCCATAACCCACGCCGGACATCGTAGAGTCGGCCGTGAGTTCGACGTCGTCGAACCACTCGGAACCCAAGGTGTCGGACGTTGCGGCTTTGTGAATCCGGCCGCCCGCAAGGATGAAGCGCCGCTTCGTGTGCGCCACTGCGGTCGCGGAGAAGGTACCGTTCGAAAGGACCGTCACCGTCACGCCATCCGGACCGTAAATGCCGTTGATACCCCAGTCGGGCGCTTCGAAGGTGCCTTCCGCAATCAACGTACCGCCGCAATACTGCTGGTTCTTCTTCGACGCGACAAAGGTGCCCGCCCCCTCCTTGACGAGTTTCACGGTGCCGGAGAGCGCGAGCGTACTGTTGGTGACGCGTGCGCCCTGCGGCACGACGATGTGCACTTCACCGCCGCTCTCAATCGTCTTGATCGGTCCCGCGAGGAAACCGCCCTTGCCGCTCGCGTTACCATAGAAGACATTGTTGACTCGATCCAACAGACCGATGGCATTGTCCGACAACCGCTTCACGGGGGCGAATTCCCGTACCTTGTTCCCCTGTGAAATGATGGTGAAGGAATAGAGTTTCATCGCCGTCCACCAGTTGGCATGGAGTCTATTCGCCGCGTTTGGCGTGTTCTTCTGGAAGATGTAGAACGACAACGATTGATTGCCAGACAGAGCAACATTTCCGGCGTACGAAATAGTCGTCGTTTCGCCGTCAACGGTGGCCGTCGCCGTCGCACCCTGACACGCGAAATCCACACGACGACCCTGCAGGTCGATCTGCGGGAAATACAACAGCGAATTGTTGGACGTGTGGACAAACGCAAACTGTTTTGCCTGTGAACCCAAAACGAGGTCAAAGTTCGCTCCGCTGCCAAAGAGATAGGGCCAGGGGCGCGTTCCCTGATCGGGCGACACGTTCACCGAGCATTCCACGCGATCATTCGCCAGTGGGCTCCACTTGGTGTCGATGTACTCTTTGCCAGTCGATTCAATGTACTCGAGTTCCTGATAACCATTCGCACCATCCACAATCGCCCCCGAACCGGACATGCCCGAGAGATAGAGCTTGTGGCCATTGAGGCGCACGGTGTTCGTGATGTTCACCGTACCGAGTCCCTGCCAGTCCGAATCGCCGCAGAGCGACGAGGGGAAGCGAATTTCCTTGTACAGAATCGCAGCACCGTTCGTGCAGTTGAAGGCGACGTCGTTCGGCAGATGGACAGTCGAATCGAGGGTCGGCAACGACACGGCGGCAGTTCCGAAATCGTTCGTGCAGGCCCAGTTGCCGACATTGGAAACGTCGCCATCGCCCACGGCGTTTGTCCAATAGGCATGGCGCGGAATCGTGTCGTCACAGATCTTCAAGACGAGCGCCCCCCCGTCAAGGGCAAGGCTGCATCCCTTCACCGGCATGCCGTTCGCATCCGTCACAACGAGGTCGATCGCCGCCACCTCTACTGGCGAGAGGGAACAAGCGGGGTAAACGACGAACTGTTGCTTCATCGTTCCCGTAAACACAACGTCAATCCCCTTGAGCGCCGTGAGGAATGCAACATCGGCCACGCCCGTCGTATCGACCTTCGCGACAAACCCCTGGTCATCCGCCGTCATCGCCCATCGTGCGGACGAACCTGTGAAACGCACGTTCGTACCGGCCAGCGTACCCGAGCCCGCGAGCGTACCCTCAAGGAGAAGTCCACCCACACCACTTTGGGTAAGCGCGCCATTCACCGTCGTCGTTCCACGCACCGCCAGACTCGCCTCCGTGGCGAGCGTCGCCTCCGCGTCCGCCGCGATCGTCAGATCGCCCACGAGCGTGCTCGCACCCCCCGTGACATCAATGGCCGCCGTTCCCTGTTCCACAACCGTCAACGGAATCGTCTGTGCGAGTGTCACCGCCTTGAGTTCCGCGCGTTCGCCGTTCTCAAGCCGCACGCCGCCCGGCACCGTGCCGTCCAACTTTCCCGCAAGGCGCAGCGTTCCGTTCCGGGCGACGATCTGGGCGACATCCAAATCGGCATCCGCCAAAGCGAAGACCGTGTTGGCCACGGTGAAGACGGCATCCGTTCCCGCAAGGCGGGCGCGCGTATTGGCAATGAGCGACCCAAGTCCGAGATAGCCGCCGCCGACCATCGTATCGCCCGTGAGCGTCACGTTCCGGAACGAATACCCCTCGCCATCTCCTGCCACGGAATTATAGAGCGCGCCCGTACCATCCGGACCCGTTCCTTCCACATAAATCGTCTTCAGATACGTCGCGCCCGTTTCCGCTACGGCATTTGGCGTCGTATGCGCCACGTTCACATCAAGCCGCGCACCCGGGGCCACCTTGAGCCCGCCCAGCGTCGCCTCGCGCTCAGCGTCGGCCTGGGGAAGAGGAATGAGCTTCCCCACGCCATATCCATCTGTAGTCGGCGAGCTGGCGACAGTGAAATTCGTCCTTGATGCGAGGTCCGTCCCCAGCAGATTCTCCCCGGCAACATTGCCGGAGGCGATGGCACGGGCTTCGACCCCATCTCCCGCCTGGCGCAGTTCAACATGAACCACCTTCGTATAACCGCCATCGGGATACTGGATCTGCACCGTCGCCGTATCGTTTACGGCATCATACGACCAAAAGTATCCTTTCGCCAGATGCATCCCTTCGGTCACCGCTTTTCCCGACATAAGCCCCGTGCAACCGGTCACATCCGCGAGGCGTACGCCCTTCCACACGGGCTGGAAATCACCCGTGAGAAAAACGGAGTTATAACACACCGGCCGAAGTTGCCCCACATAGTAGCCACCCGTGTAAGCGAACTTCGATATGGCATCGGTTCCGAGATAGCGCGTCTTCTCTCCCTTGTTCGTACGCCGTCCCACGGCGACGGCATAGACATCGTCACCGCGCTGCGTGAGTGTAAGACAGGAAGCCTTGTTGTACTTGTCGGACGAAAACTGCTGAATCTGCACCGTCGCGTTCGTGCCGTTATTCACCCAGAAAAACGGACAAATAGGCACCGTAGCCTCGTTCCAGCTGGGACTCGTCGCCACCGCATCCACACCGAACACATTCGCAAGATCGACGTTCCGCCAAAGAAGCACTTCCGTCACATCCACCTGTTCAAGGTTGTAACGGATGAGCGTCGTTTCGCTGCGTGCACCAAGCTTGAGCGTACCCGCCTGTACGTCCACACTGGCAGGCGCGGCGACGAGTGGATCGGCGAGCGTCACTTCCCCCGTCCCCGTTTTGACGAGCGAGGCGAGCGGCGAGTAGCTGTCGGTCGACGTCAGCGCAAGAGGGCCTGCCGCATCGATCGTAAACGAACCATCCAACGTACCGAGCCGCAAAGGCACGGAAACCGTCTGTGCGACGGACGAATGGTTGGCGAGCGATTGCGCAATTACAAGCGGTGTTTCGCCCCCCAGCGTAAAGGATCCCGCTTGAGCGCCAAAGGCAAGCGACGACACGCCAAAACCCGCAAGATCGAAAACCGACAGGCCACCCGCCGCCGTGTTGAATGCGATCGCGCCTCCCACCTGCGGCTCCACATCCCAGTTCCCCACGGACGACCACTTTGCGTCGCCTCCGCCACCTGTCCATTCGGCAGCATCGGCAACAAGCGTGCTGAACAACACGCCAACAAGCAATGGCATCAATTTTGATTTCGCTCTCATTGTCT
>JAKSOY010000260.1 GCA_024405255.1 Kiritimatiellia bacterium
ACATCTACGTGCGAGAACTGCGGATTCGGACTTTTTACCGTTCGCGCCCAAAGCCATGCGATGACGGTGAGCTTCTGTCCCACATACGGCTTGAGGTCAGGGCGGTCAACGGCCATTTCAGGTGTGATCTCCACTTCGGGATAGAGGTGCCCGATGCGCTTCTTCGCTTCCTCACGCATCCAATGTCCATAGCGGCGCACATCCTCGGCAAGCCCTGTTGCTCCCGGCCACGCCTTATTCGTGAGTGGCGGCTGTTCGCCCTCGGGAATCGGACCGATGGGCGCACGACCGGCGAACTTCGGCGGAATCTCGATCATCGCCTTGTTGATCGTGACGGCAACGGGGTTGAGATCGCTCGCGTAGGATTCAAGGCCAAGCCGCTGTGCCTCCAAGGGCAGCGCCCCGCCGCCCGCGAAGGGATCGTGGAAGCCCGGCAAGACCTCCGGATTGAAACCTGGCACCCCCTCGTTCATCTTGCACGTATCTCGCCAACTGTCCCAAATCGCCTCACGCGCACGATTCAGCACCGCCTCGTTCGTCGTGTTCTCCCATTTGACGAGATCGCGGATGATGTCGAAGAGCTTTTCGCGCTTTTGCTGCGCCTGTTCCTTGGTGAGTCCGGCGCGATAGCCGCGCTCGCCGCCTGGGTCGTTCACCATCTGCGCGAAGATCACGGCACGGGCGGAGGCGAGCGGACGACGCGCCCACCAAAGGTGGAGCGTCGAGGGGTGTCCGTGACGGATCGATTTCTCACGGGCACAAGCCGCGTTGATGTCGTCCAGCGGCAGGGCGACTTCGATGAGTTTCTTTGGTGCCTTGATCATGGTGAAAACGGATTAGACGGTGAAACGGGGTGGCTTACCCGCGACGATGGCGGCGAGGAAGTCGTCGAGCGGACAGGACGGCAGGTTCTGAAGACTCACGTGATAGACGAGCTTCGTAATGCCGCCGGGAAAGCGTCCGCCCGGAAACTGCTCCGGCGTGATCCGCGGGAAGTTGCCGTCGATCTCGAAGACAAGCGGATTGCCGAGGATGTGGTACGGTCTCTGCCAGGCGAAGTCGCCCTCCACGAAATGGCTCTTCGCGAGCTTCTCCATGATCACCGGACGCGGCGAGCCGAAGTCCTTCACGCACGATTCAAGCGTCAGGTCGCCCGAATCCTCCATCGGGAAGTAAACGACGTAAAGCGGCTTCGTCCCCGTCGGACTCAGCTGATGTTCGCTTGAAATCACAAGTTCGCCCTTCTTCGTTTCCGTATCGCCGTGAAGATGGCTCTTGCATTCGAGCGACATCGTGGCAAGTTCGAAGTCATGCGTCCCGGCGTCGGGTCCGCGATACTCCGTCTCGGGGTGCGCCATCAGTCCTGCGGCCCGCAGCTTGTTGACGAGGTAGAGTTCGGCGATGTACGGATAGGGCCGCAGGTCGGAGGCCTTGTCACCGGACATCTCGATCACGCGCTCCGCCCAGCCCCAAGGATCTGCGACCAGCGCGGCGCGGGAACCGTTCTCGTCCTTTGTGAAGGCGATCAGTGCATTTGCAAAGGACTCCATCTTGACCGGATCGGCAAGGTCGGTCTCTGCGACATCCACGGTCAGCGTGAGGAAGTTCCCCGCCTTGCGCGGCAGGGCGTTGTCGCCTTCGAGAAGGTAGCTCCGCCCCGGGTGGACGTTGTGGATGTTCACATAGGTGTCGCCCGTCGGAATCGCCGCGCCGATGAAGTTACCCTTGCGGAAGAGGTCGAATCCGTCGAACGCGCTCACATCCCCCGACTGGATGCGCAGAGCGCGGTAGGCGATGGATTGCTTGATCTGTTCAAGAGTCTGTGTCTGTCCGTTCATATCCGCTCCTTCACGGCATCACGTATGTTACGGGTTTCTTGCTGACGACCTGAATCCCCTTCGCGGCGATCACGGCCTGTGTGAACGCCGCGCTCCACTTTTCGCTGACGTGGGCATGTCCGCCGCGGCGCACATAGACGAGCGGGAACACCCCCTCCAGCTTGCTGTTCTCGGCCATGATCTGCGTCGCGAGGTCGCGCTCCTCGTGCGGATTGTGGTCGCCGAGGATCTCAACAGCGCGATCCACCACGAATTCGCCGAGTCGCGCGACGGGATCCGTCGCCCAGGAAAGATGATAGTAGGCGTCGCTTCCGGGGATCTTCGCGTACTGCGAACCGCTCGGTGGGCGGGCGATGTTCTGGTTGAAGAAGTCCGCATCGCAATTCGCAAGACGCGCAATCACACGCTCGCGAAGACCGCCACCGGGCGTCAGGGGAAAGCCGTTCTCGAAAAGGACGTCCTCGACCGCCTTGACGAAATCGGTGATCGGCGGCTTGGGCGGTCGGCCAGACGGCGGGAGCCCCGCGGCGACGGCATGGAACTCGTCTGGCAGATGGTGCGGCCAGTAGAACGCATGGGCGATAAGCGGTGCTGTAGTTGCCTCCGTACCCTGCGGAGGCGTCAGCAGGTAGATCTGCAAAGTCGGACGCTTGTGAACGGCGTTCTCGTGTACGTTCTCACGGTACTTTCCGGCTGAGCGGTTGCGAAAGCCCTCGGGGAGGCAATCGCGCAGACAGGGCGGAACCTCAATGCGCGGATCGGCATGGACCGCATCGAGAAGCGCAAGGACGCGTCCCTTCACGTCTGCCCCCGAATAGGCCGCGAGTGCCGTCTCGAACTGCGTGGGCAAGGCGCCGCCGTTCGCCAGTGTCTTGCGTTCGATCACACCCACGACATCATCAATCGCCTCCCGGACGAACTCCTCGTCCGTCAGGTTGATTTCATCCGTCGGGATCATCGCGTAGAAGGCCGTATCGGATCGGACAGACGTGTAATGGGCGACCCCGTTGCGAACGACGACCGTCGCCGGGTTGCCGCTCGCGATTTCGCGGTCTGCGCCGATTAGATAGGACGCGCCACGGTGAGAGGCCGGTTCGCCGATCACGACATCCCACATGAGATCAGCGGGATCGTCCGCCTCCGCGTTTTCGATTTCGCGCAAGAGCGACCGCAGCACGAGCTGCGAGCGTTCGGGATAGTCCGGGGTAAGTGAAGAAAGATATGCGGCCACGGTCTCCTTCGGCACCTTGCACCAGAGCGGGAACGTGTTGTAGATGCGGAAGTCCGAGGCGGGACGGAACATCTGTGTTCCGAGAGAGGCGATGAAACCCTTGGCGCAGGCATAGATGTTCTCTATATGCTCGCGGCTGATCGAAATGTCGTCCGTCGTCGCAGTCGTGCCGTTTGGCAAATTCATCAGGCTTTGCGCCCGTGCGCGGCCCGAAAGCTTGCGACCCCAGCAGTAGATCTGCTGGTAGTGCGCCGGATCGCACGGCGAGAATCCCGCGGCGAAGTTCTCCTGCATGCTTTCGTGCATGCGCCGTTCGACAATGGCTGTTTTCTTCAGCTCCGCGACCGTCGCATCCGTCATCCAAAGGCGCGGCAGAAGCTCGTAGTTCTCGCGGTAGCCGAACCAGCGGCCCATCTGCGTCAGCGTATCGACGGCCACGGTCTTGCGCACACGGTCGAAGTAGCTCACGGTGAGACCGGTCAGGGTCAGTCCGCGTGAGATCGTGTTGCCGCCGCAGACGATCCAGAGGTGGTCGCCGTCGAGTTCGTCCTTGTAATCGCCGACCTGGTTGTAGCGGTCCTGCTGCGCACGGTTCGCCTCGTTCTGGGAGTTGATCACGATGGCGTGGACCTTGGTCGCGTAGTTGTCGAGGAAGTGTCGGACATCGCTCTCGATATCCGCCCACGCGGGATAATCCGCAATGTCGCCGTAATCCTCCGTGCCGCCTGTCGAATTGAAAAGCGCCATGAACATCGGCTTGGTGAACGAAGCCGTGAGGTCATTCCACGTCGCCTTGCACCGCGACATGAAATCGTCGCGATCCGTCGGCGTGGCGCAACGGGCGTCAAGATACCGCCTGATGGCCGCGACCTGATCGGAATGCGAATCACGCTTCTGCGAAATGTTGACGAGCATCGTCGTCCAGCGGTAATCGAGTTCCTTGAGCTTCTTCGCCTTTGCCGCATCATCGAGATCGGAGCGGGCTGTGATCCGCGGAACGTACTTCTCGCGGCGGAACCACTTGCGGGCACCGGCCGTGCAGAAGGCCCACGCCAAAGCGCGGCGCATGGAATCCCACGAGCCGGTATAGGCCGGATCCTTGCAGGTATAGCACAGGTCGGAATCGGGCGGAGAGACCTCAAGGATCGCGGGCGGTGAGACCTCGCGGTCCTTGATCTTCTGTATCGGCTTCAGGACGAAGCGGACATCCTCATCGCCGATCGGATCGACGATCTTCATGTTCGCCGCCGGATCCTTCAGGTCGCACCCGAAGATGCGGTCGAGACCGAAGTAGCGCGGCGAAAGCTGAAGCGACTTGATGAAGTCCGCGTAAAGAGGCGTCTCGTCCGGACGCTCGTTGAGAATACAGGCGTAGGGCGTGGCGGTGTAGGCGATGTAGGCGCACCGCTGGAACGCAAACGTATAATCGTTTGAATCGAGCGGCCGGTCGATGAGCTTGCAGATCCGGCTGCTGATCGCACTGCGGTCTTCGGCGACATCGAAGACGGTCCGAAGAAGCTTCAGGAACGTTCCCATCGTCCGCGTGCCGTTGCCGCGCGGCCTGTAGAAGTAGCGGCGCACGTCCTCCGCTACATCCATCGGATGGTTGTCCGCATCCGATGGACGGACAAGAAGATCAAGAACTTCGCGAAATCTGTCGTTGCCCAGAATCGCATTGCGCTTGTCCGCAAGTGTTCCGGGGCCGTCGAGGAAGGCACGAATGTCGCGGATGTCGCAATCGAGCTTGCTGCCGGGATCATGCTCCGCCTCCTTGAACTTGCCCTCGATATACGACTGAAGCCCGTCAACCCAGTCGGCGAGATCGGAAAAGTCCCATTCCGAATCGTCTTCGTCGCGGATGACGGCGACAAGGTCCTCCACTTCACCGTCCGAAAAGACCTTGCTGCTTCCGGCGTTCGAGTCCGGCGTCGCGTTATCCGCCTCGTCATCGACGACAAGTACGCGCATGTGCTGGGCAAGGTGGGCGTTCTCGGTCAGCCAGTTGAGGATGTTCTCAAGGTTGTTCCGCTGCTTCATCGCCACGCCCCAGAAGAACGTGGAGCCGGTAGCTGAAAGGATTGCCGTCGGCGAAGGGATCTTCGCGCTGCTGCGGAAGTTCAGCATCTGCCCGTCATACGCCTTCGCGCGGAAGAAGTCCTTTTCGATACGTGTCTGCGTCTGGTCGGCGAGCGCGGTGCTTGGGCTCGTCAGCACGATGATGACGTTGTAGCCCTCATCAACCGCCTTCAGCATCAGCCCGATGTAATTGCGGGTCTTTCCCGACTGGACGCGGCCGACGACAAGACCGTTCACGCGCTGGCGTGTCGGCTCGCGACCCGCAAGTATCTCATTCATCCGGGCGAGGATCGACTCCACATCGGCCTCTGTGCGACCGCCGTCACCGGCAAGCGACCCGACGTAGGTGTCGAAGTAGGACGGGCGGTTCGGGAGCGGGATCGGAGCCGGTGCCGGGTACGGCAGGGACAGCGACATGTAATGGATATCGCCGTCATACATCTGTTCAACGGCATCCGAATACTGAAGCTGCGTCAGCGTGATGTCGGCCAATTCGACAAACGGATGCGCCGCGTTGAATCCGACGACCGCCGCCGCGCCTGCCGCCTGTTGCTCGACGTCGGCGAGGAACTCGTGATAGTCGGAAATGCCCTGGCAATCGGCCTTCGTCACGCCGTTGACCTTCTTCAGGTGTACCATCAG
>JAKSOY010000261.1 GCA_024405255.1 Kiritimatiellia bacterium
GGACGGGCGTACGGTTGCCCCCGAAGCCGCGCGAGCCTCCACCCACACGGACACCTCGGCCCCGATCGCGGGCTGTGGGAGGAACAAGCCCGCTCACTGACCGACTACAACTGGAGTTTACCCATTTTCACCCAAACTGATGGCGTCGCGATACGGAATGAAGGCCTTCCTATCCAGCGGTACTTCTATGATGTGAGCCGCATCAACCCCCTCTGCCATCAATCGCTCGCGAAACAATGTCCCAAGCAAAAAGCTTTTTTCTGGTGAGAAATCAAGGCCACGAACGGCTATTTTGAAATCGACTAACCCTGCCGAGCTACCGCCACGCCTTGGGCATAGCACTCGACTTCATAGGCACACCCGCTCTCGACCTGCGATGCGAGCGTGTAGTAGTTGATGCCGTTGCAGCTGCACCGCGAGTTCAAATGGCTATGTCCGCAGAACACGCCTGTCACCTTGTGCGACGCCTCCAACAACGCACGTACCGCCGCCGCGTTCTTCACCGCATGGCCGGTATCGACGGGATCCAACGGCGCGTGGCAGAACACCACCACCGGCCCCTCCGCCGCCTCCAGCACGGACTTCAACCACGCCCGTTCCGCCGGCGGAATGAACAGCGTCGCCCAATTTATTCCGCCGTTGATCAAATGGTCGGCATCGGAATCGCTCGCGTAGTCGCAGTCGAGTACAATAAACGTCACCCCGCCGCGCTCGAACGAATAATAGGCAGTTGCCGTGCTGAAGCCGGTATTGGTGATGTGCGAAAGGAACTGCGTCTTGTTGATGCAGTCGACGTCGTGGTTGCCGAGCACGTGGTAATGTCCACCCGAAAACGAGGCGAAGACAGATTCGATTTCATCCAGTTTCGACAGCGTCGCCTGCGCGCCACCCGAATTGTCCTTGAAGTCGCCCAGCTCGACCACGAAATCGACCTGGTGCCGTTCGCAGGCGGCAATCACGTTCTGCAACCGAGCCTTCACCCCCCGATAGTCCCGATTCTCCGAAGCCGCGATGTCCGCATAATGGCAATCCGTGACCACTCCGAAACGCGCCAACGGACGCGGGACTTCGCCTCGGGCCATCATCGCCGCGAAAGCGCCGGTTCCCCAAAGAAATGTCCGACGAGATACCAGATCCATTTCAAATTCTCCTATCTGAGGAAGATTGCCGTGCCGCCATTGCCGTGCACGTAGGCGACGAGACCCGTGGGCGGATTGCCGTCCGAAGTCTCGCTGTCACTATTGCCATAGGTCCAGGCGAAACGCACCCGACTTTCATTGCCGGGATCCAACGTGATGCGATTGACGGTGATGCCGGTGGGCCAGCTGATGAGCGGCACCCGCATTTCATCCCTATAGCCATTGCGCGCCGCGATGAGCGCCGAATCGGCTCGAACCTCGATGCGCAGCTTCGCTGCAACGTTGGCGCTTTCCGTGCCGCCGGCGAGCGGATCGGCGGAGGTTCCGCCCAGGAGCGGCGCGGAAAGCCAGCCGTTTGCGGGAATATCGAACGCCACATGCGATGCCACGGTGTACTCCTTGCCGTTCCAGCAACGGAGCAGTTTTCCGATATGGACCACCGGCGCCTCGCCGCCCATCTCCAACGTGCCGCCGCCCCAATAGCCATACTGGCCGATCTTGAATTCCTTGACATTCAATTCGCCGTCCACCCGGATCACACCATCACCGCCCAGGCGCAGGGTGGAAATCTGGTCCGTCGTCGGCCAGCGCGAACCCGCGCCGATTTCGACTCGGCCCGTGTAGCCCTTGTTCTCGGTATTGATCATGTCCAGCACCGTGGAGTTGATCGTCGCCCCGCCCCGCAGCACGAAGGTCTCGCCGCTGCCAATGCTTAGGGCCGTAGTAGGACTGCGCTTCGCGTGCGTCACGCCATCGAACACCACGCGCGTGTTCCACGGCGTACCCGTGGTGTCGCCGGGGTAGTAGGTCGAGTACGGCTTGAGCGTGGCGGCGTTAGCCGCATTGTAGAACGTCACATCGGTGTCCTTCGCGTTGAAGAACATGTTGGTGACCTGAACGATCCCGTCCGGCATCGTAATCACGGCCGTACAGTTCGACACCACCGCGGTGGCGTTTGCCGTCGGATAGCCGACGCCATTGGCGCCGTTGCTGCAAGCCCAGTGCAGGGTGTTCGTCCAGTCGCCGTTCCAGTCGCCATTCACGTCCTGCCAGACGTAGGTGGCCGTGTCCTTCACTTCCACTCGAGAAATCTGGGACGCATCGCGCCACCCAATGAACCCGCCATCGGCCAGCGCGCAGACATTGGAAACCGCAAACCGGAAATTCACCGTCCGGTTCCAGTCCGCAATCTCCACCACCGCCGAGTATTCGCGGTCGACGAGTCCGTCGTCCGCCGTCACCCCCGCGAATGCCACCACGTTGGTGACCGAATCGCCTTCCATCCAATACTCGAAGAACGGATAGGTGGTGCCGATTCCCAGGCAATCAATGGACCCGCTCAGCGCGTAGCGATTGCCCGCCGACGACATCGTGATCGTGCGCACGACTTCGCTCTTCAGGATGCCCGTGAAGCCCACACCGTTCGTGGGCACCGTGTAGGAATAGATGGCCGCGGCGCCACCGCCCACGACCGGACCCGCTATGAACGCACCCTCGCCCGAAATGTTGCCATGGAAGCGTCCCCGCACCCGATCGTAAAGTCCGGCCACACCATCCTTCACACAGGGCACGAAGTCGCGCACCCGCGTGCCATTGTGGTCAATGGCGCAGGAGTAGAGACGCGCCGCCGAAACGTTGTCCACGCTCGTGTTGCCGCAATTGCGGCAGAAAAGATACTGCGTGACATTGGTACAGGTACTGGCCACCGCGTATGTCGACGTGGCGGTCACCATGGTTTTTCCAACCTGGCCGGCGCTCACCCGCAGGGCACCCTGGTGAAGCGAGGACGTGAAGTGGATGTCGACATTGTTCGTCACCGCGAGACTTGTCGCCACGAACTGGCCATTGATCGCCGACTCGTATTTGCCATCGGCCTGCATCACCGTGTAGCGGTCGTTGACGGTCCTGCCGTACGCGCCCAGCATGAACCACTTTGTGGTCGAATTCAGGCTGCGGAAGGACAAATCATAGTCGTCGTCGTAGCCGCCGATCCATTCGGTGTCGATCCATTCCCGTCCCGTGGACTCAAGGTATTCGAGTTCGGCGACGCCTGGCAGCTCCGTGCCGTCGGCAATGAGATAGAAGCGATAGTGATACGCGCCGTCGATGATTCCGGACGGGAACGCATAATCCATCGACGTCGTGTCCGGTGTCACCGTTCCCGCCGCGATGCACCCTTCCCAGCTGGCAAGGTCCACGCCCCCGGCGGTTGCGCCATAGGCGAGCACCAGCCGGCAGGTTTCGCCCTGCACCGCCGGACCAAACTCCAGATGGCATCCATAGGTCTCTCCGTGCTGTCCAGTCAGCACTTCTCCCAGTGAGACCGTGCGATACGCGCCCTGCGTGGTGAACATGCCCGTACCCACCTCATGCGCCACATCGGTTTCGGCGACAATCCGCCAACAGTAGGTCGTGTTCGCGGACAATCCGGACAGCGTGAACGAGTCGCTCTCGCCGGGCGTCATCGCCGCCTTGACCAGCACCGAGGAATCGAGCGCGTCCGGCGACGTGCCGTATTCGCAGTAGATGCGGGCGGAATTCGCCGCGCCCGCCGAGCCGAGCGAGAACGTGAAGTCGGCCGTCGTCGCATACACGCCTTTCACCACGGTCGTGCCGGTGGGAATCGCGCACATGAAAATGTCGGAACACGACACCACCGTGCCCGGGCGGCCATTCGACTCCGGCACCGCCGGACCCGCCACGAACGCGCCCGTGCCCGAAATGTTGGCATGGAAGTTGTCGTTGGCGAAGTCGTACATCCCCGCTTCGCCGTCTTTCAGCACCGGACGGAAATCGCGCACGGTCTCGCCATCATGGGTGATCGTGCAGTAGTAGATGCGTCCCGTCATCTTATGGTCCACCGAAGTGCTGGAGCAGTTGCGGGCGAAGAGATACAGCGGCGACGTACAGGTCGGCGCTGCCGTGGCGGTGCTGCTGGCGAAAAGGAATTGCGGCGCCCCGTCCACCGAGCCCTTCATCGCCTGGAATCCCGGACTGTATTCCGTGTGCGTGACGAAATCCACACCCCGCTGCATGAAATAGGATCCGGACAAATAACCGTCATAGCCGCATTGCAGACTGCCACCGTATTTGCCCGTATTGATCCACGATTGCGCCACCGTGAACCGCTTGGCGGTGCTGCCCGTGTAGGCACCGCAGACAAAGAAGTTGCCACCGCCCTCTTCGCGCCATTTGATGTCGTAGGCGTCGCCGAACGCCCCCACCCAGCCGGTGTTGATCCACTCGTTGCCCGTGGACTCGATCCACCTCAATTCGGTGTCGAACGGATACGGCGTCCACGCCCGAAGGAACAGCCGCAACGCAAACACCTCCTCGCCCCAGCCCGGCACCTTCACCGCCAGCCGTTCGGTCTCGGGCAGCACCAGCGCCACCCGTTCGACGTGTTCCCACGATTCCGGCGTCTCGCCGCCCGGCACCGAACCCCAGGCTGCATAGAGGACGTTGGTCACGTGGACGGAACGCGAAACCGCCGCCTCGAAGACGCCGCTGCCGCGTTCAAAGGCCACGGACACCGTGCGCGTACCGGCCACCACCGCGCCCGCCGCGGGAACGGCCGCCGCCACCGCCGCGCTCGCACAGGTCGTCGCGCCGGCGGCGATGTCCTCGACCACCGGACCCGCCACCAGCGCGCCCGCACCCGAGACGTTTCCGTGCAGACGGTTGTTCACCCGGTCCCACAGCATCGCTTTACCGTTCTTGACGCAGGGGACGAAGTCCAGCACGTCCACCCCGTTGTGCGTGGCGCGGAAGGAGTACAGGCGCACGACGCTTTTGTTGTCCACCTTGGTCGCCGTCTTCGTGACGTCCATCTCGGTATTACCGCAGTTGCGACAAAAGATGTAGATCGGCGCGGTCGTGTTGGCAACGGGGCTGGTCGCCTCGATGATCGAGGTCTTGCCCATGTCCTCGAACCCCGTCGAGCTCGCATAGACCGTCTGCTTGGGCTGGGTCACCTCCGTGCGGGTGTAGATCTCCTTGCCGACAATGATTCCCCGGCGTGAATCGCGCATGGCGTCGTGCGCCGTCGCCCACTTGGAATTCTTCGCGCAGCCGAGCATCGTGCCGCCATTGCTGTTGTTGGTGCCTTCGATGTGCAACACCGCAAGGCGCTGGTTGGCGCTCGCCGACGACCCGCCATACGAGCCGAACGGAATCATGCCCGAGTACCAGACGAAATGGGCGTAGAAGTCGTCGAGGTCGCGTCCGATGTAGCCGGTGTTGATCCATTCCTTGCCCGTGGACTCGATCCATTCGACGCGCTGGTCGTAGGGACGGCTCTCCTTCTCGACCAGGAAGAACCGCAGCGACTTCAGGCTGTAGCTCCACCCTTCCGGCGCGACGAAGTGCCAGGTGTTGGACGAGGAATTCGCCACACCCAGCAGCCGCTGGTTGGCCCAGACCGCACGATCGGTTCCCGCGTCCTCCGCCCCCCAGGCGGCGTAGAGATACTTCTCGCCCGTCACCTCCAGGGCGAGGTCAAACGCCGTGTCGAGCCCATGCTCGTCCTGTACCGGCGTCACCGCGATCGAATCGCCCAACGCGATCGCCGTCACCCCGGCCAT
>JAKSOY010000262.1 GCA_024405255.1 Kiritimatiellia bacterium
TGTCGGGCGGCATGGTCGCCGACACCGCGTCAGAGGGGTTTTGCAATTACCTCATTTGCTTAACCCGTTTGTCCACTTCCGTAGAACTCATCCGCGACTTCCCTCCTATCGGCAGCAAGAGTTCTCGCGAAAGTGCTTTCAAACGTTCTTTCACCTCGTCCGTTGCATATTTTTCTTTAGGCCGCGTAGTAGAAAAGCAGCTTCTGACATTGAAATGCCGATCGAACCAGACAAGGATACAAGCATTTTTCTCAAGAGTATAACCGGGATACATATATTCGAATTCGTATGTCGTGGAATCATGACAGGACGGATCACCCATGATCCGCAGAATGTCGCTTTGCGAAATTGTATAACGAGATGCCAACTCTCTTAAACTCCACACAAAATCATGAAAATCTTTCGCGTCAACTGGTTGATAAGCACTCGGCACCTTTTGCAACGGCTTCAGCCGTAGCCAATAGAGGTTCTTCAGGGAAACCTTTTCAGATTCTGGAAGTCCACCCCTTCTTTCACAATCAGAACAGCCAGAAAGAAGCAAGGCCACGCAAACGACCCAAACGGACAATCTCATGATTCTACTTGTCATTTACAGTTCTCGTTCAAATATGGGGTAGCATTTCATCTATAATCTTTGGGCGTAATCTGACGAATTGTTTCGACATGGTCAGGATAATAGATCACCCCGATGTCTCTCATACCGATATGGCACATAATCCACCTCAACATCTGAGACATCCTCCGACGACGGATAAAAGCCAATGTCAAACAACATAAGTATACATCATTTCATCGGCCCCTACAAGAGCGGCCTCTCAAAAATCGACTTTTATCAAATTGGGCGAATAGCGCACCAAACCTCCCTTCATTCAAACAGTTTGCCAATTGGTAGGGCGCGTTCTTCGAACGCGCCGCAAGGCAGCGCCAAAGAACACCGACTCCGAACGAACCTCCAGCCGTACAACAGCTCGCACGGGTTGCTAGAGGACCTCGAATGCTACCTCGACAACCGCCCGCGCTTCGCGGGCGAGCGCTGCCTCGGCCGCGCGGGCGGCATCAAGCGGCACCTGCAGGAACACGCGCCGGACCTCTTCCGGCACTATGCGGCGCTCATGCGGATCCCGCCGCAGTACGGACGGAGCGGACGCCGCGGCGGTACCTCGGCTGGCTGCGACGACGACGGTCGGCGTGAGTTCCCGCAGGGTGTTTCCCCAGGTTCGTAGTACGGGCGGCTGAAAGTTTGATTTTATTGCGGAAAAGAATTGACTGCGAGTCGGCAGAAATCCTCTCACGGGATCTACGCTGCGAAAACCGACCCGCAGTCAATACTTGAAGAAGTACGCGTTTTCACGGCCTGCGTACCAAGCCGGATTTCATTCGACAATCCGACCAATCGAACAATCCGAACAATCCGAACAATCCGACCAATCGAACAATCCGAACAATCGAACAATCCGAACAATCGATCAATCCGAACAATCCGAACAATCGAACAATCGATCAATCCGAACAATCCGAACAATCGAACAATCCGAACAATCGAACAATCCGAACAATCGAACAATCCATTCCCTTAACGTCTTGGAACGGTCAGGGTGGGGACCGGGAACGGCTGCTTGATCACATAGCTTGTACCCAGACGCTCCCCTGGCACAGGCTTGAATTCCGGCCGTTTCGAACCCGCCGGCGGCGTGAGCGTCAACGTACCGGTCGCCTCGTCGACCTTCCACGCCTCGCCCGGTACCATCCAGCAGTCTTCCACGCGGCACGGAATCGAGCTGCGCTTGAAATCGGGCTGGTGGGCCATGATGTTGTTGATGAACACGTGCCCGCCGCAGGTGCAGACGTCCGTATCGAGCGAATGCAGCTTGATCGTATGCGGCTCGAAGATCGGCGTGCAGCGAGAATCGTCACGGAAACTCATCGTGCCGCGCATCCGGTTGCCGACAAAGGCGATCGACTGCGACCAGGCCGTCACCGCATGCTTGGAGAGCGCGTCGTTGCCTTCGACGAGGATGGGACCATGGTCCACCTCGAAGAAGAAGTCCTGATGGTTGGCCCACAGCGTGTTGTTGACGACACGCGCGCCCTGGCCCATCCAGTCGAACCAGATGCCGCCCGAGGAACCGCAGTGGTGGATGCGGCAGTTGGCGACGGTGAAGTCGACCGCGCCGTGGATCTTGATGCCGGCCATCTCGGCTCCGCCGAACGGCTTCTTCCAGTGGCACTGGAAGATTTCGCAATTCTCGACCGTGGAGAACACGGCGCCCAGCGAACCGCAGATGCCCGCCTGTCCGCAGTCGTAGATGCGGCAGCGACGCACCAGATGGTGGCCCACGCGTTCCTGTCCGTTCTGGCTCGCGAGCACGATCGTGCGATGGTAGCCCGCGGCGGACTCGGCATTGTTGTCGAACTCGTCGCCGTACTTGCCCAGCGTGATGCCCGTGCAGGAGGATCCGTGCACGACGCAGTCTTCAATCACCCAGCCGCAGCTCCAATGCGTGCCGACGATGCCGACCTGCTCGCAGGTGGGCGGCGCCCAGTTGGGACCCGCGTTCTCGAAGGTGATGCCGCGCAGCGTCTGGTAGTCGCAGAACGGTTCGCGCGAGTAGAAGCAGGACGGACGCGTCACCAGTTCCGGAACCGCCACATTAGGATCCTGTTCAAACGCCGCAAGGATCGTACCTGCCGTCACACCCGGCAGCAGCACCGCATGGCCCGCCGGCAGTTTGAAACCGTCGTCGCGCTTCTTCCCGGGCTTCGGCGGATTGGCGTCGCGGAAGCGCACCAGCAACTGCTTCATGCCCGCGGCGGACTCCGGCAGCTTCACCGTGGTCGAGGTGTACTTCCGCCAATCGCCCGTGATCGTCACCTTCACCTTCGCCAGCACCTGGTCGGGCTTCGCGGCATCGCACAGTTCCATGAAGGCCGGATAGACGCAGGCGGAATAATGGAGCGTGATCTCGCGGGTCTTCGAGAAATCGAGACCGGCGTAGGTACAGGTGTGGCCGTCTTCGACCCACCCCACTTCACAGCCCCACTTGGTCGGATGGGCGTCCTTCGGCCCCTTCCGGCTCACGGTACTGGCACCGGCCACGGTACGATCGCCCACGGTGATGCCGGCGAGATTGACGATCCAGCGTTCATTGCGGTCGCGTGCAGGATTGACCTCGATCTTGAGGATGCTGCGGTCGTGCAGCTCCAACACCTTGCCGTTCTGGGTCAATCGCGTGAGATAGTGCTTTTTGCCATTGCCATTGAACCAGTCGCCGCGGATCAGGTCGGTGAACGGATTGAGGCCGCCGCAAAGGTCGTAGGGCACCTTCGCGGACCACAACCCGTCGGGACGCTTCTTCCACCCGCGCACTTCGTCCGCACCGGTGACGACAACCTTCTCGCCCTTCGCCGCCTGGAAGGTGATCGGCGCGCCTTCGCGTCCCGCCGTCACGGGCTTCACCCACTCGCGGTAGACGCCTCCGCGAATGGTGACCACGTCCCCGGGCTTCACCGCGTTCGCCGCACGCTGGATCGTGCGCCACGGCTTCGCCGCCGAGCCATCGGCCGCATCGCAGCCCGCCGGCGACACATAATAGTCTGCGGCACCGGCCGCGCCGGCAAGAGAAAACAGCAACGCGCTCAACAGACTTTTGCAGTGAACGCGCGATTTCTGTTCACCCGTCATTCCTTCATAGGTTTTGTCTTTCATCAACGACTCCTTTTTTCTTTTGTCAAATCCTGATCAGTGGAAAACTTCGTTCATCAACGCCGTGCAGCGACCGCAGTGGCGGCAGTCGTTCGCAGAGGCACACGCTCGCACCTCGGGCCAGAGCGGCGAACGCCCCAAGGCCTTGTTGTCAAATTGCTTCGGCAGTTTCGGAAGCGGATCCATCAACCGCGCGAGATCGCCATCGTACGAATAGGTGGCGTAGGCCTTGAGAATGGCCACCGGATCCGCATGGCGACGCGTCGCGAGCTTGACGTAGTCGACATACGGTTCGTAGAGCGGTACGTCTTCCGGACGAATCCACGTCGAGCGCAGAAACTCTTCGTAGTTGCCACGCGCGTAGTTCGTCGCACAGCGGAAGACCGAAAAGTCGTATTTGCGTCCGACCTCGCTTTGCGCGATGCGGTTGTGTCCGTGCATGTTGTCATGAAACGTCTGGAACGGACACTGGCGCAGGCAACCCGAATTCGCCTGCAGGCCCATGCCCTTCCCATGCGCCTTCGCCCAAGCCGCGCAGTCGGCGAGATACGCGAGATCGCGGTGCCGTTCACGCGTCACATAGAACATGTCGAAAAGTTCGAGCATCGACTCGTAGCCCAGCGTTCCATGCACGCGCATGTTGACGCTGAGGCGGATCTTGACAGACGGAAAACGCGCCCGCAGCACGGTCATCACAAACGGGGAGGTGGTGGTGACGATCTCGGGGAAGAGTCCTTCCCGGTCCATCGCCTCGAGCGTACCCGCGACGAGGTTCTCGAGTTCCGGCGAAATGGCGTGATCGCCGTAGCAGTTGCAGTTGAAGAGCGTATCCAGTTCGATGCCGTGCGCGCGCGCCCAACGCAGGTCGTCCAACAGGCGCGCCCGCACCTCGGGCGTGAAATCCGGCGCGGGACGACACGACAACACGCCCGGCCAAGCGAAAAAGACTTCCTTGATGCGCGGCAGATAGGCGGCACAAGCCGACTGGAAATCGGCATTGAAGAAGTGCCCCACGGCCAGGTTTCGGCGCACCGTCGCTTGTTCGTTCATGTCCATGATCCTCAATCCAGCTTAAGATAGTCGAAATCGGCAGACCCGCCCGCCGTTTCCGTCGCATAGTAGAAGAGTGCGAACCGATAGCCCGTGAAATGCGGAATCGTGTAGCGCATCTTGAACGCGCGTCCCAGCGGGGACCAGGCGACGCCATCCTCGCTGTAGAAGAAGCACCCTTCGTCCCTGCCCGGCGGATTGCCGACGAAATTCTCGCGCGCCGGACGCGTAAAATCGCCGACGGCCTTGAGGTAGACCACCTTCGTCTCACGCTTCAGATCGACGCGGCCTCCCTGTCCGGGCCGAACACCCGTACCTTTCACTTCCACGAAGAGCCGACCGTTCGCCTGCTTCCCGATGCCGATCATGCCGTACTCTTTCTGGAAGAGTGCGAGTCCCGCCCAGTCGCCCGGCTTCATGCCTGTCGTGTCGATCTTGGTGATGCCGCAACATGTCGGCCCCCAACAACGCTGCGTGAGCGTATTGCGCGCCGTCAGCAGGTCGGCATCGAGGCGGTCCGTCGTCAGGCGCATCCAGCCGGGACGCGCCGTAAGGGACCACAGCGCCGGCACAGGATTGTGGTTCCACTGCCACACCCGCGCCAGGGTAGAGGACGAGAAATCATCCGACGCGACAATGCCCGGCTTCGTTCCCTTCGCCGTCGTCTGCAGACTGCGCGGTTCGATCACGGGCCACCCGTCCTGCCAAGTCACCGGCAGCACGTACGGACACCGCCCCACGGCCCCGCGGTCGCCGAAGAAGTAGCCGTACCAGTTCCCCTGCGCATCGTCGATGAACGATCCTTGCGCGATGCCTTCGCGCTGGAAGACGATCTTGCCTTCCCACGGACCGCGCATCGTACGCGAGCGATGCACGAACACCGTGCGGCAATTGCCCCGCGGCCAGCCGATGTTGACGAGATAGTACCAGCCGTCGCGCTTGAGCACCTGCGT
>JAKSOY010000263.1 GCA_024405255.1 Kiritimatiellia bacterium
TTCATTCGAACGGGCGACTTGCCGTCTGTCGGGTATTACCTGATTTCGACGAGCGCACCGGCGCAGGTGGGCAATGGGAAGGCGTACATGCCCTTCTCGAGGCGCTTCACGGGGATCGGGCCCTGACCGCCCTGCACGGAGACCTTCGCCTTCGGCGCGGGGACGAAACAGACCTCGACCGTACCCGGCTTGTCGTCGCGCGGATCGCCTGCCGCCGTCACAAAGAACGCCCGAGTCCCCTTCGCCGTCGCCGCGCGCGGCTCCATCACGCCCACGAGCAGCGGCGAACGGTCCGCCGCATGCAGATTCGTCATACCGCCGATCGTCAGCTGCGCGGCTTTCGGACACGGCTGCAGCGGATTGCGCGGCGAGTTTTCGGGGAAGCCCACAAAGTGCGTCTCAACGGACCGATACTTCATATAAGCCGGCCCCAACCGCTTCAGCTCGGCGTTCATCGTCTGCAGCTTTGCGTACTGCGGCGTCGGGTTGCCCGCCTTGTCGATGACATTGTTGGTCCACCAGCCGGCGCACCAGCAGGCCCACGTGATCGCCTCGGCGCCGAAGCTCATCGCCGCATACGCCTGGAACCGCAGCCGGTTCAGGCTCGTCGGCGGCAGCCCCTCACGCGAATTCACCTGCGGAATGAACCAGAAGCTCCGCTTCGTCTTGCGGCATGCATTCGCCACGATGATGAAATTGTCGTAGCACTTCTGCAGGAACCGGTCGCCCGCCTGCGGGCCCGTATACGGGTAGAAGTCGTACGAAATGTAATCGAGCGGCACATCCCGGCAATACGCCTCGATATGCTCCAAGTAGGTCGGCGTGCCCAGCTGGTTCACCGTCTGCTTCGCCGAATTCTGCGACACGCTCGCGTAGTTCGGGTAGAGGTTCAAGTAGAGCGGCACACCCGGCAAGGCCTTGTTGAGCTGACGCACCACGTCGCCATAGTACGGGAAATCGAGCGCGGACGGTTCGTCGCCGATATCCACGGCCCAAATGGCCGGATGGTCCTTGTACGCCGCCGCAGCCGCCGCATATTTCTCCGGGGGGTTGATCGTCTTCATCTGTCCGGCACGATCGCCGTCACCACCCCACCAGCCCGGCATCAGACCGCCGACGATGGCACCCACGCCATATTTGGCGAACAGATCCAGCGTCGGCCGATCGCTGTGCGAAACGCCGATGATGAAGTCCACCCCGCAGTCGTGGATGGCCTTCACATGCGCTTCCGTGCGCGCATTCGCCTGCAGACAATACGCGCCGATCAAGAGGTTCTTGCGGTTCATCCGCTCGCTCGGCACCGTCCCCAGGGCGCTCCCGGCGGCCGCCATCATCAAAATGCCCAACATCGTCTTCTTCATGACCCGTTTCCTTTCTTGACTTCACGTCGCATCTGCCACCAACTTGAAAAACACGCCCGCACAGGCCAGCGTGTCGTCGAGCGCATCGTGGCTGTTGATTCCCTCGATTCCGAGAGGCTCGAGAAGATTGCCGAGCGCGTGGCTCTTCAGGTCCGGACGCAGCCGCCGCGACAGCGCCAGCGTGTCGCAGAGCTGGACGCCTTCCGGTTCGAACGCCACGTCGAACTTCGCGCACTCCTGCTGCAGCATCCGCAAGTCGAACCGGTTGTTGTGCGCCACCAGCAGCACGTCGGATCCAAGGAAGTCGAAGAACTGGCGCAGCGCATCGGACGGTTCGATCCCGTGCTCATCCAGGTAATCCATCGAAATGCCGTGGATCTGCTCGGCAAAGGGATTCATCTCGCAGGACGGATGAATGTAGACGTTCATCGTCCGCGCGAGCTGTCCGTTGACATACTCCGCCGCCGCCAGCTGGCAGATTTCATCCGAACTCGTGCAGCCCGTCGTTTCCGTGTCGAACACCACCACCCGACCGGTGGTGGCGAACGACGCAAAAGTCTCTATGCTGTTGTACTTTCCCATAGCGCTTCGTGGGGTTGTCGACTACTTGCCTGAAAGGACGGTGAAAACGGCGAGAAGGATGCCGCAGAGACCCTCGCCCGCGATCAGACCGGCGGAGAAGAGCGTACCCGCATCTTCGCCTTCCGCCTTCTGTCCCCGCACATGGTTCACCCACTTGCGGATCATGCCGCCCGCGAAGACGGTCGCGTTAAGGCCGAACGGCAGGTAGATGCCGATGGCGAACGGCATCACCGGTACGCGGAAGATCGCGAGTACGACGGCGATCACCGCGCCATAGCCGAGATACTGCCACGGCAGCTGTCCGTCCATGATGCCTTCCACGATCACCTTCATCATGTTCGCCTGCGGCGCCGAGAGCTGTTCGCTGCCAAAGCCCCAGGCCTTGTTGAGCAGAACGAGCACGAAGCCGATGGCCAGCGCGGAGGCGACCGAACCGATGAGCAGGCCGAGTTCCTGCTTCCAGGGCGTCGCGCCCACGAGGTAGCCCGTCTTCAGGTCCTGCGCCGTATCGCCCGCCATGGACGCGACGATGCAGACGACGCTGCCGACGGAAATCGCGGCCACCATGCCCACCGCGCCGACGACGCCCGTCACCTTCAACACGAGCGACGCGACGACGAGCGTGGCGATCGTCATGCCGGAAACCGGATTGTTCGAGGCGCCGACCAAACCCACCATCCGCGCCGAAACCGCCGCGAAGAAGAAGCCGAAGAGCGCCACCAGCATCGCCCCCAGAAGTCCCACCTTCACATAGGGTACCATCCAGATGAAGAGAATCACGCAGCCGACACCGCCGAGGATGGTCTTCATCGGAATGTCACGTTCCACGCGCGGCAGATTCGCCGCCGCATTTCCCGCGCCCTTCAGTCCGCCCGCCAGCGACGCCTTGAACGTACGCGCGAAGAGCGGCATCGACTTCGCGAGCGAAATGAAACCGCCCATCGCAATCGCTCCCGCACCCACATAGCGCACATACTGCTTCCACACGGCCTGCGCCCCTTCCGCCGTCCAGAGCTGCGACGCTTCCGGCACGAACCAGCTGAAGATCGGTACGAGCACCATCCATCCGAAGAACGCGCCGGCGACAAGCAGCGTCGAGATCTTCGGACCCACCACGTAGCCGACGCCGAGCAGCGCCGCCGAAACCTCGAAACCCATCGCGCCGCGCACGAAGCGAACCGGGAAGAGGAAGGCCTCGGGGATCCACTTGAAGCCGCCTGTAATCACCTTCACGAGCGCCGCCAGACCGAGGCCCATGAACACCATGCTCGCCTGCTTCGCACCCTTCTCGCCCGCATGCAGCACATCCGCGCACGCCCGGCCTTCCGGATAGGGGAGCGACTTCTGTTCTTCGACGATCAGCGGACGCCGCAGCGGCACCATCATCAACGTACCGAGCGCACCGCCCACAAGCGCGATGATCGTCACCGGGATGATGTCCGTCGCACTCGAAACGACCTGCACCCAGTCCGTCTTGCCTTCCTTCGCCCACTGAGCCGCCCAGAGATAGAGCGCCGGCACGGTGAAGATCATCCCGGCCGCCAGCGACTCGCCCGCGCTGCCGATCGTCTGCACCATGTTGTTCTCGAGAATCGAGTCGCGTCGCAATACAAAACGCAGAACGCCCATCGAGATCACGGCGGCGGGAATCGACGCTGAAATCGTCAAACCCACGCGCAACCCCAGATAGGCATTGGCCGCACCGAAGACGACCGCCAGCAGTACACCGAGGATGATGGCCGTCAAGGTCATTTCCTTCACTTTGATTTCGGGCTCCTTCGTCCCGACAACCTTTTCGTTTCCTTCCATTTTCGTTTTGATCCTTTACTGAACTGAAATCACTTCTTCTTGTAGAAGATGAATGTACCGGCTTCGACAGACTTCTCGTTGATCTTGTCGCCCGTCACGATCTTCCCCTCGGGACTGTAGTAGTACGTCGAAGGCGAACGCCAGGCGGCACCGGCGATTTTATACGGCGACAAGGACGGACTCACAGGTCCTCCGCGCGTATAGCCCGGCAGCTTGGCAAGCGCCGCGAGGTCGCGTACGTCATCCCCCATGCGCCCCACGTGCGAGTTCGCCGGCAACGGCAAAACAGTGTCCTTCCCGTCAACTGCAGGCGCCGTCTCTTCCTTGGGGGCCGGCGGCACGATCAATTTCGCGTCCTTCTTGAAAAACCCGCCCTTCAGACCGACCAGCTGCAGCCAGCTGCGTTCCGGCTTTTCGGTCTGGGCGACGTCCGGCTTCGGCACCACCAGCGGCGGCTTCACAATCGGCGGAGGCGTTTTCGGCGTCCGCGCCGACGGCTTCGGAGCAGTACGCTGCGCAACGACCGGCGGACTCTTCGCCGGCGGACGTGGTCGGGCCACCGGTTTCGGCTTCGCGGGAACCGAGCGCGCGGTCGCCACCGCAACCGGTGCAGGACGCGCGCCGATCTGCGCCCGCCCTCTTCCATAGTAGGCCGCCATCGTATCGACGCTACCATACAGAACGCAGTTCAAATAGGGATCCGCCTGGACGAGGCGCTTCGCCTTCACATCCGGATCGTAGGCCACGCGCGAAGTCAAACCGAGTTTCGCGCGGACGCTCGGCATGGCGAACAACATGCCGCAGCGCTTACGTCCCCGATGGCGTTTCTTGTGGAAGCGATTCGGCGCGCCGTAGGCGACTTGCGAATGGCAGACGATCTGCGAATCCTTGAGACCGTAGATCTTCTTCAACTGTGCCAGAAGTTCCTTCAGCGCCGCAAGCTGCTTGACTGGCATCGTCTTATTATGATAGCCGACGACCTCGATGCCGATGGAATATTCGTCGCAGTCTTCCTTGGAATTCCACATGGAGCGTCCCGCATGGAACGCCTCCAGATTGCGGTCGACAATGCGGTAGACCTCACCCGCATCCGTCACGCAGTAGTGCGCTTCACCGCGTTCGCTGAGCTTGTTCAGGGCACTCTTCGCGTGCGCCTCGGTCGTGTGCAGCACGATGAGACTCGTCGCCTGGCGCGGATCACGCTCCTTGTTTCGCGGCGAACGATAGTTGTCCTTGATCACCAGCGGCGCCGCGGCGCAGACGCCGGCGAGAAACACCGTCAAAAAAAAGGCGAAAGATGAAAGGAGACTGCGCATCGGCAATCTGAACCTTTCACCTTTCACCATTCACCTTTCGCCTGTGCAGAAACGCGCTCAGATGTTGAGCGACGTCTTGCTCCAGGGTTCCTTGCCCGCGAGGAGCGAAGGCGTTGTCATTTCAGGCGGCACCGGAATGCCCAGCAGCTGCAAGGCCGTCGGAGCAATCGCGGAAAGCTTCGCAAGCGGCGTCAGGCGCACGCCCGCAGCGTCCTTGGCGACGTAGAAGCAGTCGACGAGGTTGAGCGTGTGGCTCGTCTTCGTGAGACCCGTCTTGTAGTCGACCATCTGTTCGGCGTTGCCGTGGTCCGCATAGATCAACACGTGCGCGTCGAGTTCCATCAGGCGCGGCAGGATCTTGCCGATGCATTCGTCCGTCACTTCGACGGCCTTCGTCGCCGCGGCGGAATCGCCCGTGTGACCGACCATGTCGCAGTTCGCGTAGTTGACGACGATGAGGCCGTACGGATTGTTCTCGAGGCGCTTCAGCAGCTCGTCCGTCACGTTGTAGGCCTCCATCTCCGGATGCGAGGCGAACGTCGCCGCGTCGAAGCGGCTCTTGACCTCGACCTGGTCCTCGCCCGCCGAGGGCGTCGTGGACTTGCCGTTGAAGAAGCTCGTCAC
>JAKSOY010000264.1 GCA_024405255.1 Kiritimatiellia bacterium
AGCGCCGCGCAACCGGCTTTGTCGTCACGAACCGCTCGGACTTCGCCCGCTTCCCAAAGCGCTTCGCCAACAAGCTCTTCGACTACTATGGCGGCGTCAACATCGAGCAGATACCAGGTCGAAGGTCGAAGGTCGAAGGTCGGACAAAGGATGTCGTTTTTTGTTCTCGCCTCCATCCCCAGAAAGGCATCGACGCCTTTCTCGACACCTGGAAAATAATTGTTGCACACCTTAGGTCTCATCCCTCATCCCCCATCCCCCATCCCTCTCTCTCCATCATCGGCAACGGCTCACCCTCCTACGAGTCCTACCTCAAGGACAAGGCGAAACGCCTTGGCATCGCCGATACAATTGAGTGGCTCGGCTATGTCAACAACGAGGCGAAGTTTCGCATCTACGCCGAGTCGCGCGTCTTCGTCCACCCGACCGTCTTTGATAACAACGGCATGGTCGCGGCGGAAGCGCTCTGCACGGGGCTTCCCGTCGTGATGCAGGATCTTCCCGCCCTGCGCGACGTCTACACGACCGGATGCCTCAAGGTTCCCTTCGGCGACCGCGACGCCTTCGCCGCGGCAGTCGTCTCGCTTCTCACCGATCCGGCGAAATACGCCGCGACCGCTCCGACACCAGACCAGCTCGCCGCGCTTCGCGCCCACTGGAACTGGGAAGCCCGTGCGGCGGAATTCGACCGCTGGCTGGACACGCTATGAACATCGTCCTCATATCCGTCATCCGCGACTTCGACATGCACGCCAAGTGCATAACGGACAATCCGTTTTGCCGCGGATGCGAGATTGCCGCGGTTGACAATCGCAAGCAAAACGACGGAATCGGCATCTGCTACAACCGCTTCCTTGATTCGCGTCCGACGGACGAAGACGTCTGGTACGTCTTCTGCCATGAGGACTTCGAGCTGAAAGAATCCCTTGGCGATCGCCTGACCGCACTCGACCCCTCCTGTCTTTGGGGCCCAATCGGCGCGGCGACACACGTTCGTTTTGGCGTCTACCATCAATGGCAACTTCTCGGCAGCGTCGAGGAATGCAAGAAGGACGGCGCCAACCGCCACACGATCGGCACGGCCGTTCCCCTCGGCACACCCGTCGAGACCTTCGACTGCCAGTGCCTGATTGTCCACTCCTCGCTTATCCGCAAGCACGGGCTCCGCTTCGACGAGAACCTGACCTTCGATCTCTACATCGAGGACTTCTGCATCGCCGCGCATGAAAAGGCCGCGATTCCCTCGTGCATTCTTCCGCTCGCCGCCCTCCACTGGAGTGGCGGCAGCGTCCAACCGCGCTACTACCGCCAAGAGGCCTACTTGAACAGCAAATATCCGAAATCCTGTTACACCGGCACCTCGTCTTGGATCCTCGGCGGCAACCCGCCCTTCTTCCGCCGCCTGACCGTCGCGGCAAAACGGCTTCTGAGGCGGTGACACGCCCAGATCGGCCGCGTAAAATCGTAAGTAGCACTTCCGATTTTACAGAGCCCGCGTGCTTTATGGTATAATACCCGCATGGAACTCATCAAACGTTCGCTTGCGAAAATCGTTTCGGATGCTTCAAAGACCTTCAAGGTCCTCCTGTTGACGGGGCCCCGTCAGGTCGGCAAGACGACGCTCCTGCAAGCCCTGCTGAAGCCAGGCCGCACGACCGTGACACTCGACGATCCAGACCTCCGCCATCTGGCGAAATCCGATCCCGAGCTCTTCCTTTCCACCTATCCTCCTCCGCTGCTAATTGACGAAATCCAATACGCACCCGAACTCTTCCCCTACATCAAGATGTACGTTGACAAATCTACCGAGACGGGGCAGTTCTGGCTGACGGGCTCGCAGCCCTTTCTCCTGATGCGGGGCGTTTCGGAATCCCTCGCCGGACGGGTGGCGATTCTTAAATTGCAGGGACTTGACACAGCCGAGAGGAACGGCAAGGTCACCACGCCCTACAAGCCGCAGAACCGACCGAAGCGACCGGGGCTCATCACGACACGCCTTGCCCTGGCGAAGCGTATCTTTGCCGGCACCTTTCCACAACTAACCGCCCAGCCCAAGACGGACATCTCGCTCTTCATGCGATCCTATACCGCGACCTACCTCAGCCGCGACATCCGCGATCTGGTCAAGGCCGAACACGAGCACGAATTCATGACGTTCCTGACCTGTCTGGCTGCACGTGCAGGACAGCTCCTGAATGCCAGCAACCTCTCACAGGACGTCGGCGTCTCACCACAGACAATACGGGCCTGGACATCGATTCTCGAAAGTTCGGGCGTCATCGTCATGCTACGCCCCTATCGAACCAACCTGACAAAGCGGGCTACGGCCACGCCCAAGGTCTACTTCTCCGACACCGGACTCGCCACGCACCTTTGCGGCATCCGAACGCCGGAAGATCTCGAACGCTCCCAACTCTTCGGACACATGGCGGAGAACTACGCCATCATGGAAGTGCTGAAAAGCTGGTGGCACAGCGGGCTTCCCTGTGATGCGTCCTTCTATCGCGACAAGGAAGGCCACGAAATCGACCTGCTCATCAAGGACGGCCCGGACCTCCATCCCGTCGAAATCAAGTTATCCGCCAAGCCAAACATGTCGGAAATCGAGGCGAACGTCTCCGCGCTTGCCAAGACCAAGACCAAGCTGTCGCTTGGCAGCATCATCTGCCTCACCGGTGAAGACCGTCCCTACAGCCGCGACTTCATCTACACGAACATCGGGAACATCGGACTATGACCGTCGCGGCAAAACGGTTCCTTCTGAGAAAATGACCGAGCAGGAAAGAGACGAGAGTTATTATCAGATGCTTCTTGCGGATGGTGACGCGTTCCTGCATGATTCCACCATTCGCTTCAACTTGCGCGGACGGGCATTCAAGCGCTGGCTTCACGCATGGGAAATCGCCAATCTCCCAGTTGTACGCAATCTCACCTTCAGCCCGTCGAAATACGCAAACGACGTCACACTGATTATTTACTGCTTCGGCACTTCGCGCAACTGGTTCGGTCCCTGCGAATTCTCAATCCTGCACACATGGCGAATGCTCGGACAGCTTCGCGTCAACATAATCACAGACCGCGAAACACCCGAGCTCCTCGCCTTCAAGGACCAACACGCTCCATTTGTAACCGTAACCATTTCAAGTTTGCTTGCGGACGGACAAGGTACCGCGCCCCTCTCCGAAGACTGCCTTTGCAACCTGCACAGCTATTTCAAAACCCCGTACTGCCTCACCATTCAAGACGACGGATTCCCCATCCGCGACAACTTAAACGAGTTTCTTGGGAAATGGGATTACATCGGCGCTCCCAACGTCGGCTTTGGCTTTAAACGCCATCTTGCCGATCTCCTTCTCAAGAACGGGATGAATGGCGGTTTCAGTTTGCGCTCGCGGCGTTACTGCCTTGCCGTCACACGCAACTGGGAGATTTGGCTGAAGCACTATGTAAAATGGACCGGCATCGCCAGCGAGGACCAAATCTTCGCCTGCACAGCCCGCCTCAATCCCTGGATGCGTCTTCGGTATCACATCCCATGGACAGATGAAGCGCGGCGATTCTCGTTTGACGACATCGTCGGCGAGTTTGATGCGGAAAAAATCAAAACCCTACCCCTCGGGCTCCATCGCCAGACAACCATCTGGCAGATGCGCAAGGTCATAACCGAGTTCGGTTACGACCTCTCCCCCGCCTCATTCAGATAACTCTGCCGCGCTCCCAGCGACGAATCCCAAGCCACCTGACAACCACCAGCTTGTACGTCTTGTAACAGGCCTCAAACAGTATGCGCCGAATTTTCATCGTGATCGCACAGCCAAGATAACGGCAAAACTCACCGATAGGGAAATGCGGCCGACAACCGAGATAGTTCGCAAGCATTTTCGTCACATATACGAAAAACGGCCCCTCACCACGTTGATTCGGGTTGACGAATGCCCAATTTAGCGTGCCGTAAACATCGACATAATCGACATTCAAGGACTTGACCTGATTAATCGTCATCTGATAAAGATTGACGCGATCATACTTGCGCAGCAGAATCAATCTTGCCCCCGATCGCATAAATAGCGCATTGTGAGAGGTGGAGCACTCCATTGACGCGACCTCGTCGGCATTTTGCATCGTGGCGACGAATTCCCCGAACGACAGCCGTTCTGGATGCACGATGTCAAATCCTGCCGCGGCAAAAGCGTCCTCGACGAATCGCTCGCCGAACTCGCCCTTCACCCATCCGTTCCAGCTACGGCGTGAAAGATAGATCTTGCGGCCCGCATGCAATTCGGCAGCCGATGAACATCCTTTGCATATTGCATTGACAATAGCGCCATATTCGGGCGTGTAACAATGCTCATTCTCCTTGTCGCCAGACTCCGCCCAAAAACATTCGTCGGCAAAATAACACGTTCGGAGAACCGTCGCCTGATCGACTCGCACCAAACGATTGGCGTCAATGCCAAGCCCGGAGAGCATTGCCAAGTAATTCTCCGGCAGTTGATCGGTTCTGGACAAGGTCGTATAAACAATCCTGCACTGTTTCAACGCCGGATAACGTTCAAGTTCAAGAAACGGCCACAGGAACTTGAGCATGTCGGTAATGCAATGCCCCCAGCAAACATTAAACTTGCCAAGGAAAAACACCGGCTCTTCAATCGTGCGAACCCCTTCATGCCCATCAACGGAGAAATTCGTGACTAAATTTACATTCCGGACATAATAAGACGAAGCAATCGCATTTCCGCTCTTCTCGTACAATCCGGCATAGCCAACGATAGGCACGCAAACCGCATCATGAAAACAGCGGACGGAAAGCGTCTTCCCTCGCTCTCGCACGACTCCCGCCGCCGTCGCAATGCATGCCGCATCCTTTTCGCTTACAAAATTCATCACGCAAAGTCCTAAGACGCGATAACGATCGGATCCTTGACCAGCTTGCTGTAAACGTGGTCGAAGAGAAAACCCTTGAGCGGCTTAGGGATCAACTTCGCACCATTGCGCCGAATCCAGCCGCGCAACGCCTGCTTGCGCCGCTCCCACCGCGTCCGCTCGTAATAGCCGGCCGGCGGCTCGTAGATCAATGCGGAGAACTTCTTCTGGTTCTCGCGGATGTAGGCCGGATAACGTTCGTCAATCGGCACGGCGAAATACCGTCCGCCGCACCGCGTAATGTCATCGCCACGCTCGATGATCTTGGAAACCCAGTCGGCGTCCTCGCTGTTCTCATGAACAAACTCGATGGCGATGGACTTCACCTTCTGCACAACCGCCGCGGCACCTCCGAGATAGGAGAAATGCCAACCGGCATTCGGAATGAGGCGGTTCGTCTGATAGGTGCGGATATTTGTCGGCGTTGCGCCTTTGTTGACCCACGGATCATGTTCGCCGTAAGGACGCAACTCCTCGGTTTCTTCCAGTTTCTTGAACGTCCCGAAGTTCAGCACTTTTGCCGCGGTAATGATGTAATGGGTGTAATTCTTGTAGTTGAGATAGTAGGCGTAGACCTCCATCCCCAACGAGGCAACACCCTTGATCCTCTTGCCACGAAGCTTCGCCACCGCCTCGGGACGCAGAATCTCGTCCGCATCACAGATCATCACAATATCCTCGGGCCGTGCATCCTTCAGCCCCCGTGCGATTCCGTTCCGCTGCCAGTCCTCGCGCATCCAGCTCGCCTGACGCTCCGTGT
>JAKSOY010000265.1 GCA_024405255.1 Kiritimatiellia bacterium
TTTGGGAAGAATAGCACCAAAAACGCCTCCACGGAAAAGTACACTTTTTCGCGGGGGCTAGACTCGCAGACAAGGAACGCCAAACAATGACACACACAACTCATCTTGCATCTATGTCGCGCTTCGCCGGCACTGCCTATGTTGCTTTCTGTTTTTGCGTTGCTGCGGCCGCGCCACAGTTGAGGGTGGAATCCTATGATGGAGTGACGCTGCCGAGTCGTCTGCCATTTGGGGATGCGGTTGATTACATCGTCTCGGATGGCGGGCAGTACATAGATACCGGGCTTTTTCTCAATCAAGACATGGACGTCACAATAACCTTCTCGCTGGAAGAGAGGCCTCCGACAGGTGTTACCGTGGGTCTTTTTGGTGCACGGCAGAGTTCGGCAGACAGCCAGAACATCTCGGTACATGGCTATGAGAACAGCATAGCGGGGGATTTTTGCGGCGGTAGCAATTACAATGCATTTCGTGTGCTGGTGATGGGTAAAGCTTTTGATCCTGACGCAAAGTACCAAGTCCGGCTTTCGCGAAGCGTTCGCTCGATAACGAATTTAGATAGCGGAGAAGTCTTCGAGTCAACGACTTATGGTCCGGAGGTGACGACGCTGGATACCGCGACAATCTTCAAGATCAATGGCATAAGCAATTTTGAGTGCGCCAAAATGCGGCTCTACGGCTTGAATATCAAGGAGCATGGCGAGATCATTCGAAACTACCAGCCCGCCTTGACGAATGGAGTGCCAGTGCTGTACGAGGGCGTCACGGGGGAATTTTACGGTAACGCGGGGACGGGGGTTTTCGGATACGGGCAGATCGTCTCCAATTCGTCGTGGAGCGCCCAGTCGAATGCTTCTTTGTCAGTTGATTTGCTTTCTGCGGGAGAGGAGTCCGACACGTGTGGATTGACGGCCTATTGGTGGCGTGCTGATGATAGAGACGAGGACTATGTTGAATCGGATGGCACACAGGTGATAGACCTTGGATATCCGCTGACGTCGGACATGGAGATAGAACTCGACTACATGCCCTTGGAAGAAAGTAAGGAAACGGTCGGACGGTTTGGCGCCCGCTCCGGGGCGGATATCAGGAACATTTCGCTCGGGCTTGATTTCATGGATTTTTGTGAATCAAGCCGAACGCCCTATCGCCTCCTGTTTTCGTACACTCCAGCGAATCGCTACGTCGCTCGGTGGAGTGCGACGCAACGGGTGGTGACCAAGTCGGATTCCGGCGCTGAGGTCGACAAGGAACCGACGTTCAGCCCGGGAACTTTCTCCACGGCGCTCAATGCCACGCTGTTCGGCATAAATGGGACCGATTGGCCAAACGCGAAGATGCGTGTTTACTCGCTCAAGATCATGCGGGGTGGCACGCTTGTTCACAGTTATGTTCCAACCGAGAAAAACGGGAGGGTCGGGCTTCTTGATCTTGCCACTGGCGGGTACAGGTTTCCGGATGAAGGTGGAAATCCGCTGATTGCCGGATCGGGGATCTACATCCCGAGGTCTGAATTTTCAAGCAAGACGGTGAAAGCGGCAGCGCCTGGCTCGTATCAAATTGCGATGGGGCCGCTTCGTCCCGGGACGCAATATGGATGGCGGGTTGTTGCGGATAACGGCCTTGGGCTTGACTCATCCTCAGTTCAGGAGAGCGGCGTTTGCTTCACGGCGTCGGATTCAGTTCCGCCCGGTGCCACGATGACGTTGACCGCATACTGTGACGGACGCGAGACGGATGACGGTACGTTGCCGTTGACATTGATTCGCACGGACATCGACACTTCGGAAGACGTCATAGTCGTCTTCGGATCGACTTATGGAGGTGGTAATCTTGCCGCTTGGCAGGGGTCGTCAATCGTGGGTCGATTTGCCACGGGGGAGTCAATGATTCGCGTTGTGACGTCGCTTTTGCCTTCGCGGACGCGCTTCCTTCGCGCCTACACGGAAGGGGGCGAGTGGTCGAGGACAATCTGCATACCTGAGACGATGTTTGTGCCACGCAAACAGGGACTCATGATGATCTTACGATAGGTGATGGCTGCGCGGGGCATTTGAGGTGTAGCTTGCCAATCAATGGGATGGGGAATTTGATCAGAATTGGATGGAGACATGGGGTGTTCGTGGCGGTGCTTGCGGCATTTTGCATGGAATCCAACGGACACCCGTGCGTGAGCGGCGTCTATCCGCATCTCGCCTATTCGAACAACGAAGGTGAGTGTGGTACAGGGGCGGTTGTGCCGTGGGCGGGTTCGCTCTGGGTCGTCACCTACGGTCCGCACAGTCCCTGCGGGAGCAGCGACAAACTCTATCAGATCACGCCGGACTTAAGGCAGAACATTCGTCCCGAGTCCGTCGGTGGCACGCACGCGAACCGCCTGATCCACCGCGAGTCGCAGCAACTCCTGATCGGTACGTATCTCGTGGACAAGATCGGCAATGTGCGCACCGTGCCGATTCATACGATGCCGGGACGACTCACGGGCGTCGCGCGTCACCTCGTCGATCCGGGGAACAAACTGTACGTCACCGACATGGAGGAGGCCCTCTACGAGCTTGATGTCAACTCGCTCGACACATTTACTCGCATCCGGGACGGCCACAATCGCGCTGCGTTCGAGGGGCTTTTCAAGCGGCTCGATGTGAAGCCGCCGCGCGGCTGGGACTCGGCGGAGGAGTCGGATCTCTTCGGCTATCACGGCAAGGGGACGTGCAGCGGTTTCGGCAAGGTGTTCTACGCCAATAACGGCTGGTACACGCCGGAGGCGATGCGCAATCCGACGATTCCCGCGGGTGCGCTCGCGGAGTGGCGACCGAACGACAGGCAGTGGACGCTTATCCGCACCAACCAGTTCACCGAGGTGACGACGAGGGACGGCGTTTTTGGCAACGAGCATCCGAACGCGAACGTCATTTGGGCGATGGGCTGGGACCACAAGAGCGTGATTCTCTCCGTGACGGACGACGGCAGGGCCTGGCACGACTACCGGCTTCCGAAGGGTTCGCACAGCTACGACGGCGCGCACGGTTGGAACACCGAGTGGCCGCGCATCCGTGAGATCGGCGACAAGGAGAACCTCCTCGCGACGATGCACGGTACGTTCTGGAAGTTCCCGGCGTCGTTCGGTCCGAAGAACGCGAAGGGAATCCGTCCGTACTCCAACTACCTGAAGGTCATCGGCGACTTCTGCGAATGGAACGGCAAGGTCGTGTTCGGCTGCGACGATTCGGCGAGGAACGAGTTCATGAACAAGCGTCGCGCGAAGGGCGGCGTGGCGGGTCCGGAAAGCTCCAACTCGAACCTCTGGTTCGTCGATCCGAAGGACCTCGGCTCGTTCGGTCCCGCGCTCGGCCGCGGCTCGGTCTGGCACGAGGAGCCGGTGAAGGCGGGCGCGCGCAGCGACGCCTACCTGCTCGCGGGCTATGACCGGCGCACCCTCTACGTGACGGGTGGGCTTGACTTCGATCTTGAGGTTGACGCTGACGGCAGCGGCCACTGGGATCGTGTCGACCTCAAGAGGAGATGCCCCCAGTACAAGGACTCGGCCGATGTTCAGATCGTCGAGCTGGACGATCTTCCCGGCGAATGGGTGCGGCTTGTGGCGAAGAGCGACACGAGGAAGGTGACGGCGTTCTTCAACTACGCGAATGAGGATCGGCGCAGCGCGAAACCGGACAAGATCTTCGAGGGACTTTGTTTCGGACCGACCACGCAGAAGGGCGATCTTAATGGCCTCGTGCGGAGCGGCGCGGCGAGCGCGGGACTGCCGCTCAAGTTCCTCGACACGACCTGCAATAGCGTGCGCGGCTACTACGAGATCGACGGCGAGTTGACTTTCAATCGAGTTGCGGATGTCAACTCCCCGCAGGTGCAGGATATGCTCATGAATTGCGCGGCACAAGTGAACGGGTCCGTTCGTACCGCTGGCGTGTGGGTAGACGCAGCTTCTGCCCTTGTCGTTGACGATGACGGTCGTCGCTGGCGGTTGCCGAGGCGTGGTTGGCATATTGATGGGACGATGCCGCAAGGCGAATTCATTGCCGCGGGCCGGATCTGCCGCGAGGTCTGCACCGAGCGCGATCTGATGAACGTGGGTGGCAACTTCTACGAGCTGCCGGCGGAGAACGCGGGCGGCATGGCGATGATTCGTCCGGTCGCGGCATCTGCTGCGTTCGGGTATCCGAGTGACTACTGCTCTTGGCGCGGACTTCTGGTGATGACCGGCATCGAGCGGTTTTATCAGGGGGCGAATCCGCGCATCCTGCGCACGTCGGACAAGAACTCGACCGCGGCGGTCTGGCTTGGGGTGGCGGATGATCTCTGGAAGATGGGTAAACCACGCGGGGATGGCGGTCCGTGGCTCAAGACTGCGGTCAAGGCGGGAACGCCGAGCGATCCCTACCTGATGACGGGCTTCGACCGTAAGCGGCTGACCGTGGAGGTGTCAGACGCGACGACGATTACACTTGAGATCGATGTGACGGGGCGCGACACCTGGGCGACACTCAAACGCTACAGTGTGAAGCCCGGAGGGAAGTTGACGGACGACTTGAGTGCCATTCGCGCCTACTGGCTGAGGTTTGTTTCATCGACGGATTGCACGGTGACTGCCCAACTGAATTATGAGTGACATTTGATTTCGCGGGGACTGTCCACCGCTTGAGCTGGGCCTAGCGCCTATTGGCCCCGGCATCAGTGACCGACAATCAGCAATGGAGTCGGCGGTTTGTGATGTGTGATCCGTCGGTTCGGCGGCTCAAGCGGGCGGCGCGGGGAGGGCTGATTCAGGCGCGGGCGGATCGGCGACATTCCTGTGGCCGATTGACGGACCACGAGGCAGCGGCGACAGGAATGTCGCCGCCCCGCGCTGCTAGGAGGATAGGGGTCGGAGCTTAGTGACATACTTCGCAAGGTCGTCGGCATTCGCAGCAGCATCCATTTCAATGGCTATTACCTTTCCCCCTTCCATGTTCTCAAAATCATAAGTGACGAGGATTACTCCCCGTCACTTAAGGCGAAGAACTTTCTCCGCTTCTCGAAGATCCCTACCTTTCGGTTGAGATCGCCGATATTGTACCATATTCAGTCCGCGAAACGCAATGGCGAATTTTGCGTTTTGTGGTGTCGGGTTGCGGGACTTGGGAGGGACCCTCTTAAGTCACGGCGGCAATGTGTTCAACTGCGTGGTCTTCGGCGTCTTTACCGCAACCACATTGACATCGGCCACTTCCAGTTCCCTCCGCCGGGCGGAATGGTCATTATGGTAAAGTAGGGGCTTCGGGGATCACAATGGTTCTGCGGTTTGTGATGTGTGATTCGTCGGTTCGGCGGCTCAAGCGGGCGGTTGCGGAGGGGCGTATTTGTGGTTTGAGAATCCCGAAGGCCTTTTTCTCCAACCGCTTCCGTGTCGCCCGAATGGGCGTTTCCGTGCTTTCCGTGGTTTTAAGGGGGACAAGGGGCGTGGGCGGTCGAAAAATCGTGAATCTCCAGGTTCTTGCGACCCTTGACCGCGAAGAGCGGTTTTGATATGATTGCCCCAGATTATGGGAAAGGGTTTGTTTTAACACGAAAGGAATCCATGAAGCACATGGTCAGGGGGTTTGTTTGCCTCGCGACGGTCGCGGGGCTTTCGTTCGGGGCGTCGGCCTATGTGGCTTTGGATTATGTGCAGGACGGGCTCG
>JAKSOY010000266.1 GCA_024405255.1 Kiritimatiellia bacterium
TCCAGGACCGGCTCCTGCGGGAGGTACCCGACCTTCGTCCCCTTCGCGACCTGCACCGTGCCCATGAGCTCGGTGTCGAGTCCCGCGAGAATCTTGAGGAGCGACGACTTGCCGGCGCCGTTCCCGCCGATGACGCCGATGTGCGCGCCGTAGAAGAACGAGAGGTTGACGTCCTTGAGGATCGTCTTCGTCCCCTGCTGCTTCGTGACATCGATCAAACTGAACTGATATTCGCCTGCCATATGATCCTTTTCCGCCGTCTTCAGCCTGGTTTACAAGGCTGAGTCATTATACCACATCGACATCAGCTCCGTCAAAACGACGTGATCGGACAGCCAGTAAGATACTACGCCTTGCGCACAGAACCCATAATCACATCGACAATGATGGTGATGCCCATCCTCCAGGAGCCCGCATCTTCATCCGTTCTCGATCCGTTCTTATTACATTCTAGGCAAAGGCGGAGGGCTGTCAGGTGTGACGTTTAACGACAAGGCCGCCATCAAGTCCGAACATTCGCTTGCGCGAACCCACACACTAAGGCCAGAGCGCCAAACGAGCGTCTCCGGCGTAACCGCAAGCACCCCGTCTTTGACGCATGTTGCTATCTGCTTTAGCGGATAAGGACCATATTGCTTCCCATTAATTGCCAACGCATAGGAAATCTCGGGAATCGGCGGAGGCACAGACGGCACGCCAATGCCAGGCATCGAATTAACTACACTTCCCGCAATCGAACCGGCAACACCCATGCCGATCGCCGCACCCATCATTGGAGATGCAACCGAACCGGCACCCTCATTCCCTGCCGCCAGATCCGCCACATCAAACTGACGTTCCTCCTTTCGGGACAAACCGAGCACGGACCGCTCAAGAGCCTCTTTAGCGACCGCTGCCGCTTTCTGGTCCAAATCAGCGATTACACTGCTCGTTTCAGACGTCAACCTCACATCCTCGACCGTAAACGAAGAAAGCTCGATCCCAAACTCTGCGGCGATGGTCTTGAAGTCCTGAAAAATCGCATTCCCGATTACATCCTGACTTAACACAACATCCCGAAGCGATACCGTCTTCAGCATTTTTGCCAATGACGGCTTAAGCAGCTGCATAAGTTTGGCGTTTAGCACTTCCCGCAGATCCGCACGTGAGAACACCGGCTTCGTCTGAACCAATGACTCCATAAAACGCATCGTATCAACGATGGAGAATCCCATTGTCCCGTAAAGCGTTACGCCAGCCGTCAAGTCCACGCAAATGCCATTGGAGTCATACTTCGCACCGACCATGACCGGAGAAGGCGTTCCCCATCCAAAATCAGGCGCCGACAATGTCTGGACAAACCACACTTCCGCCGGATAGGGGGTTTCACCCGAATAGGCGAGCTTTGCCCAAATGTCCGTGAGTATCGGAAGGTTCTTCGTGTTCATAACATGGCCTTCCGCGCATGGGCGGAATGGTCCAGTCATCTTGCCGTTGATGACGACAACGGCCTCCTGCCCCGTCGAGACAATCAGCCGAGTATGCGTACTGAACCGATCGTCATGCGATGACTTGACCATCTTGCAAGCAATGGTCTCGTTATCCGTGGCATTCCATTTGGCGACATCAAGTATATGCATAGTTCATCCTCCTTTCAGGACATCCATTTTCTGACGGATTCGTAATCATTCTCGTAAAAATGCAAGCACCAACGGTTTATCCCGCTACCGGGACGCCTCGCAAGCTCCTTAAAGCGGGCAAAATCATATTGGCTTTCCTCAGCAATGCGCCGAAGCTGACCAAGCTGCTTATTCTCGACAACTTTCGCCACTATCATCCCGACAATTGCCACGCCGCAGTACACCACACCTCCCCACGCAAACCAAGCCATCCAACCAGACGCCGTCGTCAGCGCCCAGCGCAAGAACACATATTCCAAATGGCAAGACACCAAAACAACGAGCACAGACGTGACTAGCGGAAAATGCTGATCCCTGATAATCGATTCTAACGCCACTCGCGAGACTCGTTGTTCAAAGCTTATTCGACAAATGACTTCACTTCCACACTTATCACAACGAATCAAATCATCGCCCTCTGCCGCAACCATCGGCGCATGGCAGACTGGGCATTCTCGCGTACGAAGATTTTGTCCGTCCCTCATGACAGCTCCGCTCCTTTCACTGAATAGCAGTTACCTCGATACAGATCCATCAGCTTGTCTTTGAATTCATAAAACAAATCCGTCGTGGAATCGTTCTCTCCATGTGCGTCCTTAACAAGGAATTCCAACTCAAATAAACTTGGTCTTTCTTGCTTCAGCATTTCCTTCAGACGCTTGCGCATTTTACGCTCTTTCCTGCCGGCAACGGCAAATGCCACGGCGAGGTATGCCCAAACCGAATGCCAACTGTAAAGATATTCTGTGACCGATCCCACGACAAACAACGAGACCAATGCTGCAACTAAGCAACCAATGGTTAATCTGCGCAAGGTGGCGGGGCTGTTTTCCTGCTCGTATCTTGCCACGAAATCACGCAACAACCCCTTTATCTCGCCGCTTGAAACGATCCTCTCCACATGAATGGTTTTACCGCATTTGCGACAGACAACTGTCTGCCCCCAAAAATCGCCGACGCGATATGGGGCTCCACATTCCGGACATTCAGCAGGAGGGAGCGGATACGAATCGCCCTCCTTCAGCTCCATCATCTGTCCGCAACTCACCTGCTCCCGTTCGGTCACAGAGGAATTCAGATCGGTGCCGTAAACATTCTTTATCTCGACATGTGCGCGGACAAACGTCCTCAAACGTTCCTTGAACACTTCATCGTACTCAAAGAATCCAATGCGGTCTTTCCCAGTCTTGCCGGCGATCATTCGATCACACTCACGCAACCCATCCTCAAGCCTATAGCCACACCGCTCAAACGCCTTGCGGATCTCTCTTCCAGATCGAAAATAGCGTCCAACCATAAATTGTACATTTAAGATGAAAAACGCAATCCAAAACCATTTCCACCATGAGTCAACCGTGCAGAAGATAATCGAAATGAGCAAGGCGTAGAATGCGAGCATTGCCAACAGCGCAACGAACGGCGGCACAATCGGAATATTGATGAGAAAAGTCCCGATCCCGTTTTCTTCCAAAAACATCTTGACAAGTTTCGCTTCGTCCTGCTGCCTGACTTCGACAACAACCGGGATCTCGCGGCCGCACGCAGGGCAAACCAAACGATCCGACTTGAAATCAGATCGTTTGAACCGGCGATGGCAACCGGGGCATTCAATCACCTGTGTCTCAAATGTTTCAGTCAAGGCAATGATCCTCTCTACATTTGATCAGGAACTCTCACGACCGAATTCTGACACAGAATTTCATCTTCATCCTTCCCGGAAGCCGTGCAGAAGTTCTTTGCGAATCTGCTCCGTCAGTCGCACGGCTGCGGCGTGGATGCCGGGGCCGTCGGCCTTCTCAACGGGAATCGTCGTGTGCGCCAGCGAATAGGTGACGACATGGTCCCCGAGATCCCATGGCGGCTGGCGCTTGCCGAGAATGCGTCGCGACGTCGTCAGGCGGATACACGCGACCGGCGCGCCAGCCCGAAGCGCCAGTTGCGCCGCCCCGCGTCGCAGGGGCTGAAGCCCGCCCGCGGCCGGCGAGCGCGTTCCTTCCGGAAAGATCAGCACGTTCCACCCCTTCGCCAGGAACGGAGCCGCTTTCTCCGGCAGCGTCGGATCGTCCGGAAGCGCCGTTGCTCGGACTATGGCCGTGAGGAACGGATTTCCCCTCAACGCTTCCTTGGCGACATACATCGTGCGCGGAATGAGCGCCGTCAGCATTACCACATCGATGAGCGAAGGATGCGACGCCGCAATCACCGAGCCCCTGATCTCCCCCAGGTTCCCGCGGTCAATGCGAATAAGCCGTGTCCAAATGAAAACGGACAGTATGAAGCGCCAGGTCGTGCGCACGATCGGCTGGCAGCGCTCAGGACGGCGCAGGACCAGCATCAGCGGCGTAATCAGCAACGCGCCCAGACCGAAGACGCCGAACAGCAGGACGGAGGTCGTTCCCCGGACGAACGCTCGCACGGCGGAAATCATCCGAGATCCCGAAGCTTCAGCCAGCGGCCCGTCAGCTCGTGTGTCCGGCCGGACAGGAAATCGCACCAGTCGGAGAAACTGACGGACGGACCGCCGACGGGTGCGTCCGAAACCATCACGCGACGCCCCGTACCATTCGCGCCCAGACGGACGGCTGCGCCGTAGCCGTTTCCGGTTTCCTCGGCATAGACGAACGTCCGAGGTTTCGCACAGCCGACCGTCTCCAAAAGCCCGCACTCGAGCGAATCGTCCCCTGCGGCAACCGCCGTATAGGTCGCGCGGTTCTTCATCAGCACGCTCCACAGCCCCGGCGCGGCATTGTAGACGGACGTCGAAAAGCGGTTGGGCGAGACCGAGCCATCTGCCTGAAAGTCTTCGATGATCCGCCGCGTCAGCGTGTCCTCGCCGTCCCGCGACGCGAAGACGACCTCGTCGCCGGCGGCGCTCCCGACCGCATTCGCCAAGGCGAAGAACAGCTTCTGCAGCGGAGAGAACCGACGACGGACGAGCGGCGGGACGAACGAGACGTCCGGTGCGCTTCCCTCCGGCAGGACCGCCCAGGCGGAAACCATCACTTCACCGTTCATGCGTGTCGGAAGACCAGAGAGGTGTTGACGCCGCCGAAGGCGAAATTGTCGGACATTGCGAACTCGACCTCGAACGAACGTCCGGATCCGACGATGAAGTCGTGCTCGCCGCAGCGCGGATCCGGATCGGCCAGGTTCAGGTTCGGCGCGAACCATCCGGCGTTCAGCATCTCGACCGTCATCGCCGCCTCAATCGCGCCGCAGGCGCCGAGGGTGTGTCCGGTATAGCTCTTGATCGTCGAGACCGGCGGCCGGTGCGCGCCGAAGACGGACGCCATCGCCGTTCCCTCGGCGACGTCGCCGAGGTCGGTCGCCGTGCCGTGGGCGTTCACGTAGCCGATGTCGGACGGCCCGAGTCCCGCGTCCTCGAGTGCGAGCTTCAGCGCGACGGCCATCGTCTCGGCATTCGGCTGGGTGACGTGACGTCCGTCGGTGTTCGTCCCGAACCCGACGACCTCGGCCAGGATCCTCGCACCGCGGGCGAGCGCGTGCTCGCGTTCCTCGAGAATCAGCGTCGCGGCGCCGTCGCCGATGACGAGCCCGTCCCGGTCCGCGTCAAACGCCCGCGGCGTCGTCTCCGGCGCCTCGTTCTTCCGCGAGGTCGCGAAGAGTGTGTCGAAGACCGAGACCTGCGTGACGGAAAACTCCTCGGCGCCGCCGGCGATCATCAGGTCCTGCTTGCCCCACCTGATCGCCTCATAGGCGTCGCCGACCGCGAGCGAACCCGACGTGCAGGCCGTCCCCGTCGGAACGAGCCGTCCGGTCGTCCCGAAGTGGACGGACAGGTTGACCGCACATGTCTGCGGCATCATCTTGATGTAAGTCGAACTGGTGACGTTCCGCACCTCGCGGTTCACCAGGATCGACGCGAAGTCCAGGTTCGCCTCGACGCCGCCGGAACACGAGCCATAGGCGACGCCCATGCGGCCGCCCTTCACCTCGGGGCTCCCGACGAGTCCCGCCTGCGCCAGCGCCTGCTCCGTCGCGTTCAGCGCCATTTCCGAGAC
>JAKSOY010000267.1 GCA_024405255.1 Kiritimatiellia bacterium
GTTCGACGACTACTGGTGGCCGAGCCAGGGCATGGGCGGCAAGTATCCGATTCCGGTGCAGCATCGCTGCAAGGACGTCGTGGCGAAAGCCTACACGCGCGCGGCGGCGCCCGGAAAGGTGGCGAATGAAATCGCGCGCACGACGGCTTTCGAGACCGCGAAGGGCGTCTACCGTCTCGCGGCGGACGGCGACAAGGTTCTCGTCTATTCCTGGGAGGAGATGAAGAATCCGCGCCAGAAGGGACTGGGCTGGTTCTCCCCGCCCACGGTGAACGGTCTCGACGAGGCGGCGGTGGACTGGTTCCTGCACGACATCTACGAGCCGCACTACCGGCATTTCAAGAAGGAATTTGCAGACGGCACGATTGTCGGCTTCTTCTTCGACGAACCGGAATTCCAGAGCTGGTGGGGTCCGACGCTCGAAAAGGAACTCGTCCGCCGGGGCGAGAATGTCGCCGAACTGCTCACGGCGCTCAAGTTCAAGTTGGACGATGACGAGGCGCAGAAGCGTGCGCGCTATCAGTTCCTCCAGGCGCGCGCCGAGGTGTGGGGCCGCACGCTGTACGGCCGGCAGAGCGCCTGGTGTAAGGCGCACGGCGTCTATTCGAGCGGACACTTCCTCGAGCACGACAACTGCTACTACAGCTTCGGCCTCGCCTGCGGCAACGTGATGGAGCAGATGAAGCATGTGGAGGTGCCGGGTGTCGACCTCGTGTGCCGCCAGTACTATCCGCATCAGCGCGAGAACGTGAAGAAGCAGATCGCGTTCGGCCAGATGCCGAAGTACTCTTCGTCCGTGGCGCATGTCTACAACCTGCACAACGGTTTGAACTGGTGTGAAATCTTCGGTGCCTATTTCCAGGACATCACCTATCCGCAGATGAAGTGGCTTCTTGACTGGCATCAGTCGCAGGGGTGCTACTATCTGATTCCGCATTCGTTCAATCCGAAGGCGCCGAACGACACGGACTGCCCGCCCTATTTCTACAATGGCGGCTTCGAACCGCGCTACCCGCTGTTCCGCCTCTGGGCGGACTACAACAACCGTTGCGCGATGTTGCTGTCCGAAGGCGAGCACGTGTGCCGTATCGCCCAGTGCGTGCCGGCGATGAGCTTCCACATCGGCAAGACGATTCGTCCGGAGATGTTCGCGTTCGCCATTCAGGATGCGCAGCTCGACAGCGACTGGATGGAGTACGACGCCGTGGAATCGGCGACCATTGAGAAGAATCCGCGCACGGGGCGTCCGTCGCTGCGTACGCTGAAGGGCAAGGAACACTACGACGTCCTCACGCTCCCCGCAACCGAATTCGTACCGTGGGCCACGCTTGAGAAGGCGCTCGCCTTCGCGAAGGCGGGCGGCGTCGTGGTGGGTTACGGCATCAAGCCGGTGAACACGCCCACGCGCGGCAAGACTGCGGCGGAAGTGCAGAAGCTCGTTGCGGCGATCTTCGCGCAGCCGACGGCGCTCTTCCTCGCCGGCGAACCGAATGGCACGCAGCTGCGTTCCGCGCTGGCGAAGAACTATCCGGGCGAGTCGCGTCCGCTGGCGATCCGCGACCTCGACTTCGTCGGCCTGAACGACGGTCGTATGCTCGCGCTCGACCAGTACGAGAAGAACGGCGACCGGATTTTCTTCGTCGCGAACCAGGACTTCGCGCACGCGCGCGACCTCAAGGTTCGGGCGGCCTGGCCGGCTGCGGAAGCCGAACTCTGGGATCCGATGCAGGGCACGGTGGAGAAGCCGGCGGTTGAAAACGGGTGCGTGCGTCTCCCGCTTGCGCCGAGCGGCGCGGCGTTCCTCGTGTGGCCGAAGCGGCCGACGGCGGGCGTGCTTGCGCGCGTCGAACAGCCGACTGGCGCGGTCGTGGCGGCGACGGTCAAGGAGACCGTGACGCCGGTCACGCTGGCGAAGGAAGTGAATGTGGCCGATCAGGCCCTCACGGGGGCGAAGTGGATCTGGTATCCGACTGACATGAAGGCGCAGGGCAAGGTCGAGTTCTTCACAACCGTCGATCTGCCGAAGGCCGGACAGGCGGAGCTGGTCTTCTCGTGCGACAATGCGGCGACATTCTTTGTGAACGGCAAGCAAGTCGCCTGCCAGAAGGCCGGAGGCGGCGACTACAACGGCTGGCGCAAGCCCACGAAGGCGACGTTCGAACTCGCGAAAGGTTTGAATAAAATCCGTGTCCTCGGCGACAACGTGATTCCGGGCTGGGCGGGATTGGTCGCGGCCATCAAGCTGCCCGATGGACGTGTGCTGCGTACGGACGAGACGTGGCGTGTGACGCGCGATCCCTCGGGAACGATACAGAAACTCGTGCCGGCGAAGAGCGTCGGCACCTACGGGTGCGGTCCGTGGGGTCGGTTCAACGAGAGTCGTCGCCGTACGCGCAGCCCGTTTGCGGAAAGCGTCGAGACGACATTGGCGTTTACGTGTCCGCCGCTCGCCGCGGGTGAGCGTCTCTATCTCGTGTGCGATGATGTCGCGGGCGAGCAGAGTGCGGCGGTGAATGTGAACGGCGCCTTCGCGGGCGGCTTCATCGGCGCGCCGTATCGTGTGGACCTGACGAAGGCGGTGAAGGCGGGGGCGGCGAATACGCTCTCGATCAAGCCGTTCCGGGTGAAGAATCCGCGCCTCGTGGTGCAGAAGTAAAGGGGGAAGAGACATGAATCGGAGAGAGTTCATTCAGAGCGGCGTCGGGACGTTTTTCATTGCATCGGCGGATCGGCTGCTGGGCGCGGGCGCGCCCAGCAACCGCGTGCGGCTTGCGATCGTCGGCTGCCACGCCAAAGGGCGCGGCATTGCCGTGATGCGCTCGGCGATGAAGGTGCCAGGCGTTGAAATCGCCTGCGTGTGCGATGTCGACGCGCGGGCGCGTGCGTTCGCGGCGGCGGAAGTGCTCAAAAAGACGGGTGTGAAGCCGCGCGAGGAAAAGGACCTGCGCAAGGTGCTGGAGGACCGCACGATCGACGGCATCCTCTCGGAAACGCCGGATCATTTCCATGCCTATTCCGCCGTGATGGCGATGAAGGTCGGCAAGGCCGTGTATGTGGAAAAGCCGTGCTGCTTCTGTCCCGCCGAAGGACAGATCCTCCGCCGCGTCGCGAAGGAGACGGGGATGGTGCTGCAGGTCGGTTCGCAGCGTCGTTCGTCGCTCACCTATCGCGCGGCGATCGACTGGGCGAAACAGACGAACGCATTGGGCGAACTGACGCGTGCCAAGGCCTGGTACGCGAACAATCGGGCGTCCATCGGTACGGGACGCAAAGTGGCGGTTCCCGAGTGGCTCGACTGGGACCTCTGGCAGGGTCCGGCGCCGCGCACGGAATTCCGCGACAACATCGTGCACTACAACTGGCATTGGTTCCGTCGGTGGGGTACGTCGGAGATGGGAAACAACGCGCCGCATTTTGCGGACATCTCGCGCTGGGCGCTCGGACTCGATGAATTCCCCGTGACGGTGACGTGCAAGGGCGGGCTGCTGGAGCCGAAGGGCGGCGACTTCGAGTGGCCCGACACGTTCGACGCGAAGTTCGTCTACGCGAACGGCAAGGAGATCGACTTCGATCTCAAGTGCCACACACCGAACCTCAAGCCCTATCGGAATGTCGGTACGGGCACTGTGGTGTCGGGTGCGAAGGGGTCGATTTTCTTTGCGCCGAACGATGTGGCACGCGCCTTTGATACGAACGGCAAATGCATCAAGGTGTGGAATTCCCATTCGATCAGCGTGAAGCAGACGACGTCCACAACCAATCCGACCGCCTCGCTCGACGTGCGCCATCTCGATAATTTCGTGACGTGCCTGCGGGCGAAGAATCCGAAGACGAACGCGGATGCGGAACAGGGCGTGAAGTCCTCCGTGCTGCCGCTCTTGGCGAACATCTCGCTCGACTGCGGCGAGACGCTCAAGCTCGATCCGACCACGGGTGAACTCAAGTCCAAAGCGGGCGCCAATGCCTGGGCGCGCGAGTACGAGAAGGGCTGGGAGCTCGTTTAAGGATTCTTGGAAAGAAGAAGAAGATGGGTCTCTTTGGTACAGTAATCGGCGCGCTCTTCGGTTCGCGGTTCGGCTGGCTCGGATCGCTCGCGTGCGCAACGCTCGGGAGCTATCTCGAAGAGACCTTGAAGAAAAAAGGGGCCGAGGCCTGGGCCCAGCAGCGAATGGAACAGGAGGCGCGCGAACGGATGAGCGCGCGCCAGGAACGAACGCGCGCACGCTCGTCGTTCCAGAACGAGGTCCTCTTCCTCACGGCCGTCGGCGCAATGCTGGCCAAGCTGGCGAAAGCCGATGGTCGCATCGACGAGTCGGAAATCAAAGCGGGCGAGCGTGCGTTCGAGCGTCTCGGCTTGACGCCCGAGAAGCGCGCGTTCGTCATTCGCGCGTTTCGTGCGGCGAAACTCGATGGTCGAACGATCTTCGAGTACGCCGCCTCGTTCACGGCCGCGACGCCGGCACGTGCGATGCGCGAGCTCTTCTATGACATCCTCTGGGACCTTGCCTGCGCAGATGGCGTGCTGACGCCTGAAGAGCGGCGCATTCTCGAGATGATCACGACCTCGCTCGGCATTCGTGCCTCGCTCTTTCTGGAAGAGTATCGACAGCGCCGCGGCACCTTCCGCGAAGGGTCCACTTCGCAAAAGAAGCGCCAGGAAGATCGGCGGCGTACGTCTTCCTCGTCGGAAGAATCCTCGTCGAAAGTCGATCCCTATTGGCTGTTGGGCTGTGCCCGCACGGCGTCGGACGACGAAGTCCGTCGCGCCTACCGTGCACAGGCGAAGAAGTACCATCCCGATCTGCTGCGCGCGCAGGGCCTGCCTGAAGAACTCATCAAGAGGGCCAACGAGCGAATGGCACGCATCAACGCCGCGTGGGACGAAATCAAGCACGCACGCGGGCTTTGATATTTTTTTGAAAATACCCCCTTGCGCTCTTGGGACGAATATGATACAATATGCGCCGTTTTCACGCCTGCTCGGGTGGTGAAATTGGCAGACACGTATGCTTGAGGTGCATATGGAGAGATCCTTGCGGGTTCGAGTCCCGCCCCGAGCACCATTCCATTTATTGTGGGATACTCAAGTGGCCAACGAGGGCAGACTGTAAATCTGCTGGTTCACACCTTCGGTGGTTCGAATCCACCTCCCACAACCATTCGGAAACCCCAGTAAATACTGGGGTTTTTCTTTTTTTAGGGGTCTTTTCTCCCTCTGCCACCATTCCCCCATTTTCCCCCAATTTCTGCCCATTTTCGCCTAGGGTAAACCACCAATTACCACTAAACCAAACCCCAATAAAACAAGGGGTTTCCGCATTTTCCGCGATCCCGCTTTCCCGTCCGTTGCCACTAGCCCCGAAAATCGGCCTTTCTGCCGTGCGCGGGTTCGCTTCCTGGTGGTGAAATGTGCGCCATTCCCTGCGGCTGGCGGGTGGCTGGTGGTAGTTTAGTGGTAATTTAGTGGCAATAGGTGGTTTACCGATTGCGGGGTGATAGTTGGCAATCAATGCTTCCCGCCACCACCGCAGCAAGGCAAGCCCCCGCGTCTAGCCGTCACGGAAAGGGGACACGCCAGCCGCCAGCATAACCCGCCACGGGCAACACCACGGGGCAAGCCAGCCGCACCCGCCAGCCACACCCACACCATCCACCCAGCAGGGCACCCCCCCCAC
>JAKSOY010000268.1 GCA_024405255.1 Kiritimatiellia bacterium
TGCGCCCCTTCTCGCGCCCGGCCATCGAGAGGATGCCGTAGTAGTGGAAGAGCGAACGGAAATTCGCAGGTTCAATGAGGCGGTCCGCCGGGAAGCTCGGCACGAGCTCGAACGGGATGCGTCCCGTGGCGGCGATTTCCTCGGTGAGCGGCGAGACGTCCTCGACATTCGGTTCGCCCGCGAGTCGCTGCAGGTCGACGATCGTCTCGAGCTTGTCGTAGTCGGTCGCGATGTTCACGTCCACCATGTTCTCGGGCGGCAGGCCGTCCGCGACAAGATGCTTCAAATGGTAGAGCACCATGTCGCTGTTGAACACACTTTCCTTGCCGACCTTCGCCTTCGCGAAGCAGTAGCCATCATACCAGGGCTTGATGCCGGCGACGATCCTCTCCGGGTCGCCCTCCTGAAATTCTCCCGTTCCCTTGAAGTCGCGGTAGAGCTGCAGCGTCTCAGTCTCGGAGAAACCGAGCATCGCATTGAAAGCCGCATCCTGCGAAATGTTCGCGGCGATGTTGAATCCGCTCGTCAGGTCGTCCATCGTCACGGGTGAGACGCCCGTCATGAAGATGCGATCGAAACTGCCCTTGAAGGACTTGAACCATTCGCGGTAGAATCCTGTTCCGTGGGTAAGGGTCTTGTAAGGTTCATTGCCCGTCGCCCGCAAAAGCGAATTCGTGAAATTGTCATATTCGTCAATGACCAGATACGTGGGGATGCCGCGCAGTTTCGCACGGCTCATGACGAGATTGAACTTGAGGCCAACTTCCGCCTGTTTGAACTCGACGACAAAATCCGCATCAAAGCAATCAGGGTAGGCTTCGAGCATCATGCGGAGCTTGCCACTCATATAGGAAGCGAAACGATCCTCGAGCGACGACGTTGAACTTCCCTTGTTGACTTCCGAGAAGTCAAGCATAAGCACCATGTAGCGGTTACGGTTCGGCGTCGGATGCGCGCCGATCCAGAGGCCGCCGAAAAGCATCTCGAAGTTCGCCGCCTCGCGCCGGTCGTAGTAGCACTGCAGCATGCTGGTGAAGAGCGACTTGCCGAAACGCCGCGGCCTGACGAAGAACACAAACCGATCCCGCGCCTCCAGCTTCGCCAGATACTCGGTCTTGTCCACATAGTACAGTCCCTCGTTGCGGATTACCTTGAAATCCGAAACACCGTAGGGAATCATCAGGTTGTTCTTTGGTTCACTCATCGACTGATATTATATCACATTTGAGTTTTGGAAGGTTTGGATTTTTCCATTTCATGGGTGACCGTCCCCACAGAGGCTCGCCAAGCCTTCTTCGTACCAACCCCACAGCCTGCGGCGGCTCCACAAGCTAACTCCCCAAAAGGACCATCAAAATGCATCTGTTTTCCGCTCGAGAATTTCCGCTCGCCGACAGATGCGCAAACCGTTCCCCAAAATCAGCGGAGCATTTGCAAGAAAGCGGCTCATTCACTGTTCGACGACTCAATTATGAAAATCAATCCCATCCCCAAGCCTATATGACCCATTATGATCAATCCCATCTCTCCCATCAGGCCCAGAAACAAAAGAATCGGTCCCATCCGTCCGATCCGTCCCATCCGTCCCAGCGAAGACAACAAGGCACCCATCATGCAATACCGGGTGCCTAGTTTTTGTTTTGGGACCGATGGGACGGATGGGACCGATGGGACCGATCTCCTGTGATCGGTCAGATGGGATTGGTGGGATTGATTGCTGTATAGGTTTGATAGGATTGATTTTGGTAATGGACCAAGACCTGTCGGAACGGAATCCTTTGACACCTCACCAACTTGTGAACCGAATCCAACCGAGGGACGCAACTTTGTAACCGACCTCCCATTCCCTTCGTGCCTCCGTCCCCTCCGTGTTAAGCGCCGCAGGCCGGAGGGAACTTCACCACAGAAAGCGCGGAAACCGGCTCCGCCGGACACGGAAGGCGATTGGAAGTTTTCGCTTCGCGCCTTCCATCGACCCTTCGCCCCAAGTCCATGTCCTGCGGGAGGATTGCCAGTACCAGGTCCGAAGGGAGCCCCTTGTGCGGCGTTAGCTGCACGCGACTTTTCGCTTCGCCAGCACAAACTTCATGTAATCCATGACGGAATCGTTCCATCCGAAGATCTGGTACACGTTCAGTTCCGCCGCCTGGTCCTCCGGAATCGGCGCGGTCATATAGGAATCTCCTCGAAGCACAAAGGCCACCGCCTTCGGATACTTGCGATGATATTCCTTCCAGGACGCCAGCCAGCCCTTTCCATACTCCATCGTATCCGTCAGGAAGACCGCGTAGTCCGCCTCGATGCGATTGAGAAGCATGTACTTGACGCTCGCCTCCATATGCGTACCGCCAGCGACCATCGACGTGATCGCCTCGATGTGCTTCATGATCGGCTCGGCGGCAGGAACGGAGTATTCCTGCACCTCCGTGTCCCACGGGAGCACCGCCACGTCCTTCAGACCTTTCATGAAGAATCCGGCGAACATCGCGCTCACGGCGGCATACGTCAGGACCGAAGAGCCGCCAATCGAAGACAACATCGACCCCGAGATGTCGGGGGCAACGACCCACCTCGCCTCTGCGAAGTCCGCCCAGTCGTAGGTCCTGGCATACTCGTCCATCACCTCGGCCAAGTACGCGAGCACCTTGCGATCCTTTCGCTCCAAGTCACGTGATACGGCACGATAGGCCGTGTAAAGACGGAACGGAAAAACCTTTGCCTGCTTGAGTACCTCGACGTTCTCCTTGCTTCGGAGGAGTTCCTCCGTCAGGACATCCTCGCGGATGAACTTGGCAAGGTACTTAACGAAACGCATCACGGGGGAACGGGCGGCAACGGCGGACCAAAGTCCCTTGTCGAACTTGTCATACCAAGCGGTCAGCGAATTGACATCGATGTTCTTCGCGCGCAGAATCTCCTCCCCCCCACGGAGATCTCCCGCCTCGACGGCCGCGACGAAATCACGATGCGCCGCCAAGTCGGGATACTCGGCATAGGCCTTCTCCAGTTTCTCGACCGTCGCGCCCTTCACGCCCGAATAGGCATTCAAGATGTAGGCATAGATCGAGTCCTCGCCCTTGAAGCGCGAGAGTCGAATGGCATCGGCGATCTGCTTGCGGTACTTCTGCGCGTAGTAGGGGGTCGCGTTCTTCCTGATCCAGTCGGAGATCGCTTTTTTGATCGAGCGTCCGAACCCTCGCACCGCCTTCGCCATCTCGATGAAGTCCACGAGATCGTTGCCCGTGAGAACCACCTTGCAGAACGTCTCCTGAAAGAGCGCCGAATCCTTCTTCGACAGGTAGACGAGGCCAAGAATCGGGAAGGTACGGATGAATCCTTCGTTGCGCCCCTTCACGATCGCGGCGGCGAGCTCACCGGCATCCGCGCGCTCCAACAGCGCCACGGCGTCTTTCGCCGCATCCTTGGCATTGGCGTAGAAGGAGTTGCCCAGCGTACCAGTCATCGCGAGCTGTTCCAAGAGCGTCGTATCGGACGGCGTCCAGGCCGAGAACCCCTCGGCATTGACCGTGTCCGCTCCCGCGTAGACCGTCATGGTCTTCAGATTTTCCTTCAACGTCTTCATTTGTCTTTTCCTTTCCATGGAAGCCAACTGTCTCCTTGTGAGATTCCGCACGCGAGGAATGGAGCATGACTGGCATAAATCCGGAGAACATCCGGTGTCGGTTACCAGGCCGACGATCAATAAGGAGGTTGAAACCAGTCGAAACACCTCGTTTACGAAAGAGGGGGCGAGGAATAATACGCGTGGAATTACTCAATTACTCCGGTAGGTCAATCGAGAGATTCTCAAAAGCCTTCAACCGGACCTCGGAAGTTGAACCCACAGCAGCACCTCGCAAATCGAATGTGAAAAGCAAAATTTGCCTTCACAAGGAAACAGTCGGCTTTCAAAGATCAACGTCGCATCCGTGCGACACGCAACAAACAACATGAACCCTACATCAGTCAAACTTTCTGACAGTCGAACTTCCTGATCACGTCCGCATTGGTCAGATAATGCATTGTTTCCTGCTGGACGTCCAGATCCCAGGGTTCCCTGTACACATCGTCACATGCGTCATAATCATAGCCGAGCAGGATATTGAGCGGTACGAGCAGTTGGTCGGCGAGATGCTTTTCACACGCCTTGTCGGCTTTGAGGAAGTCGCGTACCGCCGTCACCACCTCGTGGGCGACCTGCTTGCGCGACTTGTTGTAGGTTCCAACCGCCGACAGCACGACCGAGCCTCGCGCATAGTCGAGTTGCACATAGCAGTAGTTGCCAGGGCCGAACGCCTCGACCGTGCGGATCTCGGACGTCAACCCCAATTCCGCGAACTGTCGTTGCACGATGCCGACTTCCGCCTCGGCGATCCCCGTGGGAATCGCCGAAACGACACCTACGACCTTGCCGCCACGATACGCACCGAGTTCCGTCAATTTGAAGGAATCGATTTTCTTCGTCTTGTCGTACGGCCAGACCTTCAGCTTCACCACCCCGCCGGCCGCCGGATAGAATCCGCAGCATTCAAGCTCGGCCTCCACCTGTGCGCCCATACGGCGGAGTTCCGGCAGATACGTCTCGACCAAGAACTCCCAGATCGGTGCGAACGGCACATGCGTTCCGCCCGTGATCGTCACCGTCGAGGGCTTGTCCGCCTTCAGCAAGACGGGAATGACCGTCTGGGCGACGAGCGTCACGCTTCCGGCCGTACCGACATCGAACCGATAGTCGCCGCCCTTGATCGGCCCCGGCTTGAACGAGAGCTCCATCGAACCGACCGTCACGTCCGAAACCTGCGCACCGCAGATTTCCGCCACCGCCTTGACACACGTCAAATGCTGTCGCTTCAATCCCGGCTTCGAACGTCCGGCACGAATCTTCTTGAGCGCGATCTCCGTACCCGTGATCGCACTCAGCGACAACGACGTACGGAGGACTTGTCCTCCGCCCTCGCCCATCGATCCGTCAATTTCAATATAATCGGCCATGTCTAACATTCCTCTTTTTTCAAATCAATGTCGTCGAAGGCGGGTGTCAAACCCGCAGCGGCCGGTTCGGAACTCGTTTGTTCCCCCGAGCCTCATCGACGACACTCACCATTAGCACAAAGCGTGCCAACATCTTGAAATACCCGAAATTCGCAACTAACACCCCCAAAAATGGTAGGGCGCGCTCTCCGAGCGCGCCGCAATGCAGAACCACCCGTCATTTTCTGACATCCAGACATCCAATCCCAACACTGCCAACAAGATAGTTCCTATCTTTTTAAAGAGTCTTCTGGCACAAGTGTGGGTCAAAAGAACCCCTCTCACGGCACCTCCAGTCAGATAACTCATCGCGTGCGGCAATATTTCCGCACCTAAAATCAATTTTCCCCTTGCTCCTCCCTTCCGGCTTTGCTATACTTTTACCCGATGAACCGCACAATCCAGAAACGCCTCCTCGCCGCCGGCCACGCCCTCGCCCCGAAAGAACCGCCCGCAAAACCCTTCTTCGCGTGGTTCTCGGAGGACGTGCTCGGCCTCGATTCGGAGGACTACCGCCGCGCCTTCTGGCGCGAGGTCAACCGCACGGGCCATTCGATCGGCCGCACCCCGCGCACGCTCGAGAGCTGGC
>JAKSOY010000269.1 GCA_024405255.1 Kiritimatiellia bacterium
TGCACGTCGAGTCCGCGCCCCGTGAGGCGCATCAGGTTCCAGCCGGTGTCGAAAATCCAACCCGGCAATGTAGACGGCAGCTCGAAGTCGAGCGGTGCCGTCCCTTCGCAGACGGCGAGGCGGTTCGGCACGGCATTCAGGCCCAGCGCGAGGTTCCAGTCCAGCGTCCGTGTCCCGTCCGTCGACGGACTCCACGCCGTCGTCCTTTCGCCCGCGAAACCCCGCTGCACGAACCACGAGCCGCAGTCCCAGCCGACGACGAGCCGCGTCTCGCGCGGCGCGAGAACGCCGTCTTCATCGGCATCCGCACCGAACGCGATCTCGACGTTGTTCGTCGGCGTGGCGCGGCAGCCGAGCGAGAACGCGAACCGCCCCGCCCGCCGCGAAAGCACGGGCAGCGGCACGTTCGTCACCACCTCCGCATCGGCCTTCTCGACCGCCGACAGAGACAGCGCCACCGGCTGCGCCGCCCCTGCGGACGCCGCGACCAATAGAACCGCAACCATAATCGTCTTTGCCATGTTTTCATTATACCTCATTTATCTTTCCTCCGCCATCACTATTTGTTCCTTCAGTTTAACCGTTTGATGCTTCCACGCGAAACGCACGTTCGATCTGACGTTCGACCGACAAGCCGTCCTTCGATTCCCCATAGACCGTCGCATACACGTAGTTCTTCGGATCCTGTGCCGCCCAGAGTTTCCCGACGGCGTCCTTCTCAATCGCATCCTCGCTCTGGCCCGTCAACTTGCCCTTGTATTCCAACACGAACAACCGGCCGTCGGCCAGTTCGCCGATGAAATCCGGATAGAACCAGTCCGTCATGCCGCCCATGGGCAGACGGAACGACCGTGCGTCGGAATCCTTGTTGCGCAGCCAACAGACAACCTTGTCCGAAGCATCTATCAATTTCGCACATTCGAACTCCTCCCCTTCGCCGAAAGGTTTCCTTCCGTCGAATTCGGGAACAGCCCGCGGGCCGAGGTAGTGCTTCGCGAATCGCCAGCTGCCTCGATACACTCGCGTATTTCCCTCATAGAGCGTCTCGTCGAACGTGAACCCACCCGGCAGATCAAGCCCCAACTTGAACGGCGTTTCAAAGTTGAAAGTCTTCTGGTAGGCCAAACACTTCGCACGGGAGACCGCCTCGAAATAGTGTTTCTCAAGTAGCGAACGCAGCTGGTATCGAATGAGGAGAAGCCGTTCGCATTCCACGCCCTGACTCCGGTGAAGGTCCGCGACCACCGACGACAGCCAATGCCGCCTATCGGCCTGCGAAAGCATCGAACAATCTGTCATCATTCCGTCTAGGACATTCACGACATCCGACATCTCGACATCGCCGGAAAAACCCTTTAGATAGCCGAGATTCGAATCGTTCGAAAACGAGCTCGTCATCTGGTTCCCGTCAAGCTTGAGGACGAAGGTTCGACCGTCCTTCTCCTCGAACGAGATCTCGCCGGGATTCAACTGCAACGGAAGAAACTTTGCGATCGGCTCCCCCAGCACCTCGTAGGCCATGTCGGTGGAAAACAGATCAATTCCTTCGGCATTCACCGCAAGGCGCGGGAAGCGCCATGTCTTCGTTCGAGCGGGAACAGGCTTTTCACACTCCTCCTTCCTGCGGCGATGCTTGACCTTGAGCATTTGCGCCGTTTCCTGATGGCCCTTTGCCGAAAGCTGCTTGACGAGCGCATTGATCGCCACCTCGCTCTCCTTGCCGCTCAGGGTGATCTCGCCGCTGCCATCGGCGAAATCACGTTTCGCGAACTCGTCGGGAAGGACGATTTCATCAAGTTCATCCTTGCTCAACCTCACCACGTCCGGCGGTGTTTCAAAGAGTTCCCCCCAGCCTTCTGCCTGTGGCAGTTCCTGCTGGATTGCCGAAACGGCCTCGTTCTCGGCGAATCCTCTCGCCTGAAGCCCCTCCGTCAACGTCGAGGCCGCCCGCCCGAATTCATCCGACATCACAAACGCATACGCCCGGTTCAACTCACGTGTCTTCCGCCGCTTCGCATACGGCATGCGCATCACCCGCCCGAGCAGCTGGATCGTCTCCTTGCTCGACCCGACGTGGACGAGCGAACAGAACACATACGCGAACGGGCAGTCCCACCCCTCCTTGAGCGCCTGAACGGTAATGACGTAGTTGACGCCGCATTTCGGATCTGCAACATCGACGTCGTCAAGTTCCTTCTGCTCGCCTGTCGCGATGCGGATCTCCGATTCGGGGATCTTCAGGACATCGACGAGATGTGTCTTCAGTTTCTCCACCGGAACCTTGCCGTTCTTCGGCGTTGCCTGGAAGAGGACGATCGGCCTTAGGTACCCGCCTGTACCAGCGGCATTTTCGGCGGCGGCCCTTGTCGCAAGCGCCGTCCGTTTGGCGAGTGCCGCCGCCACGGCCTTCTCCCAATCCTCCTTGAACTCCGTCAGCTCGATCGGCAGCTTCACCATCTCCTCGTCGAACAGCTCCTGTGCGAAGACGCTGTAGAGCACGTTGTTGTCACCGTCCGGCGTGGCGGTCAGCCCGAGAATCGCCGCCGGCATAAGCCGCGCAAGCGCCTGTTGCGAAAGGTCGGTCACCATGTGGTGCGCCTCGTCCACAATGATGATCGGCCGATGGTGCGCCACAAGATTGGCGAAGGAATACTTCGGTCGAGCCGGGTTCCCGTCTTGGACCTCCATTCCCTGTTCAAGGCCGATTCCCGCGAAATGAGGTTCAAGATTCTCGTTGTGGCGATAGACGTTGTATTTCTCGGTCGCCACCTTCACGAACGCCTGAGTCGTCGCGACGACGATGCAAAGGTTGTTTGCAATATCCTCCGGCAGTATCTGGAACTTCTCGTCAAGATCAAACACCCGAACATGCCCGCTGAACTCGGCATCCAGTTCCAGCCGATAGGGATGACGCACATCCTTCAGCGCCTCGGCCGTCTGCCGTCGAATCGTGTCGCTCGGAGCGAACCAGACGACAAGAGGATAATCGCGCGACAACGCCGATGCGATCAGTTTCAACGAATGCGCAGCGAGAATCGTCTTGCCGCCTCCCGTCGGAACCTTGATGCAGACGGCCGGAGAACCCTCCAATCCCCGAGGGATCCTGTAGCCGTACTCCCTGCCGAGACGGAGGCGGATGTCGCCGTCCGCCGTCGTTTCCTCGTAGGCTTCCTGCGCGGACTTGAACTGCACCCGTTCGAAATACGCCTTGACGACATCAAGAGTGCGACGCTGATAGTTCTTGAGATCCACGTCTCACCTCCTCGTCACGAGATCGTACGGCGTCTGCTTGAATTCGATGTTGAATTCGCCAAGCGTCGAGGGCATGAGCCGCGTCGCCTCGGCATAGACGACAAGTCGCCTGTACACGCGGCCCTTCAGATCCTCTCGAATGACTTCAAGCGTTCGATGCGTCAGGATGTTCCCGCCGTCCACCCGACGGTCCATGAGTATCCCGTTGTAGAGAAGTGCGTAGGCAACGCCATCCTCCGTCACGCCGAGAACCGTAGATGGCGTACCGCCCGAAACGACACTGTCTCCCCGCGGCTTCCCGGTCTCCGAAAACCAGACATGCGCAGCCATCACATCAAACGGGATGCCCGCCGTCAGCGTGCCGTCCTTCTGCAAGATCGATTCGCCGAGTTCGTAGAAACGGAATCCGCCGCCGCCTTTCCATCCAACCGCCTTCGAAATACCGCCCTGTTCGCCATCGACCACCTTTCTCAATCGAACCGCACAGTGCGTCTTCGCATGTTCACCCAATTCAATGCCAATCCACCGCCGCCCCATCTTGTGGGCAACCGCAGCCGTCGTGCCGCTGCCAAGGAAAGAATCCATCACCAGATCCCCAGGGTTGGTGGCGAGTGTGATAATGTGGCGAATCAGCCTCTCAGGCTTTGGAGTTGAAAACACATCCTCTTCATTGATCGCCTTGACTTCTTTCTTTGCCTCCTGATTATCTCCAACCTCTTCCCTAAACCACAATGTTGTCGGCACGAAACCATCCTGAACATCTGACAAGAACCTCTTAAAACGAGGCACGTTATCTCCATTCTTACCAAACCATATTCTCCCGTCCGAGATCAACATCTCGAATTTCGTTTTTGAGAAACGCCAACTTGTGCCTGGTGGTGGAAATAATTTGCGTCCACTCGGCGTTGTTATCTCATAGATGTCTTTCGCATTTGGTGTCTTTGCATGGCATGGGCCAGACGCCCAAACGCCACGAGGATCTCCATCTGGATTCGAGTAGCCATTCGCACTATCGTCAGGTCTCGGCAAAAGATTCAATCGCCAATCATTCTTTCGCCTTGCATATACCAATATGTGATCGTGATTGTCCGAAAACCATCTGGCGTCATTACTTCGAGTTCCCTTTTTATGCCAAACAACATTCGCAACAAAATTTACCCGCCCGAAAATCTCATCGCAAATCACTTTCAAGTAGTGTCCTTCATCATCATCGATTGAAATCCAAATACTCCCGTCTTCGCTCAGGAAATCTTTGAGCAGCCTCAACCTCGGATACATCATGTTGAGCCACTGCGAATGTTCAAGATTGTCGTCGTAGTGTTCGAAAGCGGAACCCGTGTTGTAGGGAGGATCGATGTAGATGCACTTCACGCGTCCGGCGTAAAACGGCAGGAGCGCTTTCAGTGCCTCCAGGTTGTCGCCGTGAACGAGAACGTTGTCTCCTTGCCCATACGAAAGGTCCCGATCTTCGCGCAATATCTTCATCGCGACATTGGTTGCACCACCGCGCGCCTTGTCATCGTTCAGCCATTTCAGTATCGGCATATCGGATTTTCCTTCAAGGACAGACACCGACAGGGCCACAAGCAAAATCCTTCCCAGAAACATAGGTATCTTCCTTTCTGCACGGACCCGCCCAAAGCGTGTCCCTCTCGCGCTCATGTCCAACGCCCACAATTTGCAAATTGTGAACTGCCGCAAACACCCATTTGATGCACGAAAAAGAGCGCAGATTCTCCCATGCACTCAATCGAAGCCCTGGTACAGGCCTATGGAAATGCGTGAAGAGAAAATGCGCCCAACTGGGCGCATCTCCGCTTACATGCCGTTTCCAAGATGAAATAGTACCAGTATTTCGATTGAACAGCGTGTAGCTTAGATGCTACATTGTCTTTACGTTCGGGGGTGGAAGAGGGAGTCCCTCGCGCACGAAGTCGATTGACGCCCCGGATCAGTTCCCGAACTATGTCTTGCTCCGCCTTTGGACCTTTCGGTCCCACGGCGAAACGCCAATAGTATAACACAAAAACACCGCGATTTCACGCGGCGATTTCGTGGTTGCGTAATCGGGGGGTATTTCTTTTGACGAGGGCGGATTGCCAGTACCGGGCCCGAAGGGTGATTTTTTCTAACTGTCTTCCGTGTCCCGCGAAGCGGGTTTCTGAGTGTTCGGTGGTGGAAAAAAAACTCAGATGCGCCCAATGACAACTCGCCCCGAGTTCCATCCCATCAATCCGAACAATCAAACAATCGAACAATCAAACAATCCGAACAATCGAACAATCAAACAATCCGAACAATCCGAACAATCGAACAATCAAACAATCCGAACAATCCGAACAATCGAACAATCGAAC
>JAKSOY010000027.1 GCA_024405255.1 Kiritimatiellia bacterium
GTCCAGTCGATCGCCCAATACTTGCGGTCGAGCTCGTAGGGGTCGACACGGTCCTTGCTCGCATCGAAATCCTTCGGCAGAATGCCGTAGCGCCTCATTTCGCGGAGATATTCGGCGTTCGGCTGGAAGTCCGGCCGATCGAAGCGCGACTCCTTGTCGAGCATCGCCTTGCCGTCCTGGATCGCCGCGAGCATCGTACGATAGTCAGGGTCGTCCTTCGTCGCGAAGACGGCCTTTCCGAGGCCGTTCGTACACAGACCGAGACCGCCCGCCTCCTTCGCAAGGGCCGCCATCAGGAAGAGCGACTTCTCCGGACGGCTCAAGTTGAAGATGTAGTGGCGCTGCATCCGCGCGAGCCGCCCGTTCCGCGGATCCTTCTTGTTCGGGAACGCAATGCACTTACCGTCCGCGAGCGAGCAGGGCGTCGCATGGCACGCCGTACAGCGTTTCTTGACAACGGGCACAGCAGCCTGCGCGGCCGGACGACGGGACGTACCATTGTACCCCGGCGAACGGACGGTCACGTTGTTGAAGCCCTTGATACCGTCGAGGAATCCACATCCCAGCGCAGCGTATGTTCCCGCATAGGGCGCCGAACCGTCGAGCCACTGCATGACCGTCTGACGATCCTTCTCGTCGAGCTTCACCCCGTGGTGCGAGCCGTCGATCTTCTTCATCAGCGGACTCCCGCCGCTCCCGCGCGCGTAGGGCGGCCAGTCGCTGACACTGAGGTTGCGTCCGTCGAAGACCTGGTTCCACAGAAGAAGTCCCAGATAGCCCATCGAATACATCGGCCCCGCATCGCCGCACAAATCAAGATGCGCCGCACGCTTGTCGGGATTGTGGCACTTCACGCAGTTGCGATCCAGAACCGGCTGCATGTGGCGCGGGAAGTCCGCGACATCGAACATCAACTCCGAAGGATCGATGCGGGAGGGTCCGCGGGCGAGCGCCTTCGAAACGTTTTTCACGCGCCGCACGGTGTTGTGCGTCTTCTGCTCATGGCACCCCACGCACCCCTGCCGTTCGCCCGGCATCACCTGCGTGAAGCTCTGCATGCGCTTGACGGCGCGCCCTTCCGCATCGAGCGCGACGAAGAAGAGCGAACGCAGGGCGGGCGCCGTGAAGTAGGCGCTGCCGTCATCTTCCACGGGCACCGTGCCGAGCTGGCGCGGCAGCGAGAAGGAACCGCCAAACGTGAGCGGCTCCATGCCGCCCGAGAAGTTGATCGGTTTCGGCAGAAGCTCGTAGATGCGCAGCTTCTTGACGACGCCCGGCTTCACACCCGCCATGCTGCGGCTTTCGAGGACGTTCTCGAGATAGAACTCGCCCGTCTTCTTCTTGGGGTCCGTACGGTCCGCAAGGATGCGCTCGCGCGCATGCGGCATGAGCGGACGCGGCTCGAAGAGCATCAGCTTCGGATGGAGCTTGCGGAATTCCGGCGGCAGCGAGAAGAGCACTTCGCGCGCGCCCGCACGGTTCGCCAGGTGAATCGACGTGCCGTCCGAGAACATGAAGGAATCCGCCGAGAACGCCCAGGGGTCGTAGAACGTGCCCTTGCACACCGTCTTCACGTTCGCACGGATGTCGGGACCGTCCTTCGTCGAAACGACGCTCACGCTGCCGCCGTGGTCGCGGCGGCCATGACCGGGGGAATCGATCAGCACCGCCATGTCGGTACCGGGAATCGGCTTCGCATCGAGGTAGACGCTGCCGGGATAGGTATTGCCCTGGTAGATCTGGTGCTGCGTGCCGTCCGGATTCATCGTCCAGAGATGATGGTAAGTCACCTGGCAGCGGTCCACGTATTCCCAGCGCATGTAGAGCACGCGTCCGTCAGGCAGGACCCACGGCGTGTTGTCCTGCTCGCTGTTCGCCGACAGCATGCGAATGTCCGTGCCATCCGCCTTCATGCGGAAGATCGTGCCCACTTGCACATGCCAGCAGTTCACCCACCGACGGCAGCGCGAGGAGATGAAGACGACGTTGCCGTCCGGCAGCCAGCACGGCTCGAGGTCGTCGTATTCGCCCGAGGTCAGCTGCTTGAGGTTCTTGCCGTCCGACCCGATCGTGTAGAGATGATAGTTAGCCGAATCGTGCGGACGATACGCGAAGAGAATCGTCTTCCCGTCATAGTGCACGCAGGGGTCGCGCATGCTGCCTTCGAGGTCTTCCAGCAGCACCCGCAATTTCTTCGTCTTGAAATTGTAGGCGCAGAGGCGTCCTCCCTTTCCATAGGCCGGATCGTTCTCCGTGAGGCAATAGTAGGAGAAATTCGCATACCAGTGCCCATCCGGCATGAAGGTACGGGTCGTAAAGACGATCTCCTCGCAATTCCCTGCGCCACCGGAAACGAACCGGTCAACAAGAAACGGCTTGGGGGCGGGCTTCGGCGCGGGCTTGGCCGCAGGCTTCGGCGCGGGCTTGGCCGCGGCCTTAGCCGCCGGTACGGGTTTCACAGGACACGGCGCCGCAGTCTTAACCGCAGGTTTGCCGGCCGGTGCGGGGGCCGCTCCGGACGCGGCCGCGAATCCATTCAACACGCCAAGCATGACAGCACATGCCATCCCGGCAGAAAACGATAAAACACGCATAACACTTTCCTCGTCTAAACAATTGTCTTCTAGAACTCTTCCCCACGCAGATATCTTACCAAAGCTTCCCCAAACCGTCAACGGTTTAACGTGAGGTTGCATCCGGCTTCGGCGGGGTCGAAGGGCTTGAAACCGAGCTTCAGCGCGGGCGAGCCGGGACGCAAACGGAAATCACGCGCGGCCGGATTGACAAAACCCGGGTCGGCGACGAGTCCTCCCGCGTCACGGCCACCAGTCTGCCACTCGGCATAGGACTTGCCGTTGAAGCGCGGTTCGCCGGCGCAACACCACCAGAGGTTCTTCGACCAGTCGAGTTTCGCACCGTTGGCGATGCCGCGGTAGCGCGTGCCGAACGCATCGCCCTTCTGCCAGTAGAGGATGTTCCGCTCGATCGTCATCAACCGATGCGGCTCCACGCGCGTCACCGCCACTTGGCACTCACGCGAGAAGCAGAGAATGTTGTTGCGAAGGATGTTGTTGCGTCCATAATGCTGGTGCATCGAGGCGTCCTTCGTATCGTAGACAAGGTTGTTCTCAAGTGTGATGCCCTCGCTGCCTTCATCGGGATAGAGTCCCCAGCCGCCATAGGTGTAGGCGTCGATATCGGAAATCACGTTGTTGTAGAGACGCGTGCCAAAGCTCGTGCCGAGCGTATAGATGCCCCCCATGTCGGACAGCGCACGCTGGCCGATCTTGCGGATGCGGTTGTAGCCGATCTGATTGCGCTGCGCATACGATCCCGAGTATCCCCACACCCAGCCGACGGAAATGCCGGTGTAGAAGAAGTCCTCGATCGTATTCTTGACGACCTGGTTGTCCGACGAATGGCCGATGATCACGCCGATGCCCGACTCGTAGAAGCGGCCGCCCGCACGAATGAGACAGTTCGAAACCACGTTGAAGGACGTCGGTGCGGGCGGACGCACAACGGCGCCCTTTGCAACGGGATTCTTCGGATCCTTCGCACCCGGCAGCGAGCGACCGTCGAACGGGCCGATCTTCACGCCGCCCGAGCCGAGGTCTTCGAACCGGCACGAGACGATCCGATTGCTCACGCAGTCGTTCTCAAGATGAATCGCGTAGGCGCCCGTGTGACGGAAGGCGCAACGTTCAAAGGCAAGGCCCGTTGCGCGATCGGCCTTCACCAAAGCCGGCGTGACAATCGCCGCCTGGTAGGCATTGTGGGTGGAGGGTCCCTTTTCGGCCGACGGCGTCGTGTGTGCAAAGGTCACGTTTTCAAAAGTGACATCGCGGACACCATCCACCTTCACGAGCGTCATCATGCCCTGGCGCGGCGCAATCGCCTCGATCGTTGCGAGCGTCTCGCCCGGGAGCGGACGATACAGCACCTCGCCCGCCACGCCATCGTAGAACCATTCGCCCGGTTCGTCGAACGCGCTCCGCAGATTCTCGATGAAGTACTGTTCGTTCGGATTAAGCTGATTCCACGACGCGTCCTTGATCTGCGGCAATGTGACGGACACGCCATTCGCCGTCTCTTCAGCCCCCGCGATCGGCCGTCGGAAGAGCGACCATTTGACGTGCGCCACCATCTGGGCGAACGGCAGTTCCGCCGCCGGGACCGCCTTCACCTTCGCCGCCTGAGGCGCGTTCAGGACGAGTTGTCGTCCCTTTTCGGTCGTGGCAATGCTCTTCACGTGGAAGAATCCCTTGTTCGGTTCACGAGCGCGCACCGCGCGCCGTCCGTTGACGAAGAGCGATTCGAAAAAGAACGGCGCCTTCGCCGCCCACACGCCGGGGGCGCGCTCGTGCCAGCCGGTAATGCGCGCACCGCCCGAAAGGACGGTCGACCCGTCGGCCGCACCGACAAAACGCGTGTGCGAATCCTTTTCCGTCAGCGTCATCGGCTGGTCGAGAAACGTCATTCCAGGGGCCAGCTGAACCGTCTTCGCCATCGTCGTGCACGCGATCGTGCACAAAGCCAGAATCATTCCGTTTTTCATCTTCACTCTCCGTTCTTTCATGTAGATTCTTCTTAACGCGACGACCGCGCCGCAAGGGCCTCGCGGACCGCCATCAGATTCTCGGGCGGCGTCTCGCGCGGCACTTCGCAGCCGGCGGCGGAAATGTAGCGTCCCTCCGGGAAGAGGTCGCAACAGGCGTTCACGCGTTCGCGAATGGACTCGGGCGTTCCCTGCAGCATGACGGAAACGGGATCGTAGTTGCCGCAGAGAATCGTCGGACGATCCCCCACAAGTTCCTTGCAGCGCTTGAGATCCACCATCCAGTCGACATCGATGATGTCCGTGCCCGTCTCGATCATCTGGTCGAAGACGCGCGTCGTGTCGCCGCAGATGTGCAGCTTCGTCTTCGCACCGGCCGCATGGACAGCATCCACGATGGCCTTCTGATAGGGGAAGGCGAATTCGCGGAACATCCGAGGGGAAATCTGCGAACTGGCTGCATCGCCGATGCCGATGATGTCCGCACCGGCCTCGACCTGCGCCCGCGCATAGTCCTTCGCCTGTTCGCAAATGGTCGAAAGCAAGGCATGAAGCAGGGAATGGTCCTCGCTGGCGAGATCGGTGAGAAAGTCGCCGAAGCCGCGCAAGTCGCAGCATTCGGCGACCGCGCCCTCGACCCAGCCGGCGATCAGTCGTCCGTCGGACACGTGACGGCGATAGTATTCAACGGCCTTGATGTTCTCTTCGCAGCGATGGCCTTCGTGCGGATTGAAACGATGAACGACCTGCTCCCAGCGCGTGATGTCGCTGATGAGCGGCGTCGGCGAGTACGGGATGCCGTCTTCGGGGATCACGATCTTGGCACCATACCCTTCCGTCTCACGCATCGGATCGGACATCACCGTAACGATGTCGAGCCCGAAACGCTCACTGCATTCGAGTCCGCAGTCGCAGAGGATGCGGTAGTCGGACACGAAGTCACGATACTTCACACCGCACTGAACGGCCGAGAAGCCCATCAGAATATTGAAATTCAGGACCCGATCCGATTGCTCAAGTCTACTCATAAAAATCCTTTCGATTGTTTGGGGATTGCCCCTTTCAATGCCGACATCGTTCTTTCTCCGAAAGCTTCCACTAGTATAGCAAATGTCCCCCACCCAATCAACTGCGGCCCAGACACAAAATCAGGGCCGACGAATGAAATTCGTCGGCCCTGTCCTACACCCATTCACCGTCGCACCAGACACCAACTAGCGCACGTAGAGGATGAAACCGATGCGGGAAATTTTCACGCCTCTTTCATCGGCCTTCGCCAATGCGCCTTGTGCATATCGGCCCGAAACCTTGAAGGTCAGCGTATCGAGGTTCTCCGGCACGCCCGCCGTACCCCATTCGACGACGTACGTCCACTCGCTGGAAATCTTGCGCGCTCCCATATCGACCGTCACTAGCGCATTCGTCGCAAAAGAGGTCTTATGCGTTCCGTTATCGACATTCGCGCTTGTTGCAGACCATACGCCGGTCTGTTCTGCGAGGTTGAGGATCGAACCGTTTTGCATCTCCACATTGTGGAACTTCGGCGAAAGAGGCGTGAAGGTGCCGAACACGCGCACCTTGTGCGTGCCATAGGCGTTCTTCGTTCCCGAACGCGGCTCCCGTACCCAACGGTAGATGAAGTCATGGGCATCCACATCCACTTCAAGCGTGAGCACGCAGTCGATGTCGAAATCGGCCAGAGCGCCCCGCACCGAGGTGCGGTTATTGTACATGAACCCGTCCACCATCTTGAACGTGCCGGGCGTCAGGTCCGTATTGCAGAGGAAGAAGTCGAGCGGCGCGTCAACCGTGAGCATATGACCGCCGAGATCGAGCGTCGTCACCGAGTAGCTGGGGCCGATCAAGCCCATGCGATACGGCGCGTAGATCGACGAATCGGCCGTTAGGCGGATGCGGGAAATCTGCGCAAGCCCGTTTCCGACATCTTTCACCGTATTGGCGAGCGTACCGCCGTTGAGGACGAATTCGTACACGCCAATCGCGACACCATTGATATCGAACGTGGCGCCTTCGTCGATGGTCACGCTCGTCCCGTACGCGCCACAGCATCCGCCCCAGGAAGTACCGCACATTTTACCGGCCGCCACTTCCGTGCCGCCGCAATAGCCGTGATCCGACCGCTGCATCGTCAAGGTGCCCGCACCGTCCTTCACAACCTTCAACGCTCCGTTCACAATGACGGACGACCAGGCGTAGGTGCCGCCTTCCGGAACATCGATGTGGAGTTCACCCCAAGCGGCAGGGGTAGACTCGGCAACATTTGCAACGCCGTAGAATCGGCCGGTTCCGTTATTCGGATAGAACGTTTGGCTCTGCAAGTCCCACAAGCCCGCCGCTCCGTCCGACACGCGCCGCCGCGGCACGAAGTCACGCATCAACGTCTCCCCTTCGTAGATTTTGAACGAATAGAGCTTCATCCGGCACCAGGATCCATCGGTTTTCACCGATCCCGCACCCGTTCCCGTATTCAGATTGAAGATGAAAAGGTCATTGGCACCGGCATCGGGCGTACCGCCCGTTGTAATGCCGCCCGTTTTGGAAGGATCGTCGAGGCGGTACCAACTCGCCTGGCGCCCCGAACAGGTGAGCGCGATCTTCGTATCGTAGGGAATCGTATCGGTAAAGGTCTCCTCGCCCGTTCGATTGTAGACGGAGGCGTTCCCCGTCTTTCCGGACTTCGCGAAGAAGACGAACGCACTCGTTTGGAACGTCGTATCGCGCGCGCCGAAAATGCCCGCCCAGACGCCGGGCTGTACGCTACCGGCATTGACCACACACTCGATGCGCGTGGCCGCCGTATGCCGATAACCCGTATTGATGTATTCCGCCCCCGTCGATTCGATGTAGTCGAGGGGCTGGTATTCGGCGGAAGTATCGGTAATCTTGCCCCCGCCCACGACGTGGCCCACATAGAGCTTGTGGCCGCGCAGATCGACCGTCATCCCCTCCTGCACCGTCAAGTCGCCAAGGCCGCGCCAATCGCAATCGCCCGTGAGCGTTACGGGGCCGACCGTCGTAAACGCCTTGACCGCGAGCGCCTGGGCAGCCGGCACGCTGAACATCGTCGCCCCCGAAAGAAGCACCGTGGTATGAGCCGTTGGAATCACGTTCTCGAGCGGCTCTTCCAAGGCGTTAAGGCAGTCCCAGTTCGCCGGATCGCGCACGTTCGTGGGATCTTCGCCTTCCCCCGACCACGTGGCGAAGAACGGTTCCGCAAGATCGGCGAAGGTGAGAACGATCGTCTTCCCCTCGTTCTCAAGCGTCTTCGTGTAACGCGGCGTATCGGACGCATCATCCTTCACTTCCACAAAGTCAAGTACGCTCTTCCCCGCCGGAACAACGAACCCTTCCGCCATCACCCGCGCCTGCGCAGAACCGACAGACGAAACATCGACCACAAGCTTTGCACCCTCCGCAAGCGTGAGCGTACCCAGCGTTGCGGGTGTCGTTTCCGTGGGCGTGACCTGCAGCACCGCATTCGGCGCGAGCGACACCGCCTTCGGCGCGAAGCCCGCAGGATACACCACCCGCACGCCCTCTTCCACCTTGAGGCCGCCCGTGTAGGCCGCCGTCACCGCATTCGTCAAGAGGCCGCCCGTCCCCGTGACCGTAATGCCGCCCACGCCCGTAAACGGAATATCGCACGAAACCTTGTATCCGGCCGTGTCGATGAGCAAACCGCCCGCACCGATCGTGTAGCTCTTCGGGTAACTATCCGCACTCGCAAACGCCGTCATGAACGGCACGCCCGCATACGAATCCTGCACGGCATGGATGCGCGCACCGTCGCACACGAGCGTCTGCGTGCAACACCCCCAGCATTTGAACATCTTCACATAGAGGTCGCCGCCCGTGAGGCGAATCGTTCCCTTGCCAACCGCCGAAGTCGAACCACCCAAGTAGAAGTAGGCGATGCGCATCGTGCCGCTTTCAAGGTCAACCTCGGCTGTGCCGGCACCACCCTTCAAATCATTATAGACCGTTGCAAGCGAAAGATCCCAATCCACCACCACTTCGCCGCCCACGACCTTCAGGAAGCCCGTCGACATGGGGTTCGTGCCCGTGGCGATGCGAAGGCAGCCATAGGGAGGGAGGTCCGGCCCGCGAAGGGCATGCAACACGCCGCCCGCCACCACCACGCGGCCCGTCGTTGCATTATCCGGCGTAATGAAGTTGCAGGTATTCGACGCATTGCCGCGCAACGTCACCGTGCCACACCCCGGATCGAGGTAAAGCGTACTTTCATTACGCGGCCAAGGGTTGTAATATCCTACCGTCAGTCGACCACCACCGGCATTGGTGAGATTCAAATTGAACCCCTCGCCGAGATGGACGTCAGAGCCCGTACCGATATTGAACGCACCCGATTCATTCAGCGTACCGTTCTTGTAGGTGATCGTGCGCCCTCGCCCGTTATCCGTGGAGGGGAGGATGGAACCCGTAATCGTGTGACCGCCCAAGTCAACCGTACCTTCGACCACGGTCAGCGCCCCCGTAATCGCCGCACTGCCCAAAACGAGCGTACCTGGACCGTACTTGGAAGGTGCATTCGCCGTAAAACCGCCATTCAAAACGAGCGTCGAATTTTCAGCCGTATAGATGCCTGCATTGGCGTTCGCAAAGGAAAGAGAGGGCGTAACCGTCTGCGTCTCCTCGCTCTGCGTACCGATGACAATCCCATGCCCGGCGAGCGTGAGCGCCTGACCGTTCACGGTAAACGCCCCCGCCGTGGGCGTGAAAGCGGCATAGAGATAGGACCCCGCGCCGGGCGTATCATCGCCACCGGCCGTAGCCGAATAGATTAGTCCATCCGAAGGCGAAGCGCCCACATCGAGATAGATTGTTCCGTTATCGAGAACAAACGTGCCGAGCGGCGACCGGAGAAGATGCGCCACCGCGTAGGCGCTCGTATTGCCACACCCCGCGATAATCGGATAGCGCCCCGTCGCGCCCGCCGGCAACGAGAGCGAAACCGGCGTCGGGGCCTTGATCGTGAGCGCGCCCCCCACCGTGAGGAGCGGCTCGGAGGCATTCGCCGTACCAAGCGCCAGCGCACCGCCCGCGAATTCAAGATTGTAGGTCAGCTCCGATTCGGCAAAGGAGAACGCGCCCGCCCCCATGAGGCGCAACGTGCCCGTGCCCGTCATCGGAGGAATCGTCTGATTGAAGGCGTTGTTGTCAAAGGTTGACGTCGTTTTGTCGACGACGTCGATCGTACGCCCTTCCGTGTCGGCATAGGCCCGATCCGCATAGAAGACATTCGCCGCGGCAGCCTTCAACGTACCGCCCTTCAACTGGAATATCTGCTTGTTGTAGGCACGGAAATCAATCGACCGTGCCGTGAGCGTTCCGTTTACCAGATAAATCTCCGTCGAGCCTGAATTGTTGCTGTCCGCACCGACAAAAAGCGTTCCCACCGTCAACGCTCCGCCGTTCACGTTGATGATGCCGCGCCCCGTCGAACCATTGTTGTTGTTCCAATATGTACACGTCCACAATTGTTCGTCAACCGTCACCGAACCGGAATTGATGGTGAGCGTCGCGGTCTGGTTGTTGGCGTTGGCGGATATTTTGAGAAAGCCCGACCCCTTCGCACGACTGCACCAGAACGTTCCACCATTCACATTCAACGTCGCGGCCTGGTTGTCACGGTCCACCCCGATATAGTTGCAAGTACTGTTCTGGTTGCCCCCGCAGATAATGGTGGCGCCCGCATTGAGATTGACGGTTCCCTGGTTGATGCAAACACGATCCGCCGAATTGATCTGCGTTGCCGCGTCAAGTGTGACCGTACCACCCTTCGTGTCAAACCCATAACAACTCGCCTGTGCCGGCACGGTAAGTGCCAACGTCCCCATCAGGGTCAACAACTTCTTCATTATTTTCATAATCCCCGCCTCCGTTGTTTTAACTATTTGTATTATACTCTTTCGTTTCCGCACCCGTCAATGAGAAATAAACTCCAGTAGAGAAATCAGTTGTTGCGCCGGTTCGCGGATTCTGATACAATGACAATATGAAAATACGGATGTTGACATTTATCATCCTCGCGTGTTCGCTCGTCACGACGGCGGAAACGCCTGTTCGTCTGACCGAATCTGCTGCGGCGACCGGTCCGGCCTATAATTCATGGCCGATGATCCAGGCGATCGGCACGAAGCTCGTCTGCTGCTACACGCGCGGGAAAGCCCACAACATCTGCGAAGGCGTCCGCGGCGTCTTCGCCCGCACCTCGACAGACGGCGGACGAACCTGGTCGCCCGAAGTGACCGTCGTCAACGATCCCGGCTACGGCGAAGTGACGATCGGGAAAGGCCTCGCGTCAGACGGTGCCCTGCTCCTGTGGGTGCGCTGCTACGGTGGACGCACCCCGCACCACGATCTCTAGCTCCCGAGAGGAGAATTTGGTATAATTTTCCACCGATAGGAAAATCGATGAAACCTTTAACATTCATTCTCTCATCGATCGCCGCTGGGGCGACGATTTCCGCGCTGGCCGCCACAGTTCCCGCCAGTGTGCCGAACCGTCTTGTACGGGGCGGACGGGAGGCTGCCGGCGCCGCCACGCGACGCGGACCGATCGTTCTCACGGAGATCCACGCCCAACCGGCGGCGCGTTCCGACGGACGCGATGTGCGGTTCGTCGAACTCTACAACTCCAACCCCTTCTCGCAGGACATGGGCGGTTGGAAGCTGTCGGGCGATCTTGTCTATACCTTCCCCGCCGGCTACAAGATGCCCGGGTGTTCCTATGTCGTCATCGCGCCGTCTCCGCGCGACGTCGAATCAGTCTACGGCCTCACCGGCGTTCTCGGTGCGACCGACGGCGGTGCCTTTTCCTACACCGCCGAACTGTCGCTGAACGACGAACTCGGCGCCGAACTCTTCAGTATCAAGATCAAGGACGCCGATCCGTGGCCGGGCGGTATCGCCGGCACGGGACATTCCCTCGTTCTCACCCGTCCGTCGCGGGGACAGACCCGCCCCGCCGCGTGGTCGCGTTCCGCCCAATCCGGCGGCTCCCCAGGACGTGCCGATCCGTCCGCCGCGACAACCTACGCGACAATTCTCATCAACGAACTCATCCCCCATAATCCCGCGACCGGCACGGGTGCGATCGAACTCATCAACATCGGCTCGTCCACCGTCTCCCTCGCCGGATGCCGACTCGTCTCGCAACAGCGCAACGCCGACTACACCTTCCCCGCCGGGACGACACTCGCCGCCCACGCCATTCTCGCCGTCGACGAGACGACACTCGGATTCGCGATTTCCGGCAACAAGGACGAGATTCTCCTGCGCGCCCCCTCTGTCGGCGGCGATGCGATCATCGATGCGGTCCGTCTGCCCGCCGTGGCGCTCGCGGGCGCGTACGGACGCACCCCGGACGGTGCCGTCGCCTTCACCCATCTCGCCGTGCCGACACCCGGCGGACGGAATGCGTCCCGCGCCCTTCCACCCGTCGTACTCAACGAAATCATGTACCATCCGCTCGACGAAAACAAGGAACACGAATACGTCGAACTCTTCAACACAACCGACACTGACATCGATCTCACGGGGTGGGTTCTCTCGGGCGACATCGACTACGAATGTACCGAAACGATCCCTGCAAAAGGCCACCTCGTCATCGCCAACAAGCGCAGTGCGTTTCGCACGCTCTATCCGGACTTCACAGGCCTCCTCGGCGCCGACGGCTTTACCGGTTCGCTGCCGAACGCGTCGGGGACACTCCGTCTGCGTCGTCCGACGGCCGTCTGGGACGCGACGACATCTGCCACTGTCACGAGCCTCGTGATGCAGGAAGAGGTCGTCTACCAAGACGGCGGCGCCTGGCCGGAACTCGCAGACGGCGGCGGCAGTTCGCTTGAACGTGTCGATCCGCGAAGCGATCCGCACCTCGCCGGCAGCTGGGCCGCAAGCGATGAAACGAAGACCTGCGGCTGGAAGACACTTGAATTCACCGGTGCCATCGAATACGGACGCGCCGACGACAGCTACGGCGACCCCACCCAGGTGGAACTGGGCCTCTTCGACGCCGGTGAATGTCTGATCGACTCCGTCGTACTCAAGTCCGCCACGGGATCCAACCTCGTCAACAACCCGTCCTTTGAGAACAGCAACACCACCTGGAAATTCCTCGGCACCCATCAAGACTCCGCCATTGAAAACGCCACCGACGCCGACAATGGCACCAAAGTGCTGCACCTGCGAACGACGGGCCGCCTCCACACCGGCGGCAACGGCATCCGCGGCACGTTATGGTCGCAGCTGCCGAAGTCCGGCATCGGTACCATCTCGATGCGCGTCCGCTGGCTCGCCGGTTCGCCCGACGCGCTCATGCGCGCGCGTGGCAACTGGATCGAGGCCTGCGGCGACATCACCACCACCCACGCCTTCGGTACGCCGGGTCGCACCAACAGCCGTGCCGTCGCCAATGCCGCACCGGCCATCGCCGAGGTGACGCACGAACCGCTGCTTCCGGCAAACGGACAACCCGTCACCGTCTATGCGCGCGTCGCAGATCCCGACGGTGTCGCTTCCGTCAATCTCATCTGGCACCTTGACGGCGTCAGCTCGTCCACCACCATCCCGATGAGTCCCTGTGAAGCCGGTTGGTATGCGGCCAGCATCCCCGCGGCCGCCAACGACTCACTCGTCGCCTTCCAGGTCACCGCGACCGACAGCGCCACTGCTGCCCGCACCTCGACCTATCCGGCCGACACACGGCGCGAATGCCTCGTACGCTGGAACGAACCCCACACGTCGAACACATTCGGCGTCTACCGTTTCTGGGTGACGTCCGCCAATCTCGCCATCTGGCAGAATCGCAGTCAGGACAGCAACTACTCCATTCCCTGCACATTCGTCTACGGAAACGACCGCGTGGTCTACGGTGCCGGCATCCAGTACGGCGGTTCGCCCTTCCATTGCAAGGGATTCAGCCGTCCCATCAACAACGGTTTCATCGACTACAAGCTTGACTTCCCGAAGGACGACCAGATTCTGGAAGACGACGGACTCGTCCTCGCCTGTGCCGGCAATCCGGGGTCCGGCGAGGACCCCACTGTATTCAAGGAACAATTCTGCTACGCGCTGGCCAAACGTCTGGGCCAGCCCGCCGTCTACCGTCGCGTGGTCCATCTCTACGCCAACGGACAGGTCCAGAACGCGCAGGGCGTAGTTGAGGACACTGAAAAGCCCAATAGTTCGATGATCAGCCACTGGTTTCCCACGAAGACCGACGGACGGCTCTACAAATGCGACGACTGGTTCGAATACAACCCCAACAATTTCGGCGATTTCAAGTACCAGCGCGGCGGCAAGGAAATCGGCGCCACCCTCGAATCGTTCACCACCACCGAGGGCAACGGCGATCCGGCCTTCGGAACCTTCTACAAGAAGGCCCGCTACCGTTGGCACTGGCTCCCCCGTGCGGCCGCCAACCTCCAGGCCAACGACTACCAGGATTTCTACACGCTGATCCACGCCTTCAACGACTTCTCGAATCCTGCCTACGTGCGCAACCTCGCCACCGTAGCCAACACTGACGCGTTCCTCGCCATCTCGGCGTTGCACGTGTACGTGGGGAACTACGACTCCTACGGGAACGAACGCGGCAAGAACGCCTATATCTACAACGGCAACCGCGGCTGGGCGCTGCTGGCCTGGGACATCGACACCAGCTTCGGTGCGCCCAACACCCGCGACACCAGTATGAGCAACATCGTCGATCCCCAGTCCTCGTCGTTGAAGGTGATCGATCCGAGTTTGAAAACCATGCTCGCCACCCCCGCACACGCGCGCGGCTACTGGCGGAAATTCATCGCGCTCGTCGAAGCCTGTACTTCGGGTTCGGACGACCTGGTGAACTACCGCGAACGTTATGATGCCCTCCGTGCCGATGGCGTGACCATGAGCGGTTTCACGACCGTCGCCAACAACATCCAGACGCGGCGCGCCAATGTACTGAACCAGATCAACGCCGCCAACGCCGCCGGTTTCACGCTCACCTCGCCCACGGTGAGCACCCAGAACCAATTCACCCTCACCGGCGAAGCGCCATTTGAAGTGGCCACGATCACCTGCAACGGGAAACCCCTCGACGTCACCTGGACGAGCGTGCGGACCTGGAGCGCACCGTACACGCTCACGGATCGAACCAAGTCGATCACCTTGAATGCCCTGCGCGAAGACGGTCGGATTTTCAAGACCATCACCACCACGCTCACCTACTCCGGTCCGCCGTTGGATGCCATCAACGACCACCTCGTCATCGCGTCCATCCTCACACACCCTGTGCAGACGGGAGGGTCCTATTTTGAAATCTACAACAGTTCGACGAACACCAGCTTCGACCTCGGCGGTGTCTACACCACCGGCTCGGCGGCCTTCACCTTCCCGGACGGTTTCATCCTCGCACCTCGTACGAGTGCCGTCGTGGTCGAGGATTCCGCTGTCTTTTCCACCTTGTACGGCAACCGCGCCCTCGTCGCGGGGACCTTTACCGGCAGTCTCCCGGACATCGGCTCGCTCGACCTCCGTCGTCCGGCCAAAGGCCTGGAACTCGTTGAAAGCTCGCTCGACCACGTCGAATGGGGTGGAGAAGGCTGGCCGAGTACCGCCGAAGGTGAAGCCCTGACGCTGATTTCCCCCACACTCGACAACGCGCAACCAATCTGCTGGCGCGCGGCCGGCACGCGCGATGTTCACCTGGGGACGCGCACCCTCCTGCCGCTCGACCAATTCTGGCACTACTTGACCACGAAACCCGCCGACAACTGGAAGTCCGCGAGCTTCAACGATGCGGCCTGGCCCGCCGGGGCGGGTCCGCTGGGACACGATCCCGACGCTCCCAACTGGTCGATCCACTTCGGCACCGACGTCCAGCTCGACAGCCAACGCGCCACTTACTATTTCCGGACCCAGTTCAACTACACGCCGCCGGACGAATCGAGCAGCGTCCATACCGACAACGTCTTCCCCGATCTGCCGGCGGCAACCCTCGCCGCTCGCTGTCCCGACGGCAACTATCTCGTCCATCGCTGGAGTTTCAACGGCGACCTGCTCGACACCGTGGGCGGACAGAACGCCACCCGCAACGGTTCGGCAATGCCGACATTCAACACCGCCAACACGGCAATCACCTGCGCCGGCGGCAGCAAGGGACGCTCTTGGATTGACCTGGGGTCGAACATCCTGCCGCGTGACAACACGCCCGTCACACTGGAGATCTGGGCCACCCAGAATTCGGTCCAGAACTGGGGGCGCGTCTTCGACATCGGCAACTCCCAGAGCGACTACATCCTCATCGCCTGGACCTCTGGCACCGCGCTCAACAAAGAGGCGATGTGCGTCAAGAAAGTCGGTGGCGACATCAGCGGCTACCTTGCCCCCTTCACCCTCGGCACCGAATTCCACATTTCCGTCGTGTTCCTGCCCAAAGCCGATGGTTCGTGGGCGGTGACGTTCCGCAAGAAAGACGCCACCACTGGTTCCACACTCGGCGAATACACGATGAACATCTCCAGCGGCTGGTCGCTCGCCGTCCAGGGGCAGAACAACTGCTGGCTCGCACACTCCCAATACAACGACAACGATGCGGCCGCCACCTACAACGAAGTACGCGTATGGAACGCCGCCCTCTCCGACGCCCAGCTCACCGACAACGCGAAGCTGGGTCCGGACAAACTTCCAACGATCATCAACGATGTCGGCACGGGCACAGGCATCCGCGACACCATCAACGTGCGGTACATGGTCGACGACTGTGCGGCACTCTACCTCAACGGCGTCGAACTCCACCGCTCGGCACGTACACCGGCCGGCGCGCTCGACGACGCTTCGTTGGCCACCACCCACACTCCGCAGGAACTTGAAGGCTCCTTCACCGAATCCTTTGAGCTAAATCCCTCGCTTCTGCGCGCCGGTTCCAACACCCTCGCAGTGGAAGTGCACCAGAATGTCGTGACCAGTTCGGACATCGCTTGGGCCATCGAAATCAACGCGACGAGCATCCTCTCCAGCACCTTGCCGCCTGGCCGCTACCAGCCCGCCGCCACAATCCCCGACGGACTTCCCGCCTTCGTACCGACCGTCCCGACGCCCCCCGAACACGGGTTCAACGACATCCGCCTCAACGAATTCATGGCGCAGAACGCGCTCTTCACGAATCCCCTCACAAGTGCGTTCGACGATTGGTTCGAACTCTATAACAACGGCACAAACGCGGTGTCGCTTGGCGGTTGGCTCGTAACCGATACACTCAAAACCACCGAACCGCCCACCCCGAACACGAAGGCGACAAAATCGCTTGTTCTGCCCGCAAACGTCGTGCTCGCACCTGGTGAAACGCTCCGCATCTGGACAGGTGCCGATGATGCGGCAACGCTCCCCTTCGATCCCGCAAACCTGCAGGCGCCGTTCGGCCTCTCGAAGAGCGCGGACGCCATCTACCTCTTCGATCCTGCGACGAATCTCGTGGACGCGATCACCTACGACACGCCCCAGAGCGACACAATGAGCCTTGGCCGCTGGCCGAACGGTACCGGCGAATGGGCCGCCTTCGCCGTACCAACCCCTGGCGCCGCCAATCATCCCACGCGATTCGAAATGCCCCTCCTCGCCGGCGCGAACGCCTTTACGCTTCGCGTGGGAACGCCGTTCACGAGCGCCCTGGCGCCGGAAAATGCGTTTGCCGCAACGACCACCTTCGCACTCGTTCCTGAAACCGGTTCCTCGATTCCAAACGGCCTCTCCGTCAATTCGTCCACGGGAACGCTGAATTGGACACCTTCCGGTCCGCTCGCCCCGGGCGTCTACTTCCTGAACCTCTGTCCTGTCGCGGACGGCGAGGCGATCGACGCCCTGCCGATCGCCTTCACGGTCCTCCCGCCCGTTTCAGACGTGCTCATCGCCGTAGGTCTTGAAGCGAATACGCTCGCCACCACGCAAACGCTCCGTCTCACCTGGCAGGGCCAACCCAATGCCACCTACACCGTCGAATGGTGCGACGATCTCACAACGGCGAATTGGCAACCCTTCCCCGAAGCCGCCAACCTCCAAGGCCCGATCGGCCCCCAGTCGATCCTCCTCGACCTTACCAAACTCGGTCCCAGAAAACCCCAGGCCTTCTTCCGAGTCAAAGAGACAAAGTGACATCCTGCAAAGGATTGAATTAAATCGCGACAATTTTTGTGAACGAACCCGAATGGGAATTTTAATATGACAGACGAACGGATTATGCGAGATCTGCAAGCTGATCTTCTCGCGCGGATCAAGGCCGGAGAGAAGTGCGGGCCGTTCGAGGCGGCGATTTACGATCGAAATGGAACGTGTATCGCCACGGCGACCAATTCCGTTGAGTTGAACAACTGCAGTCACAACCATGCGGAGATGAACGTCATCCGCATCGTGGAGGAGAAGTTCGGCACCTGGAATCTCGCGCCGCGCAATCTCGTGCTCTACACGACGAGCGAACCGTGCATGATGTGCATGGGCGGCATCCTCTGGAGCGGAATCCGCAAGGTCGTCTACGGCGTACCATCAGATCGCGTCGAGGCGATCACCGGATTCGACGAAGGTTTCAAACCGGATTGGAAGAACGAATTCGTCCAGCGCGGAATCGAAGTTGTCGGACCGATCGCGGTCGAAGAAGGCGAAGCCGTCCACCGCGAATATGTCCGCCGAGGCAACAAAGTCTATGTGCCCGACCGCCGGGCGCGATGACGGCGCACGAACGAGGCGTGCGCCGTCTTCGCACTTACCGTACGTACAAGGTGAGGCCCTTGCGTCCCACGTAGAGGGTTCCGTTTCTGAGGAATACCATCAGCTCGGTGTGCTCTTCGCCGTTCATCGTGACACGCCAGTTCTTCACCGAACCGGAGAGATTGCCGGTCGCGAACGGCACGGCGAACTCGCTCGGCGGATCCGCAGGCACATTGACGAGCTCAAGCTTACCCTTCGAAATCAACTGCAGCGCGGCAACCGTACCGTTCGTCGTCCAATTCGCCCGCACACCCGATGCTGCAAGCGTGGGGGGAACGACGAGTTCGGCACCCGCCGCCACGCCCACCGTACCAAGAGAAGGCGTACCCGTTAACGGCACCGAGGCCACGCCGGATGTCTTGTAAGGCGTACCGCCGTTATACCAGGTGTTGTTCGCATGGGGACCGGCGCTTAACGCCTTCTCGTCAATGGTCGCCCAGTTCACGCCATCCGCACTCGCCTCAAGCGACCAGACAGTCGGATTACGAACATAATACTTGCCGGAATCGCCTGCTGTTGCCATGTTGTAGCTCGCCACAGGGGTCGCGGCATTGGGCAGACGCATGACGACCACCAGCCAAGTCGACGGATCGGAAGGCGTGGGTGTCGTCGGAGAGCTGAAACACCATTTCGAATTCTCATCCATGCTATTATCAAAGAGTTTTTCGACAACCTGCCCACTCCCGGTCTGGCCGACATTCGAAGCCCACACGCGCCCTGGCGCCAATTCTTCTAACGTGTTCACACGCGTCAGACTCAGATTCACGCGCGTTCCCTTCGCATCGTAGAGTCCGAGCTCGGAGATCTGAATCAGCGCGCCGCTCTCGAGTGCCTTGACAGAGAAGCGGAACCACTTGCAATCTTCCATGGCCGGCACCACGGCGAGACGCCCACCGTCGACTTGCACGCCACCCTCGACAGTCAGCGCGCATGTACCCTGCATGGACGCCGATCCCGTACCCGTCTTGACAACCTTGCCCGCGCCCGAAACGTTGGCATTCACCGTACCGCCCGTCACACTGAGACGGCCGTCGTTGGCGAAGGCAAGTTCACCGACCGCCACGGACGTGTTCATCGCGAGGTTCACGCCGTCAACGACCAGTTTCGCATCCTCCTTCGCTCCCGTCACGTTCACCGCAGGTGTCGTGGCGCCTACCGTGAACGGCCCCACCCATGTCCTACGCGTCGTCGTGGCATTGTAGCCCGTACGCTTGTCGAGGGTGACCCAATCCGTACCGTTATTGCTCGCCAGAATCGCCCAGTCAGCAGGATCGCGACCATCAGCGGCGCTATTGGGCTTGTCGTTCGCCGTCGCCCAATTATAGGCCGTAATCGGCTGGGGCTCGGCGTAGTCGAGCTGAATGTAGATGTTTCCCTTGTTCGCCGCATACGATCCATTCGCACAACGCAAGTCGAGATACTTCGTATCGAGTTTGCCATCCACGGCATTCACCGGCGATTCGTTGGCCGGGAACTGATTCGGCGCACTCCCCGTATACGAGAAGCCCGTGCGCCGCTGCGTCACATCGATCTCGCCATCGAGGAGCTTGAATTCCGAGAACTGCATGCTGTTGCAGGTGCTGCCATAGGCGCGCAGCACCACGAAGCGGTAGTGGCGGAACGCCGGCTTCTGCAGATGCACGGTGCCGCCGGCAAGATCAAGATCCGTACCGAGCGTACCGTTCACCGTGAGCGTACCCGTGCCTTCCTTGCGGTAAAGCGTATTCGCGGGCGCCGCGAGCCCGAGCGTCGCGTCCGTATCGCCGCGACCGAAGACGAGTGTCGCCGCAGCCGCCGCATTGTTGACGACAGTCCCCACGTCATTGATGGTCTTCACCGCCACGGTCTGTCCGTTCAAATCGAGCACCGTGGACGTCATGCGCGCCGTCAAATCCTCCTTACCCGCGCCAAGTTCCGTCGCGCCGGTGAACTTCATTGAACCCGCCGTGAACGAAACGCCACCCGCAGAGACGTAGGGCGTGCCATTCGGGAATTCCCACGCGCCTGCGCCTTCCTTCGCGAGCTTGACCGTCCCGGTGAAACGGAAAGTTCCGGCATTCAAGGTCACTCCCGACGGCACTTCGACATGCAACGTGCCAGAGTCCGTCGCGTTCGCGGAGGAATCAGTAAAGGTGACGGACTTCGTGGGCGTACCTGCCAATACCACCCAGAGGTCGTGTCCCTTGAGGTCGATCACGCTTCCTTCCTCAAGCCGCGAGAGATCGAGCGCGCGCCAGTCACACGCCGCACCAAGCGAAACATTCGCCGCGAACGACTCGCAGGCGAAAGCCGCACTGGACGGACAATTGAAGGTCACCTCGCCGTCAAGCCGCACGTTCGTGTAGTACATCGGAATCGCCCCTTCCGCCACCGTGCCAGTCTGATTCGTACAGGCCCAGTTCGCCGGATTCAGGGCAATGCCATCGTCCGCCGCACCAGTCCAAACCGCCGTGAGCGGATAGTGCGAATCGCCCAGATGCACGAGGAGCGTACCATCGGCAATCGAGAGATAGTTGTTTTCCGTGAGCGCATTCCCTTCGGCATCCGTCACGGAGAGGACGATATTACGCGCCTCCTGCGCCGTTAGGCTGCCAACCGGCGCAAGGGCAAACACCTTGCCGTCACCGAGCTCGTCCCCCGTGTAGGTGAGGGCGATGGACTTGAGTCCGCGCAGACAGTCGGGATCCGTCACAGCCGAGAAGTCCGCTCTGGACGTCCAACCGTCTGCATTCGCAGTCACGTTCCAGCAGTTCGTCGTGCCGCCGAAACGCACCTTCGCGCCCGCGAACGAACCGTTGCCCACGAGCGGACCGTTCAGGAAGAGCGTATTGGCGCCAGTCTGCACCACCGCGCCCTCATTTGTAATCGCCCCCGCGAGGACGAGATTCTGCACGTTCGTGACTGTGAGCGTCGCGCCCGGGGTCACCGTGAAAGCGCCGTTCACGGTTGAAGCCGCGTACTCGATATCCAACGCCACTGTTGCATTCTCCTCCACGAAGAACGGGATTCCCGCACCGATCGTCACGCCACCATGGGTCCTTACCCACGCACCATCCGCGAGCCACACGCCATTCGTGATCGTACCCTGCTCGGCGGTTTCGAAACTCATCTGTCCTTCCACGCGCAGACGGTCGAGGTTCCAGGTCACGTTCAGCGTGCCAAAATACCCAAGCCCCATGTCCTTGATCGTGAGCGTATGGCCGCCCTCGATCCGGCAGCCCGCGATGTCCTCGGCCGTCATCGAGCCGGCGAGCGGACGAATATCCATGCGGCCCGCGCCGCCAATCGAGGCGTCCGCCGTCAGTTCGATCCGCCCGAAGTTGGGCCCGGAATACGTGGTTCCATCCGTCGTCACGCCGGAATTGTAGATGGCACCCTTTCCGTCCGGACCGTCTCCCGCAATCCTGATGATCTTGCCATGCGTCATTTCCACGTTGTCGAGTGATGCGGCGTTACTTACGGCCGCAATGTCGAGCCGCGCGCCGTCCGCAATTTCGATCACGCCCGAGCAGTCGCCATACGGCAGCGGACGCAACCCGCAGATTCCGTAGCCGGAAGCGGTCGGCATCTCCGCCACGCCCATCGAATTCGGAGGATTGGACATGTCGGTACCGAGCGGGTAGGCGGCAAACGGGCCATACCCCGCCGCATCGGCCTTGGCAAGTACGAGATCGCCCTCCTGTTTCAAGGTGAGCATCACGACCTTCGAATACTCGACGCCATCGGTGAACTGCATCTGCACGGTGGCCGTATCGGTGGCCGCGTCATACGTCCAGAAGTACCCGTTCGACTTGTTCAGATGTTTCTGCGCCGCTCCCGTCATATAGCCCGCGCAACCTGTCACCTCGCTCAGGCGCACGTGCTTCCACACCGGCTGAAACGCCTTCGTAATCGGCACCGAGTTGTAGCACACCGGACGAATGTTCTCAGGCACATACGACGCCACTTTGACGGAGGCCGCTGGCCACGAATGCCAATCCACACCCAGCTGATAGCTTTGAATATAGCGCCAGGCCTGCACCTTCGCAATCACATCGTTCCCCGACTGCGTGAAGTGGACTTCGCTTTCCTTCGAGTAGGTGGGGTCGGAAACCTGGAACTGTACCGACGCCGTATTCCCGGCATTCGTCCAGACGAACGGCGAACAGAACGAGTAGTTCCAACTGTAACCGTAGGCGCACCCCGCACGAACGCCGAAGACATCCGCGAGATCCGTATTCGGCCAGATTCTCACATTGCTGTCTTTCACCTGGCAGGCAATATAGGGCGCCACGCCGCGCGAGGCGATCTTGAGCGTGCCTTCATTCACCTTGATGTGCTGGGTCTTATAGAGGAAGGCATCGGCAACGGCAAGTTCGCCCGCGCCGTCCTTCGTCACCCACGGCGCGATCTCGCTGACATTCGACAGCACAAGAGGACCCTCATTGCGAATCGGGAACGTCCAGTCGAGCGATCCGAGCCGCACCGGCACTGCAAACATCTGCGCCGCCGTCGAGAGGTTGGTCAGACCGCCCGCCACATACAGGGCCGCCTCGCCCGCATGCGTGAACGCACCCGCCTCGGCACCAGAAGTCAAAGACTGGATCGAAAGCCCCGTCATGAAGTCCATCGCGGTTGTACCACCCGCCGAGAGGTTGAAGACGAGGTTCGCACCCGCCACCGACGTAGGATCGCCTTGCCAGTTGCGTGCGGTCGACCACAGGCCGCCATCTTCGGCGGCCCCTGTCCAAACGGCTGCCCCCGCCTGCTTCGGTGCCACGACGAGCGCACCGGCATCGGACACCACGAGTTCGACCGAGAGGTTGCTCAGGATTTTCAATTTCGCAAGATCCGACGCCGAGAACCCGCCGGAAACGAGCGTAAACGGCGCACCCAGCTTCGTCAAGTCGGGGGCCGCCACTTCGAGGACGACAGGATTTTCCGCCGAAGCCGATTCGTCGAACACCACCGAGTCAACCGACAAGCAGTCGAAACCGTCAGGCGTCACGTCGAACGCGAGCTTTACGCCGCCCTTCACAGTCAACGCACCGTTCACCTTCGCCGCCAAAGGAGTCCCGTTCTGGAACGAGACACGTCCCTTCTCAATCGTGAACGCAGGATAGTTCGTCACCGCCGACACGTCAAGATCGTACCAGTCGGTCTTGACGATTTCCGTCGTCGCAACAGGAACATCCGCCTCCGCCAACACGCCTTCGTGAACGAGCATCCGCATACCGTCCATCTCATAGGCCGCGCCGAGGAACGGGAACTCGCCCGCCACGGTAGGACGGAACACGCCCGTCACCGCATCCCACACGCCGATCTGGCCCGATGCCGCACGCGCAGGACGGAAATCGCGCTTCAGCGCAGTCGACTCGCCCACAACCTTGAAACCGTAGAGCCGCATTGTGGGGTAATAATAGTAGCCGCCATCCTCGTGAAGACCAAACAGGCAGATGGTATTAAAACCGTCAGTCAACGCCGTCGGATCGGAAACGGACCCCGTGGTCCCATCCGCATTCGTCCAGCTCGCCGTGTCGTCGTGGCAGACGACCGTCACACGCTGATCGAAGCCGAGCGTGGTTCCTACGAGCGCCGTACTCTCGACCCCCCGACAGTAGACCGGGCGGTTCGCACCTCCCAATCTGGCCATGAAGTAGGCCGCATTCTTTTTATCCGCATCCCCGCCCCCCGTACTGGCCTTATGGCGCGAACCGAACAGGACCGCGTGCGTCTGGGACTGAGACGATGAAATGTTCGCGTCCAACGTGAACTCGTCGTGCATCGCATGGACATAGCCGGTGTCGATGTACTGGCTGCTGTTCGACTGAAGATAGGGAAGAAGCAGCACCTTTTCGTCGGAGCCGTAGAAACGGTCCGTACCCTTGTTCCCGTAGAACTTCTGCTCCACCCAGTCCCACAAGCCCACCTCGCCTTCGGGCGTGCGGCACGGTACGAAATCGCGCACGAGGCGGTCGCCGCTCGCGATGCGCATCCGATGGAGCGCATACGACGCATTGTAGGTACCCATGTTGCAGGCGAAGAGCGCTAGCGTGCGATTGACGCCGCCGAACCAATGCGAGGCGTTGTAGGTGATTGCGGGCAGTGCATTCGTTGACACGTTCACCCAGCCGCCACTGTAGACCGTGATCCGGTAGTCGGTATCGGCGAGAGACTTTCCGATCGTCGTACCCCCAGCATGGAACATGATGTTGTTGCTCTGCTGATTGAGGAGCGTACGGTTGCCCGCCCAGGCGTCCTGGCCGAAGAAGACCGTTGTGTTCACGTAATGCACCTGGCTGAAGTGAATGTCGAGCGACATGCCGTCGAACACCTTCACCGCGGTATCGATCCACTGCTTGCCCGTGGAGGCGATCCAGTCGAGGGCCGTATAGCCCGCCGGGAGAGACCGCGCGCCAACCGTGAGCTGAAGGCCCGTCGCCGTTGTCACGAGCGTGCGTACCGCGCCATCGGCGCCCGTCGCCGCGCCTTCCGCGAGCGTCACCGCGCCACCCTCGGCGACCGTGAACGAGTCCGCCGTCACAAGGTCGTAGGTGCCCGCCGCGAGCGTGGGCGGCAATGCCACCGTGACGGGACCCGTCACCGTCGCTGCGCCCGTCGCCGCCAATGTGGGCGTGCCTTCGCCGAACGGCGCGTACGCGAGCGTGCCACCCGCAAGTTCGAGCGTCGCACATGAAATCGGTTGGGCACTTGCTTCCTTCACGACGATCGAGCCGGCCGCGAGCGTCAGCTTGCCCGTCAACTCCATACCCGCCGTGTAGGTGGTGCCCGCTTCGCTCTTCGAGTAGTCCTCGCCCGTCACCTTCCGGCCCAAGGCGGGCGCCCACTTCTTCATCAGATAGGTCGTCACCGCCTCGCGGTCGGAATCGCTCAGCACCTCGGAAAAGAAGATCACTTCGGCGAGCTGACGGCCGCCCACGCGATTGCCGGAATCCACAGACGAGTTACGGTCACGGGTGAGCGAGTTTGAATTCGCGTTCTCCTTCGTGGTGAAACACAGAACCTGCATCCGCTTGTCGTCCGGCGTCGCCGACGAGCTGAAATTCGGCACGGGATCCAAACCATCCCACAGGGCATTCGCCTTCGTGTACGAGCTATGAAGATACCAGTTGTTACCGCGATGGAAGTGGTAGGTACCCGTGTCGCCGTTCACCGTGGCGTCGCCAAGGAGGAACGCCCGGGAGTCATTCGCGATACGGATCACTTCGAAGACGGTACGGATGTTGGTGAAGCGGGTATAGAGCATATCCTTCTGGCTGCCGACGGCGCCGAAGTCGAGTGTGGGGACGCCCCAGGAGGTTTCGTCCAAGGTCGGCTTGCTACCCGTATAGGTCGCCACGCGCCGGTCGCCCGCCTTCGACACCCAGTTCGTGACATCGCCGTTCGCGTCCACGCCCAGCGTCACGCGATCGGCCGCATCAAGCCAGAAGGTGGCCTTCTCGGCAATCACGCTCGGCGGAACCGCCGTCGTATCAACGCCGCCCGCCTCCGCGCGGAGACCGCCAACCAAAACTACAAGGCCCAGCACGCCCGCCAAGCCTGTCCCGACTTTACGAATCAGATTCATTCTCTTCTCCCATTAACCTTTTGAAAATGATTGCACTTCACGCTCGTAAAAAGCCACTCATCTCCCTTTGATGCAAATATTCTACCAAATCTCGCTCGTCCGAGTCAATCCACTTACTTTGAACACCATTATACGTAAATCCCAACAATTTGGTGCTGGGATCAAACGGGGAACCAGCGGTAGCCGAGGTCGGCGTAGACCTCCACGACCGCCGTTTCGACGGCGTGGTTCCATCCGGGACGCGCCGGCAGGGACGCGCGGTAGCGTTCCGCCTGTGCGAAGGTCTCGGCGTCGGGCATGCGGTTTTCATCGGCGAAAAGGCGCGCCGCACCGTCCTTCTTCGTGAAGTACTTGAACTCGACGAGCATCGCATCCTTCGCGAGGCCCGGCTTCGGCACGGCGAGGAAGTCGCAGCGGCCCGCCGGGGTGTTGTACTCGATCTCGATCGTGTAGAACATCGGGAGGGCATCCCACGTGCGCGAGGCGAACGTCGTGCGGAAGAAGTTCTCGTTCATCTTGTCGTAGGCCTGCGCGGGGATGCGCGCCTTCACATAATACTGCCAGAACTGCTCGAAGACGTTCTTCCAGGTGCCACCGTTCATGACGAGATCACGGGCCGCGCCGATGAAGTGGCGCCGCGCCTCGTCCTCGTTCGTGAAGGCGGAGAGCTCGTCGTAGTAGTCCACGAACATGTTCCGGATCGTGAGGTTCGGAATCGCAAGCGAGAACCCATCCTCGAAAGTCAGAAGCCCTAGATAGTAGAGCGCGTAGGGGTAGAATTCCTTCGAGAAGAACTTCACGCGGCCGAATCTCGACGAAAGTCCGAGGTACGACGCCGACTCTCCCTCGCCCCGTTCAACGTAGGCCCGCACCCGCTCGAGCGCGTTCGCCGTCGAACCCGCGAGACGCCGGATCCAGCCGACGTCTGTGCGGACGTTCGCGTCGATGACCAGCGCAGACGGCATCCCACCGTCGGATACGAGGTTGAACAGGTACCAGTTGCAGGTCGTCGAGTTGTAGAGCGGCTCCGCGCCGGGAATGAAATGGTAGCCATCGTGAAACGCCTTGATGTCCGCAAGGACCCGGGGTTTGATCGACGGATCGAACCCATAGTCCGCAAAGACGCGATCCACGTAGCCGCTGATCTGGGACGCCGTGAACCCCACCATGCCGAGGAAGTGCCGATTCAGGCTCACCACGGTGCCGACATTGAACCCGCTCGAGAGGTCGTCGAGGGTGATCGGCAGAACGCCCGTGAAATACGTACGTCCCACGTTGCCTTCTTCCAGCCCCGCCTTGAAGGACTTGAAGAACGCCTTGAAGAAGGAATCGCGCGGCAGTCCGCCCACGTTGTCGTGGCCGCAGATCGCATCGTATTCGGCGTCGCGATTGGAGACGACGAGCTCGTTCGTGAAGTTGTCGTATTCGTCGATGATCACGTAGATCGGCGGCAGGTTGTTCGCGCGGACGATGTTCCGAACCCTGTCGATCATCATCGCCGGATTCTCCGCCTTGAGCGCGGCAGACCAGTCGGCCAGGGCGGCATAGCGCACGGCAAACTCCCCCACCTGCATTTTGACGTGCTCGAAGAAGTTCCGCTCGATCTCCGCGAGCGATCCAACCTCGATCGTGGAGAAGTTGAAGCGCAGCACGAGGAAGGAATTCGCGAGCGGCGTCGGGTCCCGACCGATGTCGGTCTCGCCGAAGAGCTCCTGGAAGCGGTCCTTCAGGTTGACGTCGTAGTAGTGCGCGAGCACGGAACACCAGACGGACTTGCCGAAGCGCTTGGGGCGCAAGAATACGGGCGTCTCCACGTTCTCCAACTCGCGGATGTAGGCCGTGTTGTCCACGAAATAGCATTCGCGGACCAGCTTCTCGTAGTTCATCACCCCGTAGGGTATCTTGCGCCTCGTACTCATGGTGGGTATTATAGCATATTTCAAAATCCGCAGGCAAACGAATACAGCGATTTCTTCGGGTGGGAGAGTGGAGGATTGTTCGATTGTTCGATTGGTCGATTGTTCGATTGTTCGGATTGTTCGATTGGTCGGATTGGTCGATTGGTCGGATTGGTCGATTGCGTGCCGTTGGCCATAGAATTGAAAAAAAGAGTGCGGTGAAAAACTCAGATGCACCCCA
>JAKSOY010000270.1 GCA_024405255.1 Kiritimatiellia bacterium
GTCGAGGCGCTTAAAACGTCTTTCGCGCCGGAAAGCATCGGCCAGATCGTTCAGCAGGCGAAAGCCCACGAAGAGGCCGGATGCATTTGTCCGAATTGCGGCAAGTCGATGAGCCTCCTCAAAGTGGCTGTTGGGCGGCGCCAGATTGAAATCGATGTGTGCGGTACGTGCCAGACGGTGTGGTACGACAAGGACGAATTTGAATCGCTTGTGCCGACCGACGGAATCCTCCAGGCGAATGTCTCGGCTGGCAAGACCTATCGTCGTGATATTACACTTGCCGTGGCGGCCGATTTGCGCAGCGGGCGCGTAAAAGCCGCCGACAAGACGAAGTTCTGGGGAATTCTGCGTACGGCCTATCATGTTCCGCAACCTGACATCGGACCGATCATCAGCGCCCTCCAATCGCAGCAGGTGATCAAGATTTCATCGGCCGGTTCTTTAAGTCTCGTGGCTCCGGCTCAGCATCGTTGATTGAATGCGTATTGCTTTTTCACCCACGGGTTAAACTCCAGCGTGTGGAAGATTGACAGATGACTGAGGATTTCGGTATACTGTTTACGTTGATTCGGAGAATGGGCAGGGGGCTGCTCCTCTCCTCAACGGAACTGAAACAGAAAGACAGCAATGAAAACAGGAATACTCGGTTTGGCCGTTATTGGGGCCAGTCTCGTGTTCGGCGCAGGGCCGAATGTCGAAGAGGGTTTTGTCTCCCTTTTCAATGGAAAGGATCTCACCGGCTGGATCGGTGCGACGCCGATGTACGGCGTTGAGAACGGCGAACTCGTGTGCATGCCGGAAAAGGCGAAGAACTATCGCGGCGGCGGCAATCTCTGCACGGCGAAACAGTTCGACAACTTCATCCTCCGCTTCGAGTTCTGCATGCCAGTCAACGGCAACAACGGCGTGGGCATTCGCATGACCGACACCTCCTACTCCGGGATGTGCGAGCTGCAGCTGCTCGACGACGGCGGCAGCCAATACTACGATGCGAAGGCGAAGAAGGACAAGCTCAAAGCCTACCAGTACACAGCATCCGTCTATGGCGTCAAGCCGGTGCTGCGGGACAACATCGACAACACCAAGGAACCGAATTGCACGGGCGGCGGCAGCTATGTGCACAAACCCGGTCTGTGGAACACCGAGGAAGTGCGCGTGGTCGGCGGTCGCATTCAAGTCGTGCTGAATGGCCACCTCGTGCAGGACTTCGACCTGGCCCAGGTGCCGCCGGACGTCCTCAAGAGACATCCGGAGCTGCGCAAGACGAAAGGCCACATCGGCTGGTTGGGTCACGGGCATCGGGTGCGTTGGCGTAACATCCGCGTGAAGGAAGTCGGCGCCGATTACAAGCTTCCCAAGTCGCCCAAGGTCGGCGCCTGAGTTCGGCTTGTGACGTTTTTGTTTGCCGATTGGAAGGCTGTTTGACGAAAGAAAACTTGGTTATGAAAAAATTATTGTTCGTATTCGCGGCTGCGACGGCTGTCGCCGCTTCTGCCGCCACGTTTGAGGAACTTCGGGCGCGCTGCGAGAAGAAGGTCTCGTCGCTGACGTTGGACGAAAAATGCCGGCTGCTGATGAATGCCGCGCCGGAAGTGAAGCACGCGGGGATCTCGGCCTACGATTGGTGGAACGAGGCGCTGCACGGCGTCGGCCGCCATGTGCGTTCGACGATGTTCCCCATGCCGATCGGCATGGCGGCGAGTTTCGATCCCGAGCTCATCCGCGAAGTCGGCGATGCGATCTCCACCGAGGCGCGCATCATCCACAAGACGGCGGTTGATCGCAACTACCACGGACGTTATTCGGGACTCACGTTCTGGAGTCCGAACGTCAACATCTTCCGCGATCCGCGCTGGGGCCGTGGTATGGAGACGTGGGGCGAAGACCCCTATCTCACCGGCCGTATGGGCGTCGCGTTCATCCGCGGCATGCAGGGCGACGATCCGGTGTACCTGAAGGTGTCGGCTTGCGCGAAGCACTTCGCGGTCCATTCCGGACCCGAACCGCTGCGCCACCGCTTCGATGCGCGTCCGTCGAAAAAGGACCTTTGGGAAACCTATCTGCCGGCTTTCGAGGCGTGCGTCCGCGAGGGCGGAGTCGACGCGGTGATGAGCGCCTACAACCGCGTCTACGGCGAGAGCGCGACGGCGAGCAAGCTGCTCCTGAAGGACATCCTCCGCGGCCAGTGGGGATTCAAGGGTCATGTCGTCAGCGATTGTGGCGCGGTCAGCGACATCTGCGGCGGCCACGCGATCGTGAAGAGCGGTGCGGAAGCGGCGGCGCTCGCGATCAAGAACGGTCTTACCTATGAATGCGGCAGCTGTTTCCGCAACCTCAAGTCGGCGGTCGAGCAAAACCTCGTCACCGAGGCGGAGGTGACGGCGGCGCTCGTCAACCAGCTGATGACGCGCTATCGTCTCGGCGACATCGAGAAGGATCCCGATTGCCCCTACAACAATCCCGATCCGAAGCTGCTCTGCTCCGAAAAGCATCGGGCGCTCGCCCGGCGCGCGGCGCGCGAGTCGATGGTGCTGCTGAAGAACGACGGCGCGCTGCCGCTCGATTCGCACGGCGGATTCTACGGCATCTGCGGACCCTCCGCGACGGACATCTTCTCGCTCATCGGCAACTACTACGGCGTCAACGACCGCATGGTTTCCTATTATGAGGGCATCGTGGGCGCGGTCGATCCCGACGTGCACGTCACGTTTGCGCCGGGCTGCCTCTACGGCGAGGGCGGTGGCACGGCCATCCCCTACGAGAAGACGGTCATCGCGGTCATCGGTAACACCGGCTGTTTCGAAGGCGAGGAGGGCGATGCGCTCGCGACAGGGTCCGCCCGCGGCGACCGCCGGTCGCTCCGTCTTTCCAAGTCGCAGATGAATCTCGTCAATTCGCTCAAGCGCTGCAAGCGTCGCGGACAGCGGGTCATCACTGTCATCACGGGCGGTTCGCCGGTGGAGCTGAAGGACATTCTTGAGGCGTCCCATGCGGTGGTGATGGCGTGGTATGGCGGCGAGGAGGGCGGCAACGCGCTTGGCGACCTGCTCTTCGGCAAGGCCGACTTCACGGCGCGGTTGCCGATCACGTTCCCGGAGAACGATGCGGCGCTGCCGCCGTTCGAGAGCTACGCGATGGCGGGGCGTACCTACAAGTACATGACGCAGGGCATTGCGCGTCCGTTCGGCTTCGGCCTTTCCTACGCGAAATTCGAAGGCGCGGTGAAGACGCGCGAAAAGACGGCGGCCGGCGAACGCGTGGATGTGACGGTGAAGAACGTCTCGAAGCGCGACGGCACGGCGGTCGTGCAGCTCTACGCGTCGACGGAGAACGCCGGCAAGGGGGCGCCGCTCAAGTCGCTCGTCGCCTTCCGCCGCGTCCCCGTGAAGGCGGGGGCGACGGTCGAGGCCTCCTTCGACGTGCCGGCCAAACTGTTGGTGGAATACGCCGAAGACGGCGTTGCGAAACCGGCGACACAGATTTCCTATTCCATTGGACTCTAATAAAAACAATACCATGAAAACAAAAGTCTACTCCATTCTCGGCTCCGCCATCCTGGCGGGTGCTTCCGTTTCCGCCGCGACCGTGCTCGTGAACGAGCAGGATCGTCTGAGCGACGAAATCCTGAAGACGACCGGATTCGCGGTCGTCAAGACTCCGGCCGCCGGCGATAAGGCCATTCGCGTGCTGGATTGTCCGAAGTGTCCCTGCCGCGCGAAGCTGGCCCATGACGGGAAGTCCGCGACGGTCAATGTGAGCCGCGTCCTTGATTCGTCGGTCGAGAAGGATCGCGCCGCCGCGTTGAAGCGGACCGTGACCAAAGTCGCCGCGCTGCTCGAGGACATCCCGCCCGAAGGTACGGTGAAGCGTCCGCTCATGGGCTGGTCGAGCTGGAACTGCTTCTCGCTCAACATCAACGAGGAGAAGCTCGTCGGTGTGGCGGCGGCGATGGCGACGAACGGACTCAAGGCGGCCGGCTATCGCTATGTCAACATGGACGACGGCTTTTTCACCGGACACGACCCGGTGACGGGGAAGCTCCAGCTCAACCAGCAGCGTTTCCCGAAGGGGCTCAAGCCGATGGTGGACCGCATCCATGCGCTGGGCATGAAGGCCGGTACCTACTCCGATGCGGGCGCGGATGCCTGTGGCGGCGCGAAGGGCGTCGGACTCTACCGTCATGACGACGACGACTGCCGCTTCCACTTCCTCGAGAACGGCTTCGACTTCATCAAGGTCGACTACTGCGGCGGTCGCCGCCTGAAACTCGACGAGCGTAAGCGCTACACCGAGATTCGCCAGGCGATCGACCGCACGGGCCGCAAGGACATCCGCTACAACATCTGCCGCTGGACCTTCCCCGGTACCTGGTGCGCCGATGTGGCCGAATCCTGGCGTACGACGGGCGACATCCGTGCGAACTGGAAGAGCATCAAGAAGCTCATCGGCCTCAATCTCTACCTCTCCGCCTACGCGAAGCCCGGTCATTACAATGACCTCGACATGCTCGAGGTTGGCATGCGCCGGGATGATCCTTCGTTCCACTCGCCCTATCGGTCCGACACCGGCCTCACGCGGGATGAAGAGATCACCCACTTCGGACTCTGGTGCATGTTCTCCTCGCCGCTCGTGCTCGGCTGCGACGTGCGCCGGATGTTCCCGGAATCGCTCAAGCTCGCGACGAACCGTTCGCTCCTGAAGGTGAACCAGAACGACCTCGGGCTCCATGCCCGTGTCGCCGCCAAACTCGCCCCGGATGTCTATGTGTTTGTGAAGGATGCCGACCGGTTCTACGGCACTGCGCGCTACGTTGCGTTCTACAACGGCAGCGACGCCGACTTCACCTTCGACGTGCCGTTTGCGACGCTCGAGCTCGGCGGCCGCGTCGAGAAGTTCGACCTCGTCGAGGAGTACGACTATGGCGCCGTCGATTCGCTCCGCGCCGTCGTTCCGCCGCATGGCAGCGCCTTCTACCGGTTGGATGCCGACCAGCGCCTCGAGCGCGTTGTCTACGAGGCGGAAGACGGCTATTGCCCCGAGTTCCAGCGGCTGCGCAACGCCAATAACAATCAGACTGGCACCGCGCACGAAGCGGCCATTGCCGGTGCCTCCGGTGGTTATGGCATCTGCTTTTTCGGCGGACGCCCCGGCAACGATCTCCTGTGGAAGGACGTCCATGTGTCCAAGGCTGGCAAGTACCGGCTCGAATTCCGCGTGCGTCCGTTTGAAGGTCGTCCGTTCGCCGTCGCCGTCAACGGCGCGAAGGGTGTGGAAATCGCCGTTCCCCCGGCGCCGAAAAAGAACGGCTTCATCACCGTCTCCACAACCGTCACCCTCAAGGCCGGTGTGAACGAGGTACGCCTTTCGGCCGAGAAGGCCTGGGGCCCCGACATCGACTTCATGAAAGTGCAGCCGGCCGACGCCAACTGATGCGCGGCCTTGAATAGATGAATCGGAGCATGTACTCCCTCCCATATGCTTTAGAAACAATTGCAAAAAACTGCAAACGCGGACGCGCGGAAGCGCGTCC
>JAKSOY010000271.1 GCA_024405255.1 Kiritimatiellia bacterium
TTCGTGCCGTATCGTCAGGACGGCCAGGTGGGACTGCTCGACACGCTTGCCGACGCGTCGACGGCGTTCCATGGCAGCACGGGTTCGAACGTGCCGCTGAAGTACGGCTACGCCTATGCGATTGACGGCAATGTGCTGCAGATCTACGATGGTACGCTGACGGCGGGTGAGACGTTCTTTGCGAAGCCCGCCGTTGAGAAGACGGGCTACCATGCGCTGGCGGCGGGTGCCTGCCTTTCCTACCCCGCCCTTACGTTGACGTCGGGACTCTTCGACCTCGCGGACGGCGCGACGCGCACCTATGCGGTGGCGGGCACGCTGGCGTTCCGCAGCGGTGCGAAGCTGGCGCTCGACCTCACGGCCGAAGGTTGCGATGCGTTCGCGCCGGGCACGGTCGATCTTTCGCAGGCGAGCGCGGCGAATCCGGTGAAGGTGCATATCCAGGTGGGTGAAGGCGTGGACTTCTCGCGCAATCAGGTGGTGATTCCCGCGGGCTGCGTGGAAGGGGACGCCGAGAAGTTCGTGACGGACGTGCCCACGCTGGCGTTCTTCGTGGAAGACGGGGCGCTCATGCTCGGCTACAACGATCCCACCGTGCCGGTGCGGGCGACGTGGCTTGGGACGGGCGCCGATCCGCGCAATATGGCGGATCCGGCGAATTGGGATTGCCGCAACGGTCGCGGCGCGGCGATTGAAGACGCGGTGCCGACGAGCGAGACGACGGTGGTGCTGCCCGATGGCTGCACGTTCGTCTGCACCAACGGGGCGCCGCTCGTCTGCAAGGAACTCGTCCTGCCCGCGACATTGGGTGGCGACAGCGACTTCAGCGGCGTCATGGCGCCGCTCATCGGCCGCGTCGATCTCGCGGGGCATCGCCTCACGATGACGCGGTTCGTCGGCGACGCGGAAATCACCGGAGGCGAGACCGACTACACGCGCCTCGCGTACATCCAATCCACGGGCACGCAGTATCTCGACACGCGCTACGTGCACAAATCCAATACGCGCCTCGTCTTTGACCTCGACGTGGCCGACGCCGCCGAACAGGTGTCGTACATCCCCACGCTTTTCGGCTCGATGCCGGGCAACAGCGCCAAAAATGCCGGCAACTGGTCGTTCTTCACCCACTTCCCTGTGTCCCAGCAGATTACGTCGACGAGCGTGCTGTCGCGTACGGGAAATGAAGTCAAGGGGACCGGATTCCCCTACGGCGAACGGGCGATCCTCGAGTGTACGGGCAATCGCGCGGACTGGTACCCTGTGTCGAATCCGGACAACGTCCATTCGATCCTCAACGCCAGCGTGGCGACGGATGCGGGGGTGAGTTCGATGACCCTCTTCACGTTGAACGTCGGTGCGTCGGCGGGAATCGTCGATCCCTTCATGAATGACACCACGCGTTTCTGCGCGGCAAAGCTCTACGGTTTCAAGATCTACGAGGGCGAGACGCTCGTGCGCGACTTCGTGCCGGTGCGGCGCGGATTCGACGGCGCGGTGGGTCTGCTCGAACAGGTCACGGGCGCCTTCCACGGCAATCTCGGACGCGGCGAATTCGTGGCCGGCGAAGTGGTGGAGGCGGCGGCGACTACGACGGCGGCGATGGGCGAACTGCATGTCGTGGCGGCGGCGGGCGAGACGGTGGAGAACCGGACGATCGCCATCAGCGGTGCCGTGAAGGTGGTGAAAGAAGGCGAGGGTGGGTTCCGTCCGGCGCGTGCGAACCAGACCTACGTGGGCGGTACGGACGTCACGGCCGGTACGCTCGTGAGCACCGGATTCGGCGGTAACGGGCAGTATGGCCTCGGCGGTGCGGTGACGGTGCGCGCAGGGGCGGTTCTGGACTTCGATGGCTGGGGCGACCAGGCCTCGGTGCCGTTCGTCCTCGACGGCGGCACGATCCGCAATACGACGAGCCGCGGGCACGAGGGGAAGAGCTGGCTGGGAACCGTCACGCTCACGGCGGACTCGTTCCTCCAGGGCGATGGCTTCGGGTTCGTGGGCAGCGGTTCGGCGTACGCCGTCTGGGGCGAGAGCCGTCTGACCATGAACAACCACACGCTCACGATCGACGTCACGGTGGGCAAGCAGTTCTATTCGGGATATCTCGCGGTGACGGATGCGGGCACGATCGTCGCGCGCTCGGGCGGGTGGTTCGACCTGGGCGGCAACGCATCGCTCTCCGGCAAGCCCGTGACGGCTCCGCAGGCGACGTTCAAGGTGGTCGGGTGCGCGTTGGATGTCCGCGCCGGCTCCGCGGTGACCTTCGGCTCGTATGTGACCGGTGTGCAGAGCTACGGCAAGAACACCGGGGCGATCCAGGTGGCGACGCGCTTCACGCCGGAATCGCAATGGAACAACACGACGGTCCTTGATGGCGCGGTGGTCGACCTCACGGCGAAGACGGGTGCCTGGAACGGGCGCTGCCACTACTCGGTGAGCAATGTGGACGGCGTGCTCGCCTTCGAGGAGGGCGCCACCAACACGCTCGATCTCGCAGGTCGCGCCGACCTTGCGCCGGGACTGCGCGTGATCGACTTTACGAATTTCGTCGTGCCGGAAAGCGTGACTTTCGTGACGGATGCAACGACGGCGGCGAGCGGCTATTCCCTCGTGCGCTATGCGGACGGGTTCTACCTCGTGGACGAGCGTCTTCCGGTGGAGGCCATTTGGACGGGCGCTCTTGACGGCGACCTTGCGAAACCGGGCAACTGGATCTGCCACGACCAGTTCGGCATCGTGATGCCCGATACGCTGCCACGCGAGATGACGGTGGTCACCTATAGCGGGAACGCGGTACCGGCGGTGGCACTCCTTGACTGTGCGTCGCTCCATCTCGACGACGTGGAACTCACGGGCGACTGCGATTGGCGCGGCATCAACATGCCGGTGACGGGGAGCGTGCGCTTGAACGGACACCGCCTGGCGCTCTCGGATCTCTCGCGCATCGAGTTGATCAGCGATAACCGCGAGGGATATCAGGTGCTTGAGTCCATCCAGGCAACGGGTACGCAGCACCTCGATACGGGCTATCTGCATACGCCCGATACGCGCCTCGTCTTCGACGTGATGATCAACGCCACGCAGAACAACAACTATTCGGGGCTCTTCGGTTCTATGCCGAACAACAGCTACAAGAATGCCGGAAACTGGACGTTCTTCCCGATGTTCGCCGCGCGGGCCGATGCGTCGACGGTGACATGCGCGTTCTCGCGCTACGGCAGCGAGGTGAAGGGGCCGCACTTCCCTTGCGGCGTGAAGGTGCACGCCACCTTTGCGGGACGCAACGCCACCTGGTATCCGGTGGACGATCCGGCGGCGACGGCATCGTTCGCGAACAACACCTGCAACATCGACGGCGGCAAGAGCACGCTCTTTGTCTTCAACTTCAACACCGGTACATCGGCCGATGCGAAGAGCGTACTCACAAGCGATAGTCGCTTCCACCAGGCAACGCTCTATGCGTTCCAGATCTACGAGGGCCAGGTGCTCGTTCGGGACTTCGTGCCGGCGCGGCGCGTGGCCGATGGCGCGGTGGGACTCTGGGAGCGGAAGCAGAACACCTTCCACCCGAATATTGGTACGGGCACCTTCGTGGCGGGTCCGGCGATCGCCGCTGCCACTTGCACGTTCGGTGAACTGCATCTCGACGTGCCGGCGGGCAAGACGGTCGCCAACACGACGACGCGTATCGAAGGGGCGGTCAAGGTTGTGAAGGAAGGCGAAGGCGTCTTCTCGTCCGCGACGGCGTCGCCGTTCTCGGGCGGATTGCGCGTGGAGGCGGGTACGGTGAAGTCCGTGGCGGACGGTGCGACCGTGCGGACCTATGGTGCGCTCGACGGCGACATCTTCGTTTCGACGAATGCCGTCTTCGATGTGAACGGTACCTCGGTCGCGGGATACAACTTCGCGCTCGCACGTGGTACGATTGCCAACACCGGGGCAGCCGTTGCGAGCACGGTGACCCAGCTCGCGCGCGTACGGCTCGTTGACGACGCGGCATTCAACTTCCTCGCCAATTACGGTCTCGTGGCGGCGAATGCGGCGGCAACGTCGCTCGATCTCGGCGGACACGCACTCACGGTGACGGCGGGGTCGGCAAGCAGCTTCTTCCTGGCGAATGCAACAGTGACCGGTCAGGGTCTGTTGCAGGTCTCGGGTGCGGGTACGTTCAATCCGTGTCTGGCAGCGTCTACGATCACGGAAGCGAAGCTGGTGACGGATGGTTGGGTCCGGGCGGATGCGGATGTGACCGTGGGAGTGTACGAAACGGCGCTCATTGGCGCCGACATGGCGGGAACGGGTGCGATCGTCGTGGCGAACCGCTTCACCCCGACAGGCGACTTCGCGAACGTTCGGATTCTGAATGGGGCGACGATCGACCTCTCGACCCGTTCGACGGCGCTTCCGCTCACGACATTCGGCACGCTTGCGTTCGCCGATGGCGCTCAGATGCGCCTTGATGTGGGCGAGCCGCGCGGTCGTGCGTGGGCCATTGCCTGGACGGCGGAGACGGCGCCTGCGAACCTCGCCACGGGGCTTGCATTCAAGCCGGCGAGCGGTGCGCGCTATGGCCTTTCGATTGTCCCCGAAGAGGGCGTGCGCATCCTTTCGGGCCTCATCCTCACGATTCGGTAAAGGCGATCTCCAGTACTATATTGCTCTCGCTTTTGGTGGCTGTTTTTGATACAATAAAGGCGAATTTAATTTGCGGAAGGGATTCCGCGTACACGTCAAAAGGAAAAGAACATGCAGAAAGCGGATATCGGGTTGATCGGTCTTGCCGTGATGGGCGAGAACCTCATCATGAACATGGAGTCGAAGGGCTTTACCGTCGCGTGCTACAACCGCACCGTCGAGAAGGTGACGAAGTTCGTCGAGGGTCGCGCGAAGGGCAAGAACATCATCGGCTGCACGTCGATGCAGGAACTTGTGGACAATCTCGCGAAGCCGCGCAAGGTGTTCCTGATGGTCAAGGCCGGTGCGGCTGTGGATGCGATGATCGACCAGCTCATTCCGCTGCTGGAACCGGGCGACATCATCGTGGATGGCGGCAACAGCCACTTCCCGGATACGATCCGCCGTACGCAGTATGTCGAATCGAAGGGCCTGCTGTATGTCGGCACGGGCGTGTCGGGCGGCGAAGAGGGCGCGTTGAAGGGCCCGTCGATGATGCCGGGCGGTTCGCCGGCGGCGTGGCCGTTCGTGAAGCCGATCTTCCAGGGCATCTGCGCGAAGGTCGAGGACGGCTCCCCGTGCTGCGACTGGGTGGGCGAGAATGGCGCCGGCCACTTCGTGAAGATGGTGCACAACGGCATCGAATACGGCGACATGCAGCTCATCTGCGAGAGCTACCAGCTCATGCGCGACCTGCTCGGCATGTCCGACGACGAGATGCACGAGGTGTTCAAGAAGTGGAACACGACCGAGCTCGACTCGTACCTCATCGAGATCACCCGCGACATCCTCGCCTACAAGGACACGGACGGCTCGCCGATCGTGGAGAAGATCCTCGACACGGCCGGAC
>JAKSOY010000272.1 GCA_024405255.1 Kiritimatiellia bacterium
CGACGGGAAGTGGCAAATGTGGACAACCTGCTTATCATCATTCCAACATTCGCGTACTGTCCATTGCCCGTTGTGCACTTGTTGTGGTATAATTAAAGATATCAGAACAAAGGCAGATGTCGATGCAATCAACCAAATCGTAAAGGACGCAGCAGATGGAAAAATCAGAATCAAGCCTTACTCCAGAGAGGAAATCTCGGCTGGAACGCGTTTTGGCGGACCATCCCTCGGCGCGTGTCTTGTCGTCGCGCGAGGACTTTCAGGAGTCAATGAAGCTGGCATGGCCTGGAATAATGGAAAGAGCGAAGGCCAGGGCAAACAGATTGAGGCGCTACTACGGTTGGCCGGAACTTTCGTAGACGATATATATTCGTTCATTGAAAGTCGTGCGACAGACAATGTGGTTGAGTTAGATGCAGGGGGTTCGTCTGTAAAGGTTTTTTCAGACTTTAACACAGTCTGGAAAATTAGGCCTCTTGCCTGTGTAGACGAAGACTTCGGCGGAGCAGTCCATGACTTCAACGACATTCTGCTTTCGAATGCCGTTCTCGGAGAACGTTTCGCATCCAGGATGGTCGGCGGGCGCAAATACGACGGCCAGCTGGCGATGATCCTGGAACAGCCGTATGTAGAGATCCCTCGTACACGCGAAATGAAGCAGATGATCTTCGACTTCATGGCCGAGAACGGCTTTGAGCAGGAGGAATACAACGATGACTGTTTCAGCAACGGACGCATCAATCTTCGCGATGTTGTGATAAGAAATGTTGGCGTCAAGGACGGAAAGTTGTTCATCTTCGATCCGCAGGCGTCTTATACGAAGGAATGTCTCGAATCGCAAGGCGTGTTGTTCTCGACGCCCGAACTCGACCCGAAGCGCAGCGAAGAAAAAGAAAAAATCCAAGCCTTGTTCGAACAACACCAGATGAATTCCGGTGACGTACCCTACTTTGACTTGGATTCGGCCCGTATTATAGCACAAAACTTCTTGAATCCGCAAGTTGGTAATTTGGAAAATACCGAAATAGATTGCGATTGCGTTGGAGCAGTTGCCTCGTTGCACGATCAGATGGGAAATGGTATAATACCTATCATGATAATTGAGAGAGAAAGAGAGGTATTTTTTGGGAAGACCGTGAAGATGTGTGCAGTCGTCTTGGAAAATAACAAGGTACGTCGGTTGGTGAGCGAAGATGTCTATGGACGCAGATATTAAGTCGCCCGAAGTGATTCTCCGTCCCGACGGGCATCTGGGCGGGATGGGGTTCGACGGCGACGACGGGGCGGGGCTGCTGGCGCTGTTGACGGCCCGCGCCTCATCTGACGCCAACGCCGTGCGCGCCTACTTCCGCCGTCTGGCCGCTGACCACGTGCGGCGGCTTGTCGCCGTAGCTGAAGACGGCTGTATGCCGACAGACGAGGCGTTGGCGCGTTGTCGTCCCGATGCGCTTGCGCGCCTCGCGCTCCTTGCGGCGTTGCCGCCGATGACGGGTGGTGAATACTGGACGGACGCATCGCTCGGAGCGCTCTATGATCGGCTTGAGCAGGCGATCGGCGCGGCAACAGAAAAAGCCGGCGGCGACTTTCTTGCCTTCGTGCGTTCGCTGGGCTCGGGTTGGCGCGACGTCGGCAAGGTGACGCTGCATCTCGCGGAGAACAAGGGCGACCGCAGCGGGACTCGTCCCTTCGCGTTTCTCGCCACGTTCGTCCATCAGTCGGACGCCGATGGTCAGGCGCGCCATCTGCCGCTCTCCGCCGCGCTCAAGGCCTTCTCCGCACGGCCTGCGACGCTGAAGCGCATTCTCGCGCCGCTGGAGGAGGCGGGGCGGACGGATCCCTTTCTGACGGCGCTCCTCGAATCGCGGCGCATCTTCCAGCCGTGTGCATTGACGATCTCCGAGGCGTATCGATTCCTGAAGGGAATCGAACGCTACGAAGAAGCGGGGATTCTGGTGCGCACCGGCAAGCTGTGGGCGAAGCAACCCACGCGCGCCCAGGTGTCCGTCTCCGTCGGGAAGACGCCCGGCGGCGGACTCACCGCGCAGTCGCTCTGCACTTTCGATGCGCAGGTGACGGTGAACGGCGCACCGCTCTCGCCGGAGGAGCTGGAGGCGCTGATGAACGCGCGCGACGGGCTCGTGCGTATCCGCGGCGAATGGGTGGCCGCAGATCCCACGCACATCCGCGAACTGCTCGATCGCTGGCAGGCGGCGAAGCGGCTCGCGGGCGAGGATGGCATCACGATGGCCCAGGCGCTACGGCTTCTCGCGGGTGGCGGGCTCGACGGCGTTGCGTCTGCCAGAGCCGATACAGACGACGCGACGGCTGTGCGCGCCACGGGCGAATTGCAGGAACTCCTTCGCGACCTCCTTGCGCCGGAAGGTGTCCGTGCAACTGCGTGTCCGAATGGACTCGACGCGATTCTGCGCCCCTACCAGCGCGTCGGCGTGGACTATCTCAGGCGCACGACCGGGGCGGGGCTCGGCGCGTGTCTTGCAGACGACATGGGCCTCGGCAAGACCCTGCAGGTGCTCACGCTCATCGACCTCTGGAAGCAGCACGGCGAAATCGCGCCGCTGCCCGTGTTGATCGTCATGCCCGCCTCGCTGCTCGCGAACTGGCGTGCGGAGGCCGCGAAGTTCACGCCCGACCTGAAGGTGGGCGTCGTCCATCCAAGTGATGCGGCGTGGCGTGTGTGGGCCGCAGCGTTTTCATCGAAACCGCCCTTTCGGGATTACCTTGAAAAATACGATCTCGTATTGACCACCTACGGACAGTTCACGCGGCTGAAGGAACTGGCGAAACTGCCGTTTGCGGCCGTCATTGCGGATGAGGCGCAGGCGATCAAGAACCCCGGATCAGGGCAGAGTCGAGCGCTTCGTTCCGTTGTCTCGCCGCGTCGCCTGGCGCTCACCGGCACACCGGTCGAAAACCGGCTCACCGACCTCTGGAGCATCTTCGACTTCATCAATCCCGGTCTGCTTGGATCGCTCACGTCCTTCACCAAGGCGACGGCGAAGACGACCGATTTCTCCGTCGTGCGCCGTCTCACGCGTCCGTTCATCCTACGCCGCCTGAAGACCGACAAGTCGATCATTGCCGACCTGCCGGACAAGACGGAGCTCGACGTCTCGACCGCGCTCTCGCCCAAGCAGGCGCTGCTCTACCGGCGCACCGTCGAGGAGCTGCGCCAAGCGCTCGACGAGATGAAGGGCGAGGAGGGCGTGACGATCAAGCGCCGCGGCCTCGTACTCGCCTATATGCTGAAGTTCAAGCAGATCTGCGACCATCCGTCGCTCTACCTCGGAACGGAGGCATTCAAGCCGGAGGATTCCGGCAAGTTCCTCGTCCTTGGAGAGCGCGCGGCAGAAGTGGCGTCCCGCCAGGAGAAGATGCTCGTCTTCACCCAGTATCGCGAGATGACGGGGCCGCTTGCGGACTATCTTGCGACGGTGTTTGGACGCGAGGGACTGGTGCTGCACGGCGGGACGCCGGTCGCGACGCGCGGCAAGCTCGTCAAGGCGTTTCAGGATCCGCTCGGGCCGCCGTTTTTCGTCCTTTCGGTGAAGGCGGCCGGCACGGGGCTCACCCTCACGGCGGCGAACCATGTCGTCCACTTCGACCGCTGGTGGAACCCGGCCGTGGAGAACCAGGCGAGCGACCGCGCCTACCGCATCGGGCAGAAGCGCAACGTGCTCATCCACAAGTTCGTGACGCCCGGCACGCTGGAGGAGCGCATTGACGCGATGATCAAGGAGAAGCAGTCGCTCGCGGATTCGCTCTTTTCGGACGGCGGCGAGAAGCTCATCACCGAAATGGGCGACGCCGAGCTGATGGATTTCGTCAGACTCGCCGATTCATAAATTTGGTAAAAAAGTGTGAGGAATTGAAAATGGGCAGATACGGTTATTACAGTTACTTCCCGCAGCAGATGACGAAGTGGGAGAAGTCCGAGAAGGCGGCGAAGACGATTGCGCGGCTCACGAAGAAGGGACAGGTGCTCTCGCCGGTGCCAGAGTTCTCCGGACGCATCGCCAAGACCTTCTGGGGCAAGGCCTGGTGTGACAACATCGAATCGTACCGCGACTTCGAGTATCGTCTGGAGCGTGGACGCTCCTACGTGCGCAGCGGGGCGGTGATCGACCTCCAGATTGCGTCGGGCAAGGTAACGGCATTGGTGATCGGAAGCGGACGCAATCCCTACGAGGTCGTCATTACCATCAAGCCCATGGTCAAGGGCAGGTGGGACGAACTCGTCAAGCGGTCCGCCGGCAAGATCTCTTCGCTCATGGCACTCGCGCAGGGGAAGCTACCGTCCGAGCTGCTGCAGGACTTCTGCAATCCCGAGACGGGTCTCTTCCCGAAGCCGCGCGAGATCCAATTCGACTGCAGCTGCCCCGACGGGGCGAACTGCTGCAAACACGTCGCCGCCGTCCTCTACGGCATCGGCGCGCGGCTCGATGTGGATCCCACGCTCTTCTTTACCCTGCGCGGCATCGATCCCGCAAGCATCGTCGGTGCGGACGTCGTTGACACGCTCACCGAGGGTGCGGCAAGCGAAATCGCGGCGGATGATCTCGGTGACGTCTTCGGAATTGCGCTTGATGGCGAGATTCCGGTTGAAGCGGAACTCTCCGCGAAGGAGGAGAAGCCGAAGGCATCCGTAGTCCGAGCGGGCTGTCAGAAGAAGTCGGAGGTCACGAAAGTCCCCGTCAATTCCGAGGGCGATGATGGCGCGTTGATGAAATCGGTGCGGCTGCGCCTTGGATTGAGCCAGGCCGAGATGGGAAGACGTCTCGGTACCTATCAGGCCGTCGTTAGCCAGATTGAGCGGGGCAAGGCCCGTCTGCGTAAAGGTTGGGCGGAACGTCTGCGCGGGATGGCGTAAGACAGTTTGAAAAACAACCCTTCGGGCCTGGTACTGGCAATCCTCCATTGCGGGTACTCGCTGTGGCCATGGTCAAAAGAATAAAAGAGGAAAAAGAGGAAAAAGAGGGCTCTTCAGGCACAAGTGTGGGTCGATACACGCCGCATAAGTTCATTTACCCCCGGTGTTTGCGGGCCCGTTCCGCCTTCTCCCAGGGCGCCGAATTTCGATCGACGGGCAGAACGGCATGATTCGGAACCATGAGTTCCGTGACCGCGCAGACGAAAGCGGGTCGTCCGTATCCGCCGCCCTCCGGCCGATTCTGTTCCGCATTGAAATCAAACTTCCTAACACCCGAACAGTCCTCCCGGAAAAACGCCTTGTGAGAATTCACGCCGACCATCGTCGTCGCAGCCAGCCGAGCAGCCGCCGCGGCGTCCTCTCCGTCTGCACCGCCGCGGGGTCCGCGAGCGCGGGGACGCAGTCCGGGTCGAGCCGCAGCGCGAGCGCCGCCTCCAGCGCGACGACCGTCCCCGCGCCCTCCGCGAGGATCTCCGCCGCCCGCGCCCGGGCCGCCGGCTCGGCGCGCCCTTCCGCCGCGCCGGGCAGCAGCGCGTCGGCGCTCACGGGGTCCGCGACGCCGG
>JAKSOY010000273.1 GCA_024405255.1 Kiritimatiellia bacterium
CGCATGGTGGTCGATTTCCCCGCGCCGTTCGGGCCGAGGAAGCCCAGCACTTCGCCTTCCTTGACGCTGAAGGAGACCCCCTTCACCGCCTGGAAGTCGCCGAAGCACTTCTTCAGGTTCTTAACTTCAAGCATTACCCGTGTATCCTTTCAAAAAGCGGGGCACATTATATCATTTATCCCCTGATGTTTGAACACCCTGATTTTATCCTTGATTTGTTAAGGATATGTTAACGAAATCATTCTTCTCTACTGGCGATTTTCTTCATGAGCCTGTCCTCGTCATCCGTCACGTAGTCCGGCTTGTAGCTCATCTTCTCGAGATCGGCTCCCAAGAGCGACTTCGCCCACACAAGCGCCTGAAAGTACTCGCCCTTGCGCCCGAGGTGAAACACGTCGCAGTTCGGTTCCCAGTCGTTCTTCACATTCCGCTTGAAATGGTCGCGTTCCTCCTGCCTGCCTCCCCCGACGACATCGCCTCCGAACGAGTTCTCCGCATACTTGACCGGCAGCCGCCTGCGCCACTCCTGCACCGCCGTGCCGAACGGGATCACCTCGAGCCCGTGCCGTTTCGCAAACGCGCCGTACGCCGCATGGAGCTTCGCGTACATCTCGTTCTGGTCGATGTCCCATTCCTTGAAGCGCTTGTCCCACGGCGTATAGCTCCACGTCTCCTGCACCACGATCTTCGCATGCGGCGCCAGCTCCCGGACCTTGGCCACGAGGTTGTCGCCCCACGGGGCGTACGTTTCCTCCTTCCAGCTGAAATGACTCGCCTGCTGAACCGTCACGATGTCCCAGTCCTTCATCCGCAGCACGTCGCAGACATTGCGCTTCGCCCCGTCGATCACCCGTTCGCCGTCGACCGCCAGGTCGAAACGATAGGGATGGAACTTCTCTTCGCCGTCCCGCAGCACGTTCGCCCAGTGATTGGAGAGGGAGCATCCGCCGATGTACAACGACCCAAGCATGAGCGGCTTGTCCAGCGACGCGGCCTTGGCGACCTTCGGCAAGTGGGCCATGCAGGAAATCGAGAAGCTGTTCCCGATCATCAGCACCTTCGTATACTGGGCCTCAGCCTCTTTCTGCGTCGTGCAGCCGGCGAACCCCGCCGCAACGGCCAGGATCAAACAGTCTAACAATCGAACAATTGAACAATTTCTCATGTCATGCTCCTGAGTATTACGCCCTTCAGGTACAGTCCCTCGGGGAAATTCAAGGCGACCGGATGGTCGGCCCCCTGGCGCGTCCGCCCAATCATCTGGAAATCGCGTCCCGCGTCCTGCGCCGCCTCGGCGAGGATCTTGTCGAACAGGTCCGCCGTCATCGCCCCCGAGCACGAGAACGTCGCGAGGATTCCGTTCGGACGCAAAAGCTTCATCGCCAGGAGGTTGATGTCCTTGTATCCGCGCGCCGCCTTCATCACCTGCGACTTGACGGACGCGAACTTCGGCGGATCGAGGACGATCAGGTCGAAGGCCATTCCCGCGTCGCGGCACTTGCGCAAGTACTGAAAGACGTCCGCCTCCTCATACCGTACCGTCGGCGTCCCCGCCGACGGACGCTGTCCGCCAAACGTGAGCTCGGCGTTCTTCTTCGCCAGTTCAAGCGCGTCGTGCGAGAGGTCGACCTGCGTCACGTGCTTCGCGCCGCCGGCCGCCGCCGCCAGCCCGAATCCGCCCGTGTAGCAGAAGCAGTTGAGGACGTCCCTGCCCTTCGCCAGCGCCCCGACCGCAGCCCGCGCATCGCGCTGGTCGAGATAGAAGCCGGTCTTGTGTCCGTTCCGCACGTCGACAAAATACCGGATGTCGCCTTCCCTGATTTCAATCAGCTCCGGAGGCTCCTCGCCTACAAGGACCGCGAAGGCCCCGGGGGAACGGGCGTCTCTCCCGTTCGCCGCCGTCGGCAAACCCTCCTTTTCCCTTACGTCGACATCCAGGCGTTCCGACACCGACTTCGGCGAGAACCCGACGGGGAATTTCGCCATCAGCGCCTGGACAATCGCCTCCTTCCAATATTCCGCACCGGCGGAGGTAAACTGGCAGACGACATGTCCGTTGTAGTAGTCGGCCACGACGCCCGGGAGCCCGTCGGATTCCGCATTGATCACGCGGCAGGCGTTCGTCGTCGACTCGGGCGCGAAAAACGCCGCGCGGCGAGCGACCGACAGCGCGACCTGTTCGGAAATGAAAGTGCTGTCCGGAACGGTCTTCGGATCGAACGACAGCATCCTGACGCGAATCTGCGACGCCGGCGACCAACTGCCATACCCGAGCACCTCGCCGTCGGCACTCGCGACTTGAACGGTCTCGCCGATGCCAATCCCCGCGTCCGAATTCTCCACCGCACCCGAAAACACCCACGGATGATGCTTTCGGACGCTATAGTCCCTTTTCGCCTTTAACGCAATCTTCGTCATCTGCCGCATATTATATCACAACGGGCAACGTACCTGCCCGCCCACCCACCTATTCAACTTGCGCTATTCAACTCTAAATAGGTTTGTGGTATAATACTCGTCATGCGCAACCCATTCAAATACGCGGCATCCGCGTCAGCGGTCGTTCGTTCTTTGACCGCGATAAGGTCAATCGCGCGATGCTCAACACCTGATTGAACGCATGTTCTCTGCGAAATCCCGGCCTTTCCACAACTCGGCGCAAAAGTTCTTGCTGACACGCCATCTTGCACAACAAGCCTGAAGAATGAAAGCCTTTCTCGACAGACTTCACGCGCGCCTCGGAGACTTCTGGTGGTACTCGCTCATGATCTTCATGGCGGCGCGGGCGGCGGACTGCCTGAACGTCTTCGTGGGGCTTTGGCTCGTCCCCAAGTACGTCCCGCCGTCCGAGCTCGGTGCCGTCCAGCCGCTCGCGAACTTCGCCTCGTTCCTCGCCCTTCCCGCGGCGGTCTTCGCCTCAACCTTCCGTCAGGAACTCTCCAATCTCGCCGTCAACCGACAGTTCGGCAAGATGAAGACCCTGATGCGCAGCGTCTTCATCGCCGCGGCGATTTTCCTTTTCCTCGCCATCGTCATTTCCCACTTCGTCCTACCGCACTTCCTCGAGCGCATCCGCATCGCCGAGGGCTCGCTCGGCATGCTGATCATCGTCTACTCGTTCATCAACACCCTCTCGCCGATCTTCTCCAACGCCCTCCAGTCCCTCAAGAAGTTCAAGGCGACGACCGTCATCTCCCTTCTCGGCGCCCCGATCCGCTTCCTCGCCATGCTCGCGACGATGCCCCTCCGCGCCCTCTCCGGCTACTTCATCGGCCAGACCTCCACCCCCGCCTTCTCCATCGTCACCTCCGTCATCGCCCTCCGCAAGGAACTCTCCGTCCCCGCCGAGCCCTATTGGACACGCGATGTTTTCAATCGCTACGGAAAGTTATTCGTCATCTTTGGCGTCAGTTCCGTTGTCGGCGGACTCCTGCCGCTCGTGGAAACAATGGTCATCCGACAACGTTTGCCCGAGGCGGATTCCGCCGCCTACTACATGATGACACGATTCGGGGAAATCGCAAGCTTCCTTCACACGGCGCTGATGTTCACGATCTTCCCCTTCGCCGCCGATCTTGCCTCAAAGGGTCGCAGCACTCTGCCGATTGTTTTCAAGACATCCTTCGCCATAGTCGCAACCAATGGCATCTTCGCGCTGGCATTCTGGATCTTCGGCGGCTCCGTGATCTCATTCCTACCCTATGGCGAAACATACGTGAACTACTCTTGGGCCGTCCAATGGCTCATTCTCAACACAACGCTCTTGGCCATCACCGCCCTTTACACAACCGCCGAGGTCTCCGCCAACCGCTTTGGCTACATGATCGTCACGATCCCCTGCAATCTTCTGTATGTCGGCCTCCTGCTCGCCATAACAGGCCACGGCTACGCCGAAGGCATCATCCCGGCCTCCTGGACCGCATTCCTCACCCTGCACAACATCTCCACGCTCCAGACAATGATGTATTGGATGACCGGAGCAACGTTCGTCCGCCTCCTCTGTTGCCTTGTTCACGCCGGAATCACAAGAGGTCTGTCTCATGACAACTAACACCATCCATGTCGCACTCGCCTCCGACAATAATTATTTCGAGGGGCTTCTGACGACAATGTGGTCCATTGCCAGAAACTGCAGCCGTCCATCAAGTCTAGTTTTTCACGTCCTCGACGGCGGCATCCCTGACGATTCATTTGCCTATCTAAAAGAACGCATCATACACTTCGGATCCACTGTAGATCGAATCACCATTGATCAGCAACGCACCTTCGGATCATTCCGAACCTATCATGGTAACGGCAGAATGACATATGCGCGTTTACTCCTGCCCGACCTTCTTCCAAACGTCGATCAAATCGTCTATACGGATGTCGACATCATCTGGATTGCAGACATCGCTGAACTGTGGGACACCCTTGATCAAAACGCCATCATCCATTGCACGCCATCCAACCACACGATCAAAGTCGAACTCGAGTGGTATACTGCACACAACTTTCAGTTTGAGTTTGGCAAGAGATTTTGCGCCGGAATGATCGTCATGAACCTTGCAAAATTCCGCAAAGAATCCCTGCACATCAAAATGCTTGAGACCATTGCCGCAAGTAACGGGAACGTGCCCTGCGTCGACGAAACAGTCCTCAATGCCCTCACGTTCTGGCGCAACGACCGTGCCTATCTTGACGGCCGTTGGCAGCACATGTCATACGGGCGGACCACACCGCTTGAGGAGAACGGCTTCACCCTTCACTTCGGCACCGACGCACCTTGGCAGAGCATACACAAGTACCATCACCTTCTGACCGATCAGCACATCATCTGGCATCGATTCCATGCCGAAGCACGGCAAATTTCCGTCTGGCAGTCAATGCGCATGCCGAACGGCGTCCTAGACATCATCCTCTGCCGCACGCTGTTCCTTGCCGCCCGTTATTGCGGCCTTGTTCGCGGACTTCTGCGTCTTGTCCTGACCATCACCGGCAAACGCGGCAACATCTCAGCCCTCAACGCCTACATGCTCCCCTTCGACATCGGCAACGTAAACAAGAGATTTCTACCTTAACTCACAAACGGCAGAACGCGTTTCAACACAGTCTACCGGAAGTGCTCGTAACAGTTCAGCGTCGAAATGTAGATGTGATCGTCAACAGACATCAGATTTCCCCGTCCGCCTCAGATACTCGGCAAATAGCGGCACCGTAAAGGCAACAAGTCCCGTACCGGGGCTGTAGACCATTCCCTTGGCAATCAACGAACTGCGCCGTGGGCTCAAGGCCCGGACATTCATCTTCATATGGTCGGCAACGTCCTGCAATTTATAGACCGGGCCCTCCATTTCCGCGAGGGCAAACAGCATCGCACGCTCGGCCTGCGTCAGACGTTCCATCCGAACACGAAAGAAGCTTCGATCAAGCTTATCGGCGACGGCGACATCTACACACTTCGCGTCGGCGAGTGTGATCGGCTC
>JAKSOY010000274.1 GCA_024405255.1 Kiritimatiellia bacterium
GGCTTCACTTCGCGGATTGTCTTCACGACCTGCTTCGTAAACTTTGTGAAGGAGTCGAAAAACGAGTTCCGCAGCTTCGGCCCAAAGTAGAAGTTGTTCGGCTCGTTCCAGATCTCATAATACTCGACATCCTTTCCCTCATGCGTAACGACATAGCGCACCCAGTTGCAAAAGGCGTCAAAGTCAAGCATCTTGCCATAAAGAGGATTGAGGCTGTTCAGGATAAGGTTCATCTCAATGCCCAAGGAGTGCATCTTGTCAATCGTCTCGCGGAAACCTCGCGGACACTGGTAGACGCCCTTCTCCTTCTCCCAGCCGCTCCATCCCGGAATGTCGTTGCGAACCGTACCCAGCCCAGCCTTTGCAATGAGCTCATAGCGCCGCGTATCCGTGCTCCAGCCATGAACGCCCGTACCCGCCCACGTGACCGGCTTAGATTCACCCGTCAGCCGCGCAAACCACGTCTCACCCAGTTTCTTCTCTCCAACCTGATCCCTTCCCCAGAATGTCACACGGAATGCGCCGAACTGTCCCTTAAGCTCGTCCGCCGTCAGCGTGATATCGCCCGAACACTTCTTCACCAGTACTTCCTTGTCCTGCCAGTCCGTGACCACCGCCTTCTCAAGTCTCATCGTAGGTTCCGCACCGTCCGTCCGCAACGATTTGAGACTGGCCTTGACCGCAATCACCTCGTCCGGCAGATAAACCTGTCCGAAGCGGGACGCCCCGCATGAAAACGCCCAGTCCTTTTGACTGACGCGGTTCGTCGTCGCAAGAACGAGGTCTTTCATCTCGACATACCCCTTCAATTTGCGCTGATGCGGCTCAACGAGAATTTCCGCAGAAATCGGCCACTTGACCGTCGCGCGATCGACCTTGTTCGTCGACTTGCCGCGACACCAGCCCAACCGCCGCAAATCATGCGTCACTGCTTGCCAGCCACCCATCGATGCCAGAGTTGGTTTCGCAATCAAATAAACATCCCCCTTCGCGTCAGAAGCCCGAATCCAGAAATTTGCCTTCTCAGAGCACATCAAACGGCATTGGCAGGAGACACTTCGCGCACCCTCATAAATCTGCCCAAGACGCATCGTCACATAATTTCCACCTTTCGTGAAGTCGAAATTAAAACGCACCACATCGTTCGTACGCAGAAGTCCCGCAATGGCGCCGGGAAACTCCCCACCCAGACCGATCCCCATTTTCGCCTCGTCGAACCCATTAAATCCAAGCCTCTGAACACCTTCCGACGCAGCGTCCCGCATCTTTGGCATCTCACCGCCAACAGCCGCCATCGCAACTTCCTTCATCAGCGCGACCTTTTCCGGCGCAATCCACGTTGGCGCATAATCACATTTGCGCACATCGACGCCGAACAACTTGGCCGTCCACACAAGCGCCTGGAGATAATGGCCGTCCCCATTAAGATGAATCGTATCGCCCTTGTAGACGTAAGAACCATCATCCTTTTTCTTGAATGACGAACTGGACCCGCAGACATCACCCCCTATGGAATTTTCGGTGGGTTTAACCGGCAGTTTCTGACGAAAAAGTTGAATCGCCGTGCCCGTTGGAATGACGCGCTGGTTATTCGCGGCAGCAGCATCCGCGTACGCGCGATGCAAACGGGCGTACATCTCGTCCCGGTCGATCTTCCACCGCTTGAAGTTCGGATCCCACGGCAAATAGCTCCACGTCTCCTGCCAGACGAACTCTGCGTCGGGTAGTTGAGCTCGAATCGCCTCCTGAAGCCTCTCCGCGTAGGGATGGTAGCTATTGGCGATCCAGGAAAGTCCGGAAGCCTGCTGGAATGTGACGACATCCCATTTGGCAAGCGATACCGCCGTCCGCAGGTTCATCTTCTCGTGCCGAACCTTCTTCCCGTTCACATGAAGATCGAACACATACGGCTTAAAATTCGCGTTCGTCGAAGCGACCCAGTTCGCCCAGTGCTTCTCCAACGGACATCCACCGATGTAGAGGGAGCCAAGCTCCAAATTGAGTCCCAGCGACTTCGCGATCTGCGGCATCTGGCTCCCGACGCAAATGGAGAAGCTGTTGCCAATCATCAGCACCTTGAGAGAGTCCGGCTTTTTCGCCGTCTCATCCGCAGCGACTTCCCCGAACGCCACGACCGCGCACAGCGCACCGGCAACCATCAATCCTATTTTCTTCATCGTTATTTCTTTCATCAAGTCGTTTCGCATCAGTCTTCACTTGTGATACTCCACGAACAGCGGCATCAAAGGCGCGAGCTTGAAGCGCTTCGTTACCTTCTTGCCGGAAATGAGATCGACGCCCTCGGACGGAAGCTCGATCTCCACCGGACCTCTCACCTGATTGCAAATTGACAGGCGGCAGACGCCATCCTTCTCATATCCGTGCGTCTCGACACCGTAAACGGGCCGGACGAGCCGAGGGCGACGCGGCAGATTCCACTTCCCGCATTCCGCGACGAGAAGATCGAAGATCGCATGGTCCTTCCCCTCCACGCGACTCGGCCACGGCGTCTCGCCGCGCGGACGCCCGAAGTCGTCAAATGCAAGCGTATCGCCGACGGCGAGAATCGACACGCCTTCGCGCTCCAGTTTCTTAAGCGCCGCCACCGACTCGTCCGGCAAATGCGTGACCCCCGACAAGATGACAACCCGCACCGAGCGCAGGGAGCGGCACTTCACATCATCTTTTAAATACCTTGCAAGCGCCTCCTCGTTGACGAAGCCGACCGGCTCGCCCAGGAAAGACGCCGGAATATAGGCATTGCGATGGCCGTTCCCAAGGACCTTCGACGAAAGCGACCACATGAGAACGACGGTCGGTTCCTCCTCCTGAATCGGCACAAGTTCGTCCGAGAACCGCTGGAGATCAAGCGAACAGCGCCCCAGCATCTCCAGAATCTCCGGGCGTTCCGGTGCAAGTCCATTGAACACCTTGTCTTTAGGCGTACCACGCTCCCACGACCATTGCGCCGTCGCCCGCTGTCCGTGAATCGCATCCTGCCACAACGCGGAATAGACATACTCCTTCGGGATGCCGTACCCGGCGCAGTTGTCCTGAATGATGTGGTTCTCCGTATTAATCATCGGCTTGTCGGCGAAGCTGCGAATGAAATCATACCCCCTCTGGCTTCGTTCCCAATCACTTGTCCATTCTCTCTGGAGGCAATAGCAATGAACCCCATCATGATCAAGAAGATCAAAAATCTCAGCAAAACGCGCCGCATCCAGCGACCAAAAGAAACACTCTCCAAATCCTCCAAGCGACACATCAACCGTCGTCTTCGAATGAAGCGGCACATTCGGCGCGACATCCCGCACGGCCTTCGCCAATGTCGCATGGAAATCTGCGAATGCCCTGCGGTTACAACGCACAAACTCCAGCCCCAACGGGCTCTTCGGCAATTTTGGAAACGCCGGCATCGGCACGGCGGCGAAATCCGTGAAGTTGGTCTGCCACAGCTCGCTCATCTTCGCGGTCGTTCCATAGCGCTCGGCAAGATACCCCTCCCAGATCGCCTTCATGTGCGAACACTTCGAGACATCCTGACTGCCCGGCTCGTTCGTGAGGCAATACGAGGCAAGCGCCGGATGGTCCTTCGTAAGTTTAGCCGCCTGACGCTGGAAGTTCGTGATGACACCGACCATATAGGGATCATGCACACAGAATCCCATGAAGTGGTTGCGACAGACCTTTGAATCGGGACTGTTCGCCTTCGCCCATCCCGCCATGTAATGCGAGCAAAGGTGCAGGTCGATCTTCGTGTCCGCCTTCTGTGCGCGATCCGCCACGGAAAAAAAGCCATCAAAGGCATTCGTATCGACGACATCCGGCTTCGGGAAGAAACGCCTAAGGCCCACTTCCATCTGCAAGTAGTTGTGTCCCATTCGGTTGAGCAGCTCAAGGTCGCGCTGTGCTCCGCCGAAGTGTCCCCAGCCGTTCAGCATCACGGGCTTGTCGTGCTCAATGCGTCCGTCCGGCCATTCGCGGTCGCCATAGAGAATCGGTCCGCGAATCTTCACGGGGCCCGACTTGAAGCGTGGCACGGCGATGTCCTTCTCATCCCCCGCCTCGATCCGCTTCGCCTTCGCGAGCGCCCGCGGCAGGATCTTCGAGACCTCCTTCATGCCCCGGATAACGCGATTGGTATAACCCGCAGACAGGTCTTTCGACATCGCATCAAGCGAATAGCGCACAACCTCGTAGGACATGCGTGAATACTGTCCGCCGCCCTTCGCCTCCAGCCGTTCGACGATCTTGCCGAGTTCCTCGCAATCCTGTCGCGCGGCAAAGAGGTTGCCCTCCACCACAACAGCCCCGCCGAAAACGGGTGTGCAGAGCGCCCAAAACGCCACTAAGCCTATTCTCTTCATCTGTTCCTTTCGTTCATTAAATCGTTTTACAACCGACCCGTCGGCTCGTTCGACCAAAAACCCGTTCGCAGACAAGCGCAATCGCACCATCACCAGTCACATTCGCCGCCGGACCATAACCGTCTAGCGCCATATAAAACGTCATCATAACGGCGACCTGCTCTGCCGTCAGTCCAAGAACAGACTCGACAAATCCAACCGAAGCCATCAGAACTCCACACATGACACCAGGAGCGGCGACTGCGGCGATGGCAAAGAGGCAGGTGAAGTGCAAGATCTGCGGAAACCCAATATCCAATCCATAAATGATAACAACGGCCAATGTGCTTGCAATCATCTTGATGGCGCTGCCGACCATATGCACGTTCGCACAGAGCGGGACAACGAAATTGCGGACATCCTTCGAAATCCCGTTCTTCTCGCAGCACTCGAGCGTCACGGGAATGACGGCGGAAGATGACGCGATTGAAAGCGCCGTCAGGTAGGCGGGCCCCATGTTCCAGAGGCACACGAAAGGATTGCGACGGGCGACGAACCCAGCCAGCGCATACAGGATGACGAGAAACACAATAGTCAGCGCCCATCCCGTGCCGATCACCTTGACCATCGTCCCCGCCATCGCACCAATCCTTCCGGATGCCGTCATCTCGCAGATCATCGTCAGGATATAGATCGGAAGCCCCGGAATAATTACCTTCGTGATCGTCAGCTTGACAATCTCCCCGAACTCCTCGAACCAATGCTTCATCGCCGCAGAACCGGTGACGACCACTCCGACGCCGATCATAAATGCAAGCGCAAGGGCCGTCAGAACATCGCACAAGGGAGGAATTTTCAAATCAACATAGGGCAATATCTCCGCGCCCTTCCCAACGGCGGCGACCGCGCCCTTCGCGACATAGTGCGGTAACATCCAGCTGGCCGAAAAATACGCGAACAACGAAGCCGCACAAGTCGAAAGATACGAGAACACCATAACCATCAACAGAAACTTCCCCGCACCTTTTCCCGCATTCGCAATCGCCGGGGTCACCAAGCCAAGGATCAGCAGCGGCACGATGAACTTGAGGGCTTGCGCGAAGA
>JAKSOY010000275.1 GCA_024405255.1 Kiritimatiellia bacterium
ACGACGAAAGACTCATATCGCTCATTTTGCTCCTTGTTCGATTATCAGTCCGAGATCAGCGCAGAGAGTCAATCGAGTTCTGCCTGAACGCGTTAGATTATCGGATGAAGATCGTCGTCCCACATTCGAGAAGGATGCCGGTGGGAATCTTGTAGATGTTGTACCCTTGGGCACGCGTAGCCGGATCAAGAATGAACTCGATCGTGTCGTAGTTCTCCGGCACATGGTCGGTCCAATCCACGACCTTGCCGCTCAAGTGGGTACGCCCTTCCAGCTTCACCGTGATGCGCGCGTTCGGAGCGAAATCGACCGTCTTGCGGCCGACCGTCGCCGCGCTCGTCGTGGACCACGTCTCTTCCTTGCCCGAAAGGTCGAGCGTGGCACCATCCTGAAGTGTGCAACCGTAGAAGTAGTCGGAGTCCGGACGGAACGTGCCGTACACGTTCAAAGCCGCCGTACCCGTACAAAGTGCGTTGTTCCACGTGAACGTGGGATTGTAGCCGCGCACGTTCATGTTCGTCGAAATGTTGAGGCCCATCCGGTCAATGAAGTCCACCGTGCGCGCCTCCACCGTACGGCTCATCACGCGGAAGTATTCCTTCGCGGTGGAAACGCCCAGCAGGCGAACCGTACCGTTCGTGATGTCCTTCTGCCACGAGATGTACTTCGAGTCAATCGGCGCATCGATCGTGAGAACGTGTCCGCCAAGGTCGATCGGCTGATCGGCCTTGTTGTTGAACACGACATCGCTGCGCAGATAGAACGTGGAATCCGCCGTGAGCGTCAACCAGCCCACACCACCCCATCCGGTCTGCGACTGCGGCACGGGACCGTCCGTCGCCGAACCGCTTCGGAACGTTCCACCATTGAGAATGATATGGTAGAGATAGTAGTCATAGTTACCCGCAATGTCGAAGGTGCCATCCGGTTGGACCGTGATCTCGGACCCCTTCGCACCCATGAATTGACGCTGTGCGGAATTATCCGCATTTCCGCCACTGCCAGCCGCAGTGATGAGCTTGCCGGCCAGTACCTCCGTACCGCCCGTGTACGTCTGCCCCATGCGGCTCATGGTGAACACACCCTCACCCTTCTTCACGAACTTCAAATCGCCTGTGAGCGCCACCGCCGTGTTGGCGGCAGACGCCCCCGAAGGCACATCCACCTGCACTTCACCGTCCCCCACTGTATCCGTAATCGTTGCACGAGACGGCAAAAGCGTGAGCGACATATTGTCAACAGACATACCGCTGTTGTACGTACAGGAAATCTGAATCGTATGTCCACCCGCCCCCACAAAGGCATATGCCGAACGCGTAGCAGTCAGATTGTTCTGACCAGACCAAGAAAGGACTTCGGCCCCGTCGATCTTCACGTTGCCATTGCTCTTCCATTGAGTTCCCGAGTTGTTCTTCGTTCCAATCTTAAAGGACAAATAGCAGAATCCCGCCTCTGGCATCGTAAAGGCCTGAGAAATGCTCGCACCTGAATGGATGAAGCACCAATTCGATCCATCTCGCTGATCGTTCGCGTATGTGGTGTTGTTCTTCAGGAGCGCTACCGTTCCGCTCGTCGACCAATCCGTGGGTTTCATCACCACGTATGCACCCGAGTCGATGGATTGTGCCTCAAATCCCGTATTCTTGAGCAGCTGTTGAGAGGCCGTGGAATAACCGCTGAAGAACGACGGCGGGAAGAGCACCTTGTGTCCCTTGATGTCGATCTTGACGTCGGGATCGGCCGTGAAAGCCCAGCCGGCAGAGGTGAGGTCCACATCCTCTTCCACCGTAAACGCCATCATGCGATAGTCGCGCGCCGTGCAGGGATGCGCCTTGATGGCTTCGTACTGCGCGGAGGATTCAAAGCACACCGTGATCGCGTTATTCGGTTCAGTGAGGCCGCAAGTCGTCGTCACCTCGTTCCATTCAGAACCGTAGAAGTGCCAACTGAACGTCCCCGTGCCGTCGTCGAGGAACTTCGCGTAGATCGGCTGCGAAGCATCCACCGCGAGCACAACGGAATTGTCGTCCGCCGTGAATGTCTTCAACGCACGGAACGGCATACCGGCTGCATCCGCTGACGTTGCATAGGTGAGTGTGAACGCGGCCGGATCAACGACCGTACCCGCCGGGAACACGATGAGCGGCAGGTTGTCACTTGTAAAATCGGTCGTCGCGCTGTAGAACTTGATCTTCTTCAAGGAATCGGTGATTTGGTTCGCCTTGAGGCCCTTGCCTGCGGGAAGACCATCGTAATTGACCGTCAACGCCGCCTTCGCGGAAAGCGTGCCCACCGTGCCGCTGAATGCGCCAGCGAAAACGATCGACGAAGAAGCCGCTTTCGAGGCCGCATCCACAAAGGTACCGAAGAAATCGCCGAGATCGTTGAACGTGTGCTTTGCCGTACCAGAATTCACGCTGTCCATCCGGATGGTTGTCGTGGCGTCGCCGTGGATGGGCGCTTTCACGATCGTCGTCCGCGTCTTCGTATCCGCCGCATCGAACGTGAGCGTACTTCCGGAAACGATCGTAATGTCACCGGCAAGCGTGTAGGTATAATCCGCGACCCCGTGGAAGATGATTGCGTGATCGACAATCAATTTCGGGAACGTGATCGTACCGTTGTTCGCGCACTTGAGCATGACCGAGTTGATCGAGTCGTTGCCGATAATGCGCAACGAATGACCGGAGAACGTCCATGAGGTACCCGATTCCGGCGTGCGCACGCCTTGGTTTTCGATGATGAAGTCCGAGGCCGTCATTTCAAGCGCCGAGAACGGCGTTGTCGTTGCTGAGCCACGCGTCGTCGACCACCCCACCGACGCGCTCACATTCGTCGTAAAGGAACTCGTACCGCCGGCATCGTAACCCACTTTGTAGAACGTGCGCCCCGCCTTTGTGACGAACGACACCGTTTGGTCGTCATTCGTAACCTGCTCCAGATAGAGCTGTTTCGTCGCGCCGTTAGGCGAATCCGCCGCGAGGAGAGTGAATTCCGAAAGATCGACTTCGGCCCCCGCAGGGAATGTGAGAATCGCGTGGCCACCCTCAAAGAGATCCGTCTCGTCCGCGAAGAAACGGAGTTTCGTCTTGAGAACGGAGGACGGCGTCGTGGTGGCGATTCGAAGGCCCGTCGCAGCAGGCAGCCCGTCGTAGTCGAACCACGCCACAGTCGTCTCGGCGGGAAGATCGGTGAGCGTACCGCCATAGGCGCCGTTCACCACGAGCGACGGCTGACGCGGCGAACCGGCGGTCTTGATCGTTCCGAAGAAGTTCCCCACGTTGTTGAGCGTCAGGGGTGATGATTGGCTTTGAGACGTCGTGCCCGAACCTGAAATGACAAGCGAGGTCGTTTCATCGCCCGTGATAGCCGCATCCATCACCAAGGCACGCTTGTCGGCCGCCGACGGTGAAAGGCCGAAGGCGAATGTCAAAGCCGCATCGGGGGCAACCGTCACGGCGCCTTTGAGCGTGAACTGCGAAAGGTCCTGCGCCATGTTGATGGACCCTGTCCCGACAACGCGGAGATCGTTGATCGTCACGTTGCGGTTCCCGTCGTTCGCATTTTTCTTCAACGTGAGACCGCCCCCGTTCGTGAGGGTCAGGGATCGGCCACCAAAGGCGATGTCTGTATCCGTGGCCGGAAGACGGAGGATGACATTGCCGGAGACGATGAAGTCTGAATTCGCGAAATCGGAGACGGCGGATGTACTGGAGGCGCCCAACGTCGTGGACCATCCCACCGAGGCACTCACGTTCCCCGCAAACGACGACGTTCCACCCGCATCGCCACCGACCTTATAGTAGGTCGCCGCCGAACAAAGGCCCGCCGCCACCACTGTAAACACGCTCAAAACCGACTTCATCATCATAATTTTCTCCCTTGTTTTATGACGCCAGCGGAAAACCACTGACGTCTCTCGACTGTTCATCCTCAAACACAATGAACTTACGCGAGCGCCCAGGGGCCGCGCGGCACACGGCCGAGCAACTTCGTGGCTTCCGCATCTCCGATGATCGTTTCGGTCTCCGGATTCCAACGGATCTTGCGATGCGTTTTGAGCGCGATCTGGCAGAGATGTCCGATGCTCGCCGAGCGGTGCGCGACTTCGGCCGGCGCGATCGCCTGGGTGCGGTTCTTGATGCCGTCGAGGAAGTTGCGCACATGGCCCGGACTCTTCAACCGCAGTTCGCCCGCCTCAAGACGCGCGTTCTTGATTTCGGGTTTCGACGCCTCCAGCCGGCCGCGATCCACCCACACCCAATCGCCGTTCTCGCCGATCCACTTCGTGCCGCCACGCACATACGTACCATCCGCCACGAGCATCTTGATGCCGTTGGCGTATTCGCATTCGATGCGATAGGACTTCGGCGAATCGTAGATTCCCTCGCGGTCGTCCGGACAGGACCCTTCGAAGCTCACCGGACCCGACCGGTCGCAATCAAGTCCCCACTGCGCGATATCGCCATGGTGGCCAATCCAGTCCATCAGCTGCCCACCGCCCCAGTCGAGCACCCAGCGCCACTGGATGTCGTACACGCCCTGGAACGGACGGTACGGTGCCGGACCAAGCCAGAAGTCCCAGTCGAGTCCTTCCGGAATCTGCGCGTTCGGATTCGCGGCCGGACCGCGTCCACCCGAAGGCAGGCCCACTTCCACACGCACGATCTTGCCGATGCGGCCGTTGCGCACGAGCTCGACGGCACGGCGCATCTCGCTGCTCGAACGCTGCCAGCTGCCCGTCTGCCAGATGCGGCCGTTGCGCTCGACGGCGTTCACGAGGGCACGGCCTTCGAGAAGATCGTGCGTAAACGGCTTTTCGCCGTAAATGTCCTTGCCATGGCTCGCCGCAAAGGTGCCAATATAGGCGTGCCAGTGGTCCGGCGTCGCGATCATCACGGCATCGATGTCGCTGCGCGAGCAGACCTCGCGGAAGTCGCGGATCATGCGGCAGTCATGATTTCCATAGCGGTTGTCAACCGTGTCCTTGGCACGCTCCATCTTCGCCGTGTTGACATCGCACACCGCCAAAACCTGCACGTCATCGCAGGAGAGGAATGAATTCATGTTGCCACCGCCCTGCCAACCGATGCCGATCATCGCCATCGCCACACGGTTCGAAGGGGCCGTAGCGCCCAGGACGCGCGACGGCACAAGATTGAAAAGTCCGAATCCGGCACCGGCGGCAAGGAAGCCGCGCCGTGAAAGAGTTGTCTGTTTCATTTGTATTACCTTTCTAAATCAACATCCCAACGACTTCGTCGCCCGATGCACACGCATCGTGCCAGCCGATTCAATTCACGCCAGGTCCAAATATTCTAACAAAACCACTATCGTGCGTCAATCCGTGTTTGCGGGCTGGAGACCCGGCGGGTGCGAATAAAAAGTGTGAGGTCAGAATTGCGGCTCATGCCGCAATCCTGAA
>JAKSOY010000276.1 GCA_024405255.1 Kiritimatiellia bacterium
AGCATCTCCTGAAGTCCAAGCAGGGACAGGTGAAGTGCATCTACATCGATCCGCCGTATAATACGGGCTCGGATGGTTTTGTTTACAATGATTCGTTTGGTTTCAAGGTCGAAGAACTCGCCAGTAAGCTTTCGATCTCTGAAGATGAAGCCCAACGCATTCTCGATTTCACCAAGCGCGGCAGTGCGTCCCATTCGGCTTGGCTGATGTTTATGTATCCGCGTTTGATGCTGGCGCGAGATTTGCTCTCTAAGGATGGGGTTATCTTCATCTCGATTGATGACAACGAGCAGGGAAATTTAAGGATGCTCTGTGACGAGATATTTGGTGAGCAGAATTTTGTCGCACAGTTTATTTGGATAGCAAAAAGTGGGGGCGGAGCTGATAATGGGTGTATAGTTCAAGATCAGGAATATGTCCTTTGTTATGCGGCTCGACTTGAAGCTGAGAACGCCACTACACTCAATCGCATTTCGGTTAAGGCGGAACCATTGGATAAAGAAGATGAGCATGGGCCATATCGAATTGGTCGGGAGTTAAATAAATGGGGTGCTAACTCGCGTCGAGAAGATCGTCCAACAATGTATTTCCCGATAAAAGGTCCGAAGGGTGAGGATGTTTACCCGATTCGTAATGATGGTACGGAGGGCTGTTGGCGATGGGGTAAGACGGCAATGTTGAAGGCAGTGTCGGAAGGGAATTGCCATTTCCAGCCGCGCAAAGATGGAACATACGTTGTGTATGAGAAGATTAGGTCGATTGATGATAGAAGTAAGCCGTATCGGTCGTTTTTGCAGGATGTTGGGTACACTGCGGATGGCTCGGAAGAGGTTACTGACCTATTTTCGGCAAGAGTGTTCAGTTTTGCAAAGCCGATTGAATTGATGAAGCATATTCTTGAGATTGCGGCAAAGGATGATTCGATTGTTCTTGATTTCTTTTCGGGCGCGGCATCGACGGCGCATGCGGTTATGCAATATAACGCTGAACATAATGCACATCTTCAGTATGTGATGGTTCAGCTGCAAGAGTCATGCCCAGAAGGTTCAGAGGCGATTAAGGTCGGTTACAAGACGATTGACGAGATCGGTCAGGCGCGGATCAAGAAGGCGGCGGCGAAGATTGCCGCGGAGAATCCGCTGTTGGCGAAGACAATGGACTTGGGCTTCAAGCATTACACGCTGAAGGAGGTTGAGGGCAAGGCGCTCGACAAGATCGAGAAGTTTGATCCGAACGAGAATGCATTGGCGGCGACCGATGATGTGCTGAAGGAGTTCGGCGTTGAAACGGTGCTGGCGACGTGGCTGGTGCATGACGGATATGGATTCTCCGCCGAGCCGAAGGTGATTGACCTTGACGGCTACAAGGCGTACTGGATGGACAAGCACGTCTACCTGATCGAGCCAGGGCTGAGCGATGACGGCATTGTGGCGCTCTTCGAGAACTTCGACACGCTCGAGGGATTCAATCCGTCGAATCTGGTCGTGTTCGGCTACAGCTTTACATTTACGCAGCTGGAGGCGATTCGGAACAACCTCCGCAAGGTCGCCGACTCCAGCACGAACAAGCACGTCAATCTCGACAAGCGGTACTAAGGGCGCGCGATGGAGCTGATACTCGAAAAGGGGCTGTCACATCAACAGCGGGCCGTGGATGCGGTGAGGGACGCGCTGGAGGGCGTGGTGTTCCTGCCGCCGGAGCAGTACTATGCCAACCCGAAGCTGACGGGACTGGATGGCGTGCGTCGGCTCGATAAGAACATCGAGCGCATCGAGGGGGTGAACAAGACGGCGGGGATGTCGCGTCCCTTGCCGGCGCTGCCTTACTTGCCGCTGGACATCAAGATGGAGACGGGAACCGGCAAGACTTACGTCTATACGCATCTCATCTACGAGCTTCACGCCAAATACAAGATCAACAAGTTCGTGATTGCCGTCCCGTCCCTGGCGATCAAGGCGGGTGCGGCGCAGTTCCTGACGGACAGCTACGTCAAGCGCCATTTCAGGGATCAGTGCGGATATGACGCCGAGATCGAATGCGAGGTGCTGGAGCCGCCGAAGAACAAGAAGAAGGGGCGTCAGTACTTCCCGGCGGCGGTCGAGGATTTCGTCAAGGGCTCGTGTCAGGTCGAGAGCCGCATCTACGTTCTCCTGGTGAACATGCAGCTCTTGACGGGGAGCAAGAATTCTCTGTTGCAGCGCAACGACTACGATGCGGGCGTGGAGGGCTTTTACCGTCCGTTCGACGCGATCCGTGCGACGCGCCCGTTCGTCATCATCGACGAACCGCATCGCTTCTCGCGTGACCAGAAGGCGTATCAGGCGATCGAGAAAGAGCTGTTGCCGCAGTGTATCATCCGATTCGGCGCGACGTTTCCCCAGGTGGTCACGGGATTCGGCAAGGCGAAGAGATCCGTCAAGGACTACTTGAACCTCCTTTACGACCTTAACGCCTGCCAGTCTTTCAACCAGCGGCTGATCAAGGGCGTTGTCAAGGAACACTTCGAGCCAGCGCACCACAAGGACGCGAAGGCGAAGATCGTCAAGATCGAGTCCAAGAAGTCCGTGCGGATGCAGTACCTGGAGGCGGGCAAGGCGAAGAAGAGCTTCACGCTCTGCGTCGGGGACTCGCTTTCGACGGTGCATGAGGCGTTCGGCGGCATCACCGTGCAGGCGATCGGTTCGGACGTGGTGGTCTTTTCCAACGAGTCGGAGAAGCGCACCGGCGAGGAGATGAGCGTCGACGTCTACATGGAGAGCTACCAGAAGCAGATGATGAAGCTGGCGCTCGAGCGGCATTTCGAGACGGAGCGCGAAAACTTCGATCGCGAAGGGTCGAGAATCAAGACACTGGCGCTTTTCTTCATCGACGACATTGCCTCCTATCGCGGCGAAGGTGCTGCGGCTTATCTGCGGACGACGTTCGAAAAGCTGCTGAAGGAGCGCATCAAGGCGACGCTGGCCGCGCTGGAGCCGTCCGAGCACGAGTACAAGGCGTTTCTTGAGGACAGCTTGGAGCGCATCGGGGAATGCCATGCCGGATATTTTGCGGAGGACAATGATTCGTCCGACGAGGAGATCGCCCGTCAGGTCAACAAGATCCTGCGTGGCAAGAAGCAGCTGCTGTCGTTCAAGGACGAAGGCGGCAAGTGGAACGTGTGCCGGTTCCTGTTCTCGAAGTGGACGTTGAAGGAGGGGTGGGACAATCCGAACGTGTTCACCATCGCCAAGCTGCGTTCGAGCGGCAGCGAGATCAGCAAGCTTCAGGAAGTCGGACGCGGGCTCCGTCTGCCTGTGGACGCGAACGGTAACCGCGTGTCGAACGGCGAGTTCGCGCTCAATTACATCGTCGACTTCAGCGAAGCGGACTTCGCGGACAAGCTGGTGTCGCAAATCAACGCCGAGGTGCCGCTGGCCGTGAAGATTGACGAGCCGATGCTTGCGGTCGTGGCGAAGAGACTTGGTGTCACGGCGGAGGACTTGTTTGGCGAGTTGCTGGCCAAGAAGTACATTGACATGCATTGGAACATCCGTCCGGAGAATCGCGAGGAGTTCCTTGAGAAGTATCCTGATTTCGCCGGCGGGCTGAAGGGCGGCCGGGTCAAGGACGCCAACCGCGACAAGTCTGTGAAGGTCAAGGTGCGCAAGGCGCAGTTCGACCAGATCAAAGACCTGTGGATGAAGATCAATCAGCGGTATGTGCTGTTGTACGAGAAGGAGCTGAACGATCAGCTCGCGTCGACGGTCGCTGTGCTGTTCGAGAAAGACGTCTTCAAGGAAATGCTGCTGACGAGTTCTCGCGTGAAGGTCGAGAGCGACGGACGCGCCCTGTCCGTCGTGAACGAGACGGGCGTCTCTTATGTGGTCGAGGCCCCGATACCATACGGTGTCTTCTTGCGCAAGATATCGAACGTGACGAACATTCCGGTCTCGACTCTGGACGCGGGGCTTCGAATCTATGCGAAGAAGAACGGTGCGCCGGATGCGACGCGAATCAACGAGCAGTCGGTTGTGCGTTTCTGCGATGCGTTTAGGAATTGGAAGAGCCAGAACCTGCAGGGGCGCTTTAACTACAAGAAGAGTCCGAAAGATGTCGCGGCGACGGCGCTGACGACTAAAGACGGCTCGATGCGCAAGACGGTGACGCAGGGCGTGATCGGCACGAAGATTTACCCGGGCAAGCCGAGTGAGAAGTATCTGTATGACGTGATGACGTATGATTCGGCGCTTGAGCGGGAAAACGTCCGGGCAACCATTGAGGAGATTGTTGTCTTTGGGAAAATACCTCGCAAGAGCGTGGCGATTCCGACGATTATCGGCGAAAGCTTCAGTCCTGACTTCATGTATGTCGTGAAGCGGAAGGACGGCACTAAGGAGCTGAATCTGATTGTCGAGACGAAAGACTACGAAGTCGAGCAGCAGATACCCGAGGATCAGAAGATCAAGATCAAATGTGCCGAAGTGTTCTTCAAGAACCTTGAAGTCGCCGGATACAAGGTAGTCTTCCGTTCGCAGCTCAGGCACGATCAGATCGGAGCGCTTATTCGAGACGTCTTGGCGGAGTGAATCGTGGCGAACAAATTCGAGGACTTGCCGTCGGAGCTGTTGCCGCGTGATTTGATGGAACGCGCGGCAGACCCGTCGGCAATCCCGGACGAGGCGTTACTTTCGATTATCCTGAAGACGGGGGCCGCGGGGTGCGATGTGCGGGAACTTTCACGGCGGTTACTTGATGCGTTTGGATCGCTGAACAAGCTTATCTCGTCCGATTGGCGCGATATTGAGGAGCGGGTCAAGAAGCACAATAAAGATTATCCCGACAGACCGATACTTGGAATCGGTCGGGTGAAGTGTCTGGAACTTGCCGCAGCCTTTGAGATGGGACGGCGGGCAAATCGCATGTCGCCTGAAGAGATGCGGAACGCTTCGGTCACGACGCCGGAAGAAGGTTTTAGACTGTTCAAGGCGGTGATTCGTCCTGGAGAAGAGAAGGAGAGCATGTTCGTTCTGCTTCTGGACGTCAAAAACCATCCGCTGTCTGAGCCGATACGCATAAGCATTGGTTCGGATGATTATGCCCCAGCCTGTGTGCGGGATATTTTTAAGGAAGCAGTCAGATGGGGTGCGAAGTCAATCATGCTGGCGCACAACCATCCGTCCGGCGATCCGACGCCCAGCCATGGGGATATTGAATTGACGGAACGGGTGATTGATGCGGCAAAGCTTTTTGACATCAATGTCGTGGATCATCTTGTCATTGCAACGCCGAGAGGCGTGCCGATACAAGCATATATTTCGATTCGAGCCCAACAAAAGTTGTTATATTGAATATGTTCGCAGGATTCATCCCGGCTGCTTCGTCGTTGAAATAAGTCTGTCAGGTTCCGGCGTGAGATCTGCCTTGCCTGATGTAACGTCA
>JAKSOY010000277.1 GCA_024405255.1 Kiritimatiellia bacterium
CCGTTCATCACCGTGTTCATGTACCTCAACGAGGCGCGCAACGAGCAGGAGAAGAAGGACCTTGCCGTCATCATCGAAGAGACGCTCAAGCAGCGCATTCTGGGCGTGAAGAACGAGGTGGGCGTGTATGTGACGCCGGCGTTCCCGAAGCTCATCTACGTGCTGGAAGAGGACAATGTCAAGGAGGGAACGCCCTACTGGTATCTCACCCAGCTCGCCGCGCAGTGTACGGCCAAGCGCATGGTGCCGGACTACATCTCCGAGAAGATCATGCTCAAGAACAAGATCGACAAGGCTGGCGAGGGGCACTGCTACACCTGCATGGGCTGCCGCAGCTTCCTGACGCCGTTTGTCAACGAGCAGGGCAAGCCGCAGTACTATGGCCGCTTCAATCAGGGCGTCGTGACGGTGAACCTGGTGGACATCGGTCTTTCGGCCGTGCACGAAGCCGGCGAGGGTGCGGGAGACGAGCGTCGTCTGACGGCCTTCTGGCGCATCTTCGACGAGCGCATGGAACTCTGCCATCGCGCATTGCAGTGCCGCCACGAACGTCTGACGGGAACGCTTTCCGACGCGGCGCCGATCTTGTGGCAGCATGGCGCGTTGCTGCGCCTCAAGAAGGGCGAGAAGATCGACAAGTATCTACATGGCGGCTATTCCACGCTGTCGCTCGGCTATGCCGGCCTTTGGGAGTGCGTCTATGCGCTCATCGGCAAGAAGCTCACGGAGTTCGACGGCGAAGCGCTCGGCCTCGACATCATGAAGAAGCTGAACGAGTACACCGCGAAGTGGAAAGCGGCCGAATGCATCGACTACTCGCTTTACGGTACGCCGCTTGAATCCACGACCTATCGCTTCGCGAAGTGCCTGCAGCAGCGTTTCGGCATCGTGAAGAACGTGACGGACCGCAACTACATCACGAACTCCTACCACGTGCATGTGACGGAGCCGATCGACGCGTTTGCGAAGCTCGCCCTCGAGGCGAAGTTCCAGACGCTCTCGCCCGGTGGCGCCATTTCCTATGTGGAAGTGCCGAACATGCAGGACAACATCCCGGCCGTTCTCTCGATCATGCAGTTCATCTACGACAACATCATGTATGCCGAGTTGAACACGAAGAGCGACTATTGCCAGGTGTGCGGCTTTGACGGTGAGATCCAGATCGTGAAGGACGAAAACGGCAAGCTCGTGTGGAAGTGCCCGAAGTGCGGCAATACCGATCAGAATCGGATGAACGTGGCGCGTCGTACGTGCGGCTACATCGGTTCCCAGTATTGGAATCAGGGCCGTACGCAGGAAATCAAGGAGCGCGTGCTGCACGTGTCCGAGCATCTGCACGAGTGCTGCTGCTGAGATGAACTACTCGGGCATCATTGGAAGCGACATTGCGAACGGCCTCGGCGTTCGCGTGTCGCTTTTTGTTTCCGGCTGTACGCACCATTGCAAGGGGTGTTTCAACGAGAGCACGTGGAATTTCGCCGCCGGCCAGCCGTTTACGGCGAATACCGAGGACTTTCTGCTTGAACAGCTTGATCATCCGTGGATCGCCGGACTTTCCCTGTTGGGTGGCGAGCCGATGGAGCCGGAGAACCAGCGCGCGCTCGTGCCGTTCCTCAGGCGCTTCCGCGCGAAGTTCGGCACGTCCAAGGACATCTGGTGCTACACGGGGTGCGTCTTCGAACGCGACCTCGTGCCGCCGACGCGCTGGCGTACGGAAGTGACGGATGAATTCCTGTCGATGGTGGATACGCTGGTCGACGGACCGTTCGTCGAGTCGCTCAAGGATGTGTCGCTTCAATACCGCGGCAGTTCCAATCAGCGGATTCTGTCTCGTCCTGAACGGGCCGCATTGCGGGAAACGCCGTTGGCGGCGGCGGGAAGATCTTGAGCAGCTCGTCCTCGGAGAGCGGCGCTTCACCGATTTCGTGAATGCGTTTGGCGGGCACGTGGAATTCACGTGCCTTTTTCTTGATGAGTTCGTCCAGTGACGCGCGCAGGGTCGCCCAGTTCTTTTTCGGGGGACACTGCGGCAGGAGGATGATGACCTTTTCGCTGTGCGACTGGATGTATTCGACGAGCGGGAACAGCGAAGGCGTCTGCAGCTGGCGGGCGTTGTCCGAGCCGACGCCCTCGCTGCCGTGCAGGATGGTCACCAGCGTCGCGGGCGCGCGACGAAGACGGTGGTTGATGGAAATCTGCCGATAGGCGATGTTGACGCCGTTCGTGCCGTTGTGGCGGAAACGCTGGGCTTCCGGCGGTTCGCGGCTGGAGGCGAGCATCTCGAGCATGCCCGAAGTGCGGGCGGTTTCGCGATCGGCCGAGACCTCGTCGCCGATGTGGCGCAGGTAGGCGACATACGAAACGCGCAGCCGCAACACGGCCGAGACGACGTCTGGCATGTTGGGATGGCGCGCCAGCAGCCGGTCCGCGCGTTCGAGCGCGGCGAGAATGCCCAGGCGTTCGCCGCCGCGCAGGGGCTTGGAGGTGTGAAGGCGCCCGTCGACGAGTTCGACAAGGGCGAGTCCGTAGTCCGGACGGTCCGGATATTCGCCCGAGAGCCGGTTGAGGATCTGCGTCGCGGTGGAGACGGCACGCGGCACGCCGTTGGAGGCGGCGAGGTCGGGTGCCGTACCGAGCAGGGCGGCGTACTGGTAGCGGTAGTCGGGATTGTTCGGATCGGCCTTCAGAAGGTCGCTGATGATGTAGTAGGCCTGTTGCAGATCGTCCAGATTCGTCTTGCCCGTTTTCTTGTCCGGATTGAGTTCACGGATGGCCTGTACGGCCGCATAGCGGTCGGCGGGGTAGGGCGATTCCGAGAAGGCTTCTGCGACATTGCGGAACATCGACTCCGCCGCGTCGTCGTTGCCCTGTCGCCGCAAGGCGTTTGCGAGCATGATGCGCGCATCGGCGTCCGGCTGGGTTTCCACCACGCGGCGGAAGGCCTTTTCCGCGAGAAAATAGTTGCCCGTGCGGAATGCGCAGGTGCCGAGTACGCGGTTCGCTTCGGCGACTTTCTCGGGGGACATGTCGCGCCGTCGGGCGAGTTCGCCGTAGTAGGGCATGAGTTCGGTCAGCAGTTCCGTGTCGCGCCGTGTCGAGGACTGGTGTTCGACATGGGTGAACACGCCGGAGAGGGCGGCACTTGCGAGCGACGCGTTGCGTTCGGCGCGGTCCAGGGCGGCGTTCGTGCGGATGTAGCCGGCGGCAAGGGCCGCGACGGCCGCCACGGCGCACGCGGCCGCGACGCCCGTGAGGGCGGCGACGGCGGGCTTGCGGCGAATCCACAGCATGAAGCGCCGGCCGGCGGGAGGCGGCGCGGCGGAGACGGGTTCGTTGTCCAGAAAGCGCCGCAAGTCCTCGCAGAGCTCCTGCATGGACGGGTAGCGGTCCTTCGCGTCAAAAGAAATGCACTTGTTGACGATGGCGGCGAAATCCGGCTCGGCGTCGCATTCGAGCGGCGGCAGCGGTTCCTTGCAGATGCGGCGGAAGAGGGCGTTGGGCGAATGCTCCTGCAAGACGGCCCGTTTCGCGATGAGTTCGTACAAGGTGACGCCGAGTGCGTATTGGTCGCCGGCGAACGAACTGACGCCGTGGAGCAGGCGCTCGGCGGGCATATAGCGCAGGGTGCCGTTCTGCGCGCCGGCACGCTCGACGGATTCGTGTCCGCTTTCCAGCACGCAGGCGAGGCCGAAGTCGGCGACATGCACGACGCCCTGTGCGTCCAGGATGAGGTTGGACGGCTTGATGTCCCGGTGCATCACCTGGCAGCCGTGGGCGTAGGCGAGGGCCTGGGCGGCCTGAAGGCCGGCCTGGGCGATCTCGCGCAGATTGCGGAACGTATGCTTGTCGAGGCGTTCGCCGTCGACGATCTCCATGGCGTAGTAGCAGGTGCCGGCGCTCTGTCCGGCGGCGATGACCTTGACGATGTTCGGGTGGTGCAGCATCGCGACGATGCGCGCCTCGTCTTCGAACTGCGTGCGGCGTTTGGCGTCCGACACGAGCGAAGGCGCCAGCAGCTTGACGGCTACGCGGCGGTTGAGCGAAAGCTGGTGGCCTTCGAAGACCACGCCCATGCCGCCGCCGCCGATTTTACGATCGAGCCGGAAGTCGGATCCCGGCAGCTCGGGCAGTTCGTCCTGGATGGCGCGGGAGCGTCCGCGTGCGGCGTCGCCGGCCTTTTCCAGGTCGTTGAGAAGGGGAAGGATCTCCAGCAGTTCGGCCGTGTGGGACGGATGTTCGGTCGCAAACGTGGCGAGGTCCGGTGCGTCTCCGAGGTGGCATCGGTCAAGGTAGAGGTCGACCAGTTGCTCGAGGGTGGCAGCCGTCTCGTTCACGCCTGAAACTCCGTGTATTCGATGAGCTTGGCCTTGAGACGCTGAAGCGCACGCACGTAGCGGATGCTGGCGGCCTTGGGTTCGATGCCCAGGACCTCGGCGCATTCGGCATTCGAAAGGTCGTCGAAGTTGCGCAGCAGCACGATCTGGCGATCGGACTCGGCAAGTTCATGCAAGGCGCGGCGGAGGATCTCATGGCGGTCCGCACGCGCGGCGGCGCTCAACGGCGACGTGGCGGTGTCGGGAACATCGTCCCAGGCGGGCGGGGCTTCTTCGCCGCCGTCCTCTTGCGGGGGCGGTTCCGATTCGCGGTAGGCGTCGCGTTTGGCGCTTTGCAGATGACGACGTTCCAGATGCGTGATTGTCTGCAGCAGCACGGCGCGCAGACGGAAGTAGACGGGAAGATTGTCGTTCTCGAGAAATTCACCGCCCCAGCGGCACGCGTCGGCGGCCGCTTCCTGAACGACGTCTTCAGCCGAGACGCGTCGCCGCAGCACCGGATTGAGGTGCCGTTCGGCCAGTCGGAGCAACCGCTCGCGGTGCTCTTCAAAGGCGCGCGCCAACTCTTCAGTGGCGGCAGGAGTCTTCTGCTCTGTCTCTTGCATGTTGAATAGTATAGCAAAAATGGTTAAAGGGTTAAAGGGGGTTAAAGATTAAAGGTTAAAGATTAAAGGTTAAAGGTTAAAGATTAAAGGTGTGGGTGGTGGTACAAGGTTGGGGATGGAGGGGTGGTGGGGTACGCCTGGAGAGCACTCGTTTCAAGCTTACCCACCCGTAACTTGGCGGAAATACATCATCCTCCCAAAACCTTAATCTTCAACCATTAACCTTTAATCTCCACCCCTCTAACCCATTCCCCCTCTAACCTTTAACTTTTAACTTTTAATCTTTAATCTTTAATCTTTAACTTTTCCCAGCCCTCTAATTTTTTTTCATTTTCCCCCTTGCGCGCCGTCGGAGATTGTGATACAATATGCGCCGTTTTCCGCAAGGGCCTGTAGCTCAACTGGATAGAGCATCAGACTACGAATCTGAGGGTTGTAGGTTCGACTCCTGTCAGGCCCGCCATTCCGG
>JAKSOY010000278.1 GCA_024405255.1 Kiritimatiellia bacterium
GCATGATGGGCGCGTGGCTGGGGCAGTCCGTCGGCGTCGCCTACGGCTGTCCGACGGAGTTCCGGTACAACGGCACGATCGTTCCGGCGGACAAGATGCCGGTCTGGAAGCCGGAGCTCGTCAACAACACGTTCGTGCAGGACGACCTCTACGTCGAGATGACGTTTCTCGACACGCTCTGCAAGCGCGGCCTCGGCGTGACGACGCGCGCGGCGGGCATCGACTTCGCAAACAGCGCCTATCGGCTCTGGTGCGCGAACTCGAACGCGCGCAACAACCTCCGCAACGGCATTGCCGCGCCGGCGAGCTCGCATCCGAAATTCCACGCGACCACGGATGACATCGACTACCAGATCGAGGCGGACTTCTCCGGCATCCTCGCGCCCGGTTTGCCCCAGGCGGCCGTCGACTTCGGTGAGACCTTCGGACGCATCATGAACTACGGCGACGGACTTTACGCCGGACAGTTCGTCGGCGCGCTGTATGCCGAGGCGTATTTCGAGACGGACCGCGTCCGTCTCGTCGAGAAGGCGCTGAAGGCGATTCCATCCGAGTCGAAGTACGCGGGCATGGTCCGCGACATGCTCGCCTGGCATGCGGCGAATCCGACGTGCTGGCAGGCGACATGGACGAATGCGGTCGAGAAGTACTTCCGCGCGAAGGCGAATCTCGGCCGCGTCTCGAATGCGCAGATCAACGTCAAGGTCAATGGCGCGATGGTGCTCCTCGGACTCCTCCACGGCGAGGGCGACATGGACCGCACGATGTTCATCTCGACGGCGGGCGGCTTCGATTCGGACTGCAATCCGTCCTCGGCGTGCGGCGTGCTCGGCGTGATGACCGGCTTCAAGAAGCTGGAGGCGAAGTACTTCAGCAAGCTGGACAGGACGAAGAAGTGGGAGTTCACCGACTTCACCTGGGACGGCTTGATTGCCGCGAGCGATCGGCTCGTGCGCCAGGTCGTCGTCAAGTACGGCGGAAGGATTGAAAAGGATGCGGCGGGCGCTGAGCGCCTTGTGTTGCCGGTCGCCGCCGCGCGGCCTTCGCCATTTTTCGATTCCTGCAGGCCGGGGCCGGTTCCGTCAGACGACAAGCTGACGGAAGCCGAGCGGGAGGAGATCCGCTATCTCCCCTGCAACCAAGGCGCGCAGAGCGCGCGGAAGAAGGTGAAATGAAAGTCGCGAACATTCTCGAGACGCTGGGGCGGACGCCACTCGTCCGGATTTCAGACAAGCTGAATCAGTCGGCGGCGAAGGTGTTCGCCAAGGTCGAGTCGTTCAATCCGGGCGGGAGCGCGAAAGATCGCGTGGCAGCGGAAATGGTCGCCGCGGCGGAACGGGGCGGCGAGCTCCAAGCCGGCGGAACGATCATCGAGCCGACGAGCGGCAACACGGGCGTCGGGCTGGCGCTTGTCTCGGCGGTGAAGGGCTATCACATGGTTCTCGTCATGCCGGACAACATGAGCGCCGAGCGCATCCGCCTCGCGAAGGCGTATGGCGCGGAGGTCGTGCTGACGCCGGGGGCGGACGGCATGAAGGGCTGCATCGCGAAGGCGGAGGAGCTTCACCGCATGACGCCCAACTCGTTCATCCCGCAGCAGTTTGACAATCCGGCGAATCCCGCTGCACACGAACGGACGACGGGTCCGGAAATCTGGAACGACCTGGACGGACAGGTTGACGCGTTTGTCGCGGGCGTCGGGACGGGCGGCACGATTACGGGCGTCGCGCGGTTCCTGAAGGCGAAGAACCCGAACGTGAAGGTTGTCGGCGTCGAGCCGGATACGAGTCCGCTTCTCACGAAGGGCGTGGCAGGACCGCACAAGCTGCAGGGCATCGGCGCGAACTTCGTGCCGTCCATCCTCGACCGTTCGCTCATAGACGATGTCGTCTGTGTTTCGGCTGAAGATGCGGGCGCAACGGCCCGTGCGCTCGGCGCGAAGGAAGGCATTCTCTGCGGCATTACCTCCGGCGCGGCCGCGTGGGCAGCGCTCGAACTCGCAAAACGTCCTGAACTCGCTGGCAAGAACATTGTGGCGCTCTTGCCCGATACGGGCGAGCGGTATCTTTCGACCTGGCTGTTCGCGTGAAAGTCGCGGTCGGCATCTCGGGCGGCGTCGATTCGGCCGTGGCGGCGCTGCTTCTCAAGGAGCAGGGGCACGAGATCGTCGGCGTCACGATGACGCTCGGCCGTGCCGACGAGGCGACTTCCCTCGCCGAGGCGAAAGCCGTCGCGGAGCGGCTGGACATCCCTCTCAAGGTCTTCGATTTCTCATCCGTCTGGCATACTCAAGTATTCGAATACTTGAGGAGGGTCTATCTCGGGGGACAGACCCCGAATCCGTGTGTGCGGTGCAATGAGACGGTGAAGTTCGGACTGTTGCCGCGCGCGGCATTTGAGCTTGGCTGCGAGAGGTTTGCGACGGGACACTACGCGCGGATCGAATGTAAACACAGAGTCACAGAGACACAGAGCGAAGTGTGCGGTGAAGCAGGTGTCCCGCGGGCTGAAGCACGGAGAGATGGCTCGAGCTCTGTGCCTCTGTGCCTCTGTGTTAAGAATGTCCGGTTGCTCCGCGCCGTCGACAAGGCGAAAGACCAAAGCTATTTCCTCTATCGCGTGAAACCGGAGATCCTGGCGAAGACGGTCTTCCCGCTGGGCGAGCTGACGAAGGAGGAGGTTCGGGCGAAGGCGCGGGCATTTGGCCTGGAGGTCGCCGAGAAGGGCGACAGTCAGGACTTCTGCGGCGGCGATCCAATGAAGATCGTCGGGGCCGCGCCGTGCGAGGGCAACATCGTCACGGTCGACGGCAAGGTGCTCGGCAAACATCAGGGCTTTTGGAACTACACGATCGGCAAGCGCAGGGGCCTCGGTATCGGCGGCGGCACGCCGTATTATGTCGTCGGGCTCAATGCCGCGCGAAACGAGGTGATCGTCGGCTTCAAGGAGGCGTCCGTGGTGCGGAGGTTTAAGGTCGACCGAGTCGTTTCCTTTGCAAGCGACGAGGACGCCGCTTCCCCACTGCAAGCCGCTTTCCCATTGATGGTGAAGGTGAGGAGCGCGGGTGAGCCGAAGGGACCGGTGATTTGGAACGGAGAGACGGTGGCGTGTCCGGACGGCATCGCGGGAATTGCGCCGGGGCAGAGCGCCGTCTTCTTCCGCGGCGACGAGATCGTCGGCGGAGGCATCATCAGGAGGTGAGACGTCATGAAGCGAATCGTTTTGTCGTTGATTGTCGGAATGGTTGTCCTGTGCGGAAACGCCGAGGTGCATTTCCCCGTGGCCTTGAACTTCAACCGGTGTCAGATGTCGCTGACGGGATGGAAGAACGTTGACAATGCGCGCGACTTCACCCGCTCGTCGACCTGGGGTGCGATGGTCGGCCTACCGGTCGGCTCGCAGTACGGCAATGTTTATGGTGCGGCCGTTGACCTCGGTCTGTTCAACGGACAGTTCAACAATCACTTTGGCTTGGTTGAGGACTGTTCGATCTGGGGTGTGCAGGTCGGTGTCCTGTCCAATTTCGCCTGGCAGATGAACGGCATTCAGGCCGGCAGCTTCATTTGCTCGAACGACCAGTTGAACGGGCTGGGTGTCGCCTTGTGCAACAACTCGCTCAAAAGTATGCGGGGCGCACAGATCGGGCTCTACAATCTCCTCGGCAAGCAATGTTCTGCTGCTGACACTTTGGTTGGATCCTACGGGCTGCAGCTTGGCCTTGTCAATCGATATCGGTGCGGACGTGCGGATTACGGTGTCAGCTACCGAAGTCCAGACGATCCCGGCTTCATAATCCAAATCGGTCTCGTGAACCTCGTCAACGACCGTTATTCCTGGCCGCTTGTCAATGTCGTGTTCTAAGGCGACAACACTTTCGGCTCAAAATAGATCAACAAAAGCGCATTTGCGGTTCACGATGAGCCGTAAATATGCTATAATACGGCTTGATTGAGCCGAAAGGGGATTGATTATGGAGCAAATTGACGAAATACTTGAGTTTTTGCACTACCATCCGAATTCCAAGAGAACGGAAGTGGAGCAGGCCTTGCCTTCAAAGGTAAGTGCGGCGACAATGAAGCGTATTTTGGCTGATGGTGTTGTGAAGGGCCTTGTTGCCGTGACTGGTCAGGGCAAGTCAACGACTTACTCCATTACGCCGCGTGCCCACTTGTTGAGGACAGTTAATCTTGACACCTACTATGCACAGGACATTGATCAGCGTCAGGTGCAGACAGGATATAATTTCGAGTTGATTCGCGAGACAATGCCCGCCGTTGAGATTTTCACGCCAAGCGAGTTGAATCACCTCACGGAGTTGCGGGCAGGTTTCGTAAAAAAGATGGCGGAGATCCCCGAAGGGGCGTACAAGCGCGAAATGGAGCGTCTAGGCATTGATCTCAGTTGGAAATCAGCGCAGATCGAAGGCAACACCTATACGTTGCTGGAAACGGAAACGCTGCTCAAGGACCTTCAGGAGGCGAAGGGACGGAAGCACGAAGAGGCGGTTATGCTCTTGAATCACAAGAGCGCGCTCAAGGCGATCCTCGAACGTCCCGAATGGTTCGAGAGGATTTCCGTTTCAAAGATCGAGGATCTTCATACCGTGCTGACGGAAGGTCTTGACGTCGAACGGAATCTGCGCCATGCGAGCGTCGGCATTACAGGGACGAGATATCGTCCGCTGGACGGCGAATCGCAGATTCGCGAAGCCGTCGAAGACATGTGCGTTCTGATCAACGGAAAGGCGGAACCGTATGAAAAGGCGTTGTTGGCCTTGTTGCTGATCGCCTACATCCAACCGTTCATGGACGGAAACAAACGGACGTCGCGCTTGATTGCGAACGCGATTCTCGTCGCAGCGAAATGCTGTCCCCTGTCCTTCCGAACGGTCGACGCCAATGACTATCGAGCGGCGCTGCTGCTGTTCTACGAGCAGAACAACATTTCGGCGTTCAAGCGGATGTTCTTGGAACAAGTTGAATTCGCCCTGCGCGAATATTTCTAATTGGTGTTATAATATGAGCATGAACGTCGCAGACTACATTCACGACATGGCGGTCCGCGCGCGGGCCGCCGCGGGCGAGCTGGCGAAGCTTTCGACCGCCGAGAAGAACGCCGCGCTTGAGGCGATCGCCGCGGCGCTGGAGAGGAACGCCGCGGACATCCAGGCAGCAAACGCCGTTGACGTTGCGAATGCGAAGGCGAACGGTCTCGCCCCGGCGATGGTCGACCGGCTGACGCTGACGGACGCGCGGTACAAGGCGATGGTGGAGGGCGTCCGTCACATCGTTTCGCTGCCCGACCCCGTCGGCGAAGAGTTGTGGACGCGCGAGCGTCCGAGCGGCATCACGATCAAGAAGGTGCGCGTGCCGTTCGGCGTCATCTGCGTCGTCTTCGAGTCGCG